>JBDTNG010000224.1:0-34611 GCA_039933895.1 Flavobacterium sp. | reverse complement strand
AAAATATTATAGAAAATGGAGATAATTAAGAAGTACTACCGAAGTGGATGGAATTATAATAAATAGTAGTTATAGCAATATGTTTGTGGTTTTTAGAAATAGTGAAATAAAATAAAACGGTTTTTAACAGCCACTTACTTTGTCTTCCTGATAGCTATCGGGAAGCAGGAAATTGCTCCTTATTAAGCAATTTTATCAAAATATTAAGTCAACAAAAATAACCTAATACCAGATTGACATCTTAGTATTAGGTTATGAATAATTATTTAAAAAGTTATCGCTACTTTTTGTTTTCACTCAATAATTTTTCAAGCTTCTCTTTGGTTTCCGGAATGTCCTGAAGTGTTAGTGCTTTTTTGAAATTCTCGATCGCTTTTGTTTTATCGCTTTTTGCAAGATACAAATCACCAAGTGAATCGTAACAATTGGCACTTTGAGGATTGTTTGTAATATTGAGTTTAAATAGATTTTCTGACTTAGAAAATTGGTTATTACCCAACATTTGATAACCAAGAGTATTAATTAGTCCTTCGTCAGGTTTAATTGTGTATCCCATTTGTTCAGAAACATTTTTATAATGTGTCACCAACAAATCATCTAATTTGAAATTGGGATTTTTTAATTCGCTGTCGTAAATTTTAAGCTTATAGAAATCAAAAATAAATCGAAGCGCATCGTATTCTCCAATCAATCGAACTGAAGGATGATTGTCATTCTCATAAAATTTATAATTGAAACGCAATTGGTTCTTTTTGTTTTTAGAAAGGTCCTTTATAAATTCCAGGTTACTGCGAATAAGTGCAGTTGTGCCGCTTGTATCTTTCTGAACAGTCAGTGTATCTACACCTCTTTCCAAACGGTTGGCTAGTGCAATAAACAAAGTTTTCCCTTTGTAATTCTGAGTTGGTAAAATCGTTTTTTCTTCTTTTACAAATTTCTGATTGTCCCACCACAAAGAACCATCAAGAGAAACATAAGAATTAAATAAATCAGGCTTATGGAGAAATGTGTTCATGACAGTTAGACCACCAAGGGAATGGCCGATAAGCGTTTTATAAGATGTTGTTGGGTAATTGGCGTCGATATAAGGAATTAGTTCCTTCTCGACATACCCCATAAATTTTTCGCCTCCACCTACAACATCAGACAAATCTTTATCTGTGCCTACTGTTAAGTCAACTACTCTGTTACGGTGTAATATTCCAACCACAATCATAGGAGGACAAAGATTTGATTCGGCCATATGTTCAGTAATAGCCACAACGGTGTTAAAGTTTTCACTTCCGTCCAACAAATAAATTACAGGATAATGCCCTTTGTCTTTAATTTTATTCCCTCCATTGATGTTAGGAATATGTATCCATACTTTGCGTTCCTCTCCTAATATTTTTGAAGTTATATTTTTTTCAAATCCAGTAGTAAAAGGACTATTTTCCTGTGCTTTGGCATAAAAAGATAATAAGAACAGGGTAAGGGAATAAAATAATGCTTTCATAGTGTTTTTTGATGATTGAGTTTTTGTTTTTATTATTAAATTCTGCTGCGCAGTTTTTGTTCACTGGCGCTTAACAAAACTAATCATTTAATTTTCCAATTTTGTCAACTTTGGTCAAGAAATGAAAATATTTTTTAGTGACAGATTGGGAGAGAAAAGGATTTTAATGGTTTGTTGAACTTTAATGGAATTGTCATTTTAATTTATATCTTCGTTTTGGAAGAAAAAGCTGTTCCTATCCCGATAGCTTTCGGAACTCAAACTTGAGAAGCCGTGGGACGTTAGACACAACATTATGAAACAAATATTTTTAAACAAATATTTCGATTGGATTTTAATTGTAATTACACTGTTTTTTTCAATCGAAACACTATTTAATTTATTCAGCGAATTTGAATTTTTTAGTAGTTATTTACTTCGAATAGTTTTTGCTCTTGCTTCAATTTTTGCGTTCATTTTATTAATTGCAAGACGCGGAAATGGGGAAAAATATTCCAGATTTTTTATAATTATCATATTGATAATTCCTAGTTTAATAATTTTTAATCAATTTCTAGTTGACTCAATTTTTTATGGAATAAATAGAGTGGATTTATTACAAAATTCAACTATGTATTTAAAGTTAATTACAGGAATTACACTTTTTATATTTACAATCAAATATTCAAAACAAACAAAATCTGACCAAATAAAAGATTACGGAATTTTGACAATCTACATTGGGATTTTTCTAATCGGACTAATTTTAATAAGAGTAATTGAACCTAATTTTGTTGCAGGTTTAAATAATGTTCCGATATGGAAAGTTATTGTTAAAACAATTATTGGCTTATTAATTATTTATCTTGGCTATAGGCTAAAAACTGAAGATTTGAAGTTGAAAACCTGTTTAGTTTTAGTGTTAATTTCAATGTTCATTTATGGATTAATATAAATACTGTGCTTAGCAGTGGTTTATTTTATATCTTCGTTTGTGAGAAAAAACTGCTTTAATCCGGGGCCAAACCTCGTGAAGGCATCAGACGTTGTGCGTCATTTTACCCGAGCGAAAACTGAAAAATAACAAAGAATTAAAACTTAAATTGATGAAACCCATTTCAAAGTATAACCTAAAAAAAATCTTAATTCTTTACAGTTGCTTTTATTTTCTTAGTACAACTGCTCAAACCGTAACAACTTTAGCAGGAAGTACTTCAGGCTTTGCAGACGGTATTGGAACTGCAGCGAAATTTAACGGTTCAGCTGGCGTGGCTGTAGATACTGATGGGACTCTTTATGTAGCGGATAGGATTAATCATCGCATCCGAAAAATTACGACTACGGGCTTAGTAAGCACTTTAGCAGGAGCTACTCAAGGTTTTGCTGATGGCACAGGGACGGCGGCATTATTTAGCTATCCTATGAATTTGACTGTAGATGTTGCAGGCAATGTTTTTGTTGCGGATTCCAATAATCATCGCATCAGAAAAATTACCGCTGCAGGTGTGGTAACCACTGTGGCTGGAAGTACACAAGGTTATCTTGACGGTACTAGAAATGCAGCACAGTTTGACCATCCTGAAGGGGTGGCTGTAGATGCTGCAGGAAATATTTTTGTGGGGGATACAGGTAATCAACGCATCCGAAAAATTACTGCTGCTGGTGTTGTAACCACATTGGCTGGAAGCGGTACCTTTGGTTTTGCTGACGGCATAGGAACTTTAGCTCAATTTTGGAGCCCTTCAGGTATTGCTGTAGATGCTGCAGGCAATGTTTTTGTGGCGGAAAAACAAAACAATCGCATCCGAAAAATTACAGCCGCTGGCTTGGTAACAACCCTAGCCGGAAATAGTACATCAGGTTTTGCTGACGGCATTGGAACTGCAGCAAAATTTAATACTCCTTTCAGCGTGGCTGTAGATGCTTCAGGAAATGTTTTCGTAGCTGATTCGGCTAATAATCGCATCCGAAAAATTACGGCTGCTGGTATGGTAACGACCTTGGCAGGAAGTACACAAGGTTATCTTGACGGTATAGGAACTACCGCAAAATTTTATTATCCTATTGGCGTGTCTGTAGCAACTGATGGGACTGTTTTTGTTGGGGAATCGGGTAATAGTCGCATCCGAAAAATTACTACTATTTTATCCACTGATAGTTTTCAATTAGAAAATCAAATATCGGTTTATCCAAACCCTGCCTCATCCCTAATTAATTTGGAGTTAGAAAACCTGACAGCCGACAAAATCACTCTCTTTAATCTGAATGGCAGCGCATTCCAATTTGAACATAGCATTAACAACAAAACTGAAATATATATAGGTAATCTTGCCAATGGTATTTATGTAATGCAAATAATTACAGACAAGGGCACGGTTTATAAAAAGATAGTAAAGGAGTGATTTATAATAAAATAGAAAAAAACGAAAACATAACAGCTGTTTACTACTCGAGTTAGAAACTTTGCCAAGCGCCAGAACGTTAGCGGACACGCTAGCAGTACTTTAAAAAAATCGTAATACCAAAACAAATGACGAACAAAGCTTCAGATACAAATGAAATATTGTCCAAAATATCTGAGACAATACTTGAAATCACAGATTTAATGTCGGCAGTTAATGACGACAAAGTAAATACCATTCCATATGACGGGAGTTGGACAGCACCTCAATTGCTTCGACACGTTACAAAATCCAATAACGGAATGACTAAGGTCATGCATATGGATGCAAAACCAGCAAACCGGAATCCTGGAGAAAGAATTGAACAATTAAAAACGATATTTCTGGACTTTTCAAAAAAATTAACTCAGCCTGAGTTTATTGTGCCTGAAGAACGGATTTACGAAAAACAACCAGCCATCGACGAATTAATTAAATCTTTTAACGAGTTTAGAGAGAGTGCAGGTAGTACAAACTTAGATGATCTTGTAGAAGGTCTTCCTCTTGGTCCTATTACAAAATTGGAAATCATTCATTTTGTTTTGTACCATACGCAAAGGCATTTACATCAAATGAAAAAAATATGCGAGGCTTTAAAAGATAAATAATGCATCATGGTTAAATCCGCACGAACAGTTCACAGGTATTTAGCTTCGCTCGTAAGGGTTTCAGCGGAATTACCTTTTTATATCTTCGTTTGGGAGGAAAGGCTGCTGCAAAGTCTCCAACTTCATGAAGCCTCGAAACGTTAACATTAACCACATTTAAAATTGCAATATGATTCCATTATTCAGTATAATTCAATCTCGATTTCTAATAATGATCGTGTTCTCTTTACTTGTATTCTTGGTTGTAATCCGAATTGTAATTAAAAAACATGAATTTATTAAAAAGCAATATTTGATTTACATTCTTGCTATCATTGTTGTTGTATTTGGAATGTTGTTTGGGAAATATGGCGCAACTATGGGATTTAAATGGTGGATTTATTATCCGATACCCATGCTGATTAATGTTTTTCTTCCACCAATGGCTCTAAAAATGAATTTAAAGAGTTCGCTACTGTATGTATTTCTAAGTTTTCTTTCTGCTCCTTTTATTCATTTCTTTTTCTCATTTTTATTTAATTGGCATGAGTATATGCCGTTTTGGAAAATTGCATACATAGGAAATTATTAAAAGCAATGACAGCTGTTAACAGTAACTTGGCTTCGCATCTCCTAAAAGCTAGCAGGTCGGCTTGCAGTCTCAGGAGAGGTTTTAATGGAATTACCAATATTCGTTTGGGAGAAAAACGCTGCTCAAAAGCCCTATCTGCTTAAAGCCGTGGGATATTAGTAGTCATTATAAACGGACGACACAACAATAGCTAACAATTCTATAGAGAAGTTATTTATTGAATAAAGACTTATATTTATTGTTTATCAATAAATTATAATTATATTTGGAGCAGAATTTAAACTTTAAAAATTATGTCGAAAAGAAACAACTTCGTATTTAAAGGCTTGCGTATTATTGCTTGGGTCATCTTCGTTGGTTTGTGCATTGAAGCTGGAGGCTTGATAGTCAATTTTATTTTTAGTCTCTACAAACCTGAATTTGTCCAAAATCTTTATCAGAAGTTGGACTTAAGTGAAATGTATCAACGTAGTAAATGGGTTTTTTTCAGTATGTATAGTCTTATATTGGTCATCTCGATTTTGAAAGCTGTTCTGTTTTATGTAGTCGTAATACTAGTAAGCAAAATTGATTTGTCAAAACCGTTCAACAACTTTGTCTCGAAACAAATTTTACAAATTAGTTACTACACTCTTTCAATTGGACTTTTAAGTTACATAGCCCAACAGTTTGCTAAAAATTTACTGCACCGTGGTTTTGTTACTGACAACTTAAACCAGTTTTGGGCAGACAGTCAAGCATTTATTCTGATGGCGGCTGTAATCTATATTATTGCGATTATTTTCAAAAAAGGGGTAGATATTCAAAACGAAAACGATTTAACAGTTTAAGCTATGCCAATTATTGTAAACTTAGATGTGATGATGGCGAAGCGAAAAATTTCTCTGAATGAACTTTCAGAAAGAGTTGATTTGACATTATCTAATCTTTCCATCTTAAAGACAGGAAAGGCGAAAGCAATTCGTTTTAGCACTTTAGACTCAATTTGTAAAGCATTAAACTGCCAGCCAGGCGATATTTTGGAATACATAAGTGATGAAAAAAGAACAACGAACCCTTAACAGCAGTTTTGGGTAAGAGGGGCAATTGTGGATCAATGGTTAATTTCATATCTTCGTTTTGGCAGAAAAACGCTGCTCTCACGTACCCACCAGCTTAAAGCCGCTGAACGTTGGCTGCCTAATAATCAAACATTATAAACAATGGGATTAAGACAACTTTTAATTTTATTTTTCACATCAACTTCAATAATATGTTTTGGACAAAACAATGTTCAATTTGCTGATTCAATTCGTAAAACAAATAATATCCCCGAATTGTGTTATGCCGTTGTAGCCGACAATTCAATTTTAGAAATACAAGCACTTGGGAAGCATTCAATTGACTTAAATGATTCTGCAACATTAAATGACAGGTTTCACATTGGGTCAAATACAAAAGCAATGACAGCTTTTGTTATTGCCAAATATGTTGAAAAAGGAAAAATGAAATGGACTACAAAATTCTTTGACATTTATCCCGAATGGAAAAGCAATTCAAAATCTGAATATTATAACATTACACTTCAAGACCTACTTTCACACAGAGCTAGAATTCAACCTTTTCAAGGAGAAAATGACCCAACAATTCCAGATTTTAAAGGAACAAAACAAGAGAAAAGAAAGCATTTTGGAAAATTCATACTTACATTAGAACCTACTGTAATAGACACTATAAGTAAATTCACCTACTCAAATGCAGATTATACATTAGCAGCATTAATGTTGGAAAAAGTATCTAAAAAAAGTTGGGAACAATTAGTTGAAAAAACTTTAAATAAGGAATTGAAACTTAATATAAAATTTTCGTGGCCTGAAAACCAAAATAATAAAGATACTTGGGGGCACTCAACAGAAAACAATAAACTTATCCCTGTTCCATCAAATACTGACTATCATTTAGATTATACAGAACCAGCAGGAGATATAAACATTAAGATTACAGACTATATAAAGTTTATTCAATTAAACTTGAATGGGCTTAATGGAAAAGACAATTTTTTAAAATCCAAAACTTACCAATTCATTCATAAAGGAATAGAAAACTATTCTCTTGGTTGGTATAATAGTTATGAAAATGGAAAAGATTTTTCAACTCATTCAGGAACGGCAGGAACATATTATACTTTGGTAGCGATTGACCGAAAAAAGAAAATAGCCTATATAATATTTACAAACTCGTTTAATGAACAGACCATTAATGGAGTAAGACAATTAATGAGAAAACTGAAAACAAATTACGGTAGCTAACAGCAGCTTAGCTTTGTTCCTCCAGATAGCTATCGGGACGGATATGCCACGGGTATAATCCTTGCTTCAAAGAGAATAAAATTAAAAGCACAGTACTCACTGTGCTTTTTTATATTTGTAAAATAAAACGAAAAAAACAGCAATGACGACAACAGAAAAAATCACACAAGCAATAACAAATTTTGTAAAAGGTGGAGACAAAAGCGACATCGTTATATTAGATATGGTTTTGCATAAAGACTTTCGGGTAACCAATAATGGTTTTATGGGAACTTCAGGCGTTACCATTATTGATAAACAAAAATATATATCGAACATCAAAGAAGGTGTTTTTGGTGGACTACCAAGAAAAATGACTATAGAAAGTATTGACAATATTGAAACAATTGCCATGGTTAAACTGCGGTTAGAAAGTTCAGAAAACTACTTTGTGTCTTATAACTCTTTAGTTTTAGATATTGACAACGAATGGAAACTTATTAATAATCTTGCAGTGGTTGAGTCCAAAAAATAACGAATAGAATGAATTATCGTATCATTTCAACGATTTTAATTTCAATAATAATTGGGAGCCTTTTCGGGTGGTTCGCTGACATGAAGTATGCTTAAACTACATCATACAGCAAGTGCTTAGCTTCGTCAGTTGCTTCGTTTGGATATAAATTTGCGTTATCGATGCAGTTGATTTTACCCTCAAAAACTTCAACAACTCCTATTTTATCATTAACTTTACTAAGAGCATATTCATTTAAGGTTAATTAAATTTAAAAACTGATGTTTATAGTATGTGAAATATTCCATCTTCAATTTGGCAAATATAAAGAAGCCAAAGCACTGACCGACGAAGCCATAAGTGCAGGAATTTTAAAATTCAATGCCGGAGCCCGTATTCTGACTGATTTTACAGGTGGTGGTTATCGTCTTATTTTTGAATCTTCCTATTCTACTTTGGCAGATTTCGAAAAAGATTTGGCTAAAGAGCTAAATGCAGAACTCTGGAAAGTATGGTATGAAAAATTCAAACCTTTGGTTCAATCTTCTGA
Source organism: Flavobacterium sp. (assembly GCA_039933895.1). Classification (GTDB taxonomy): domain Bacteria; phylum Bacteroidota; class Bacteroidia; order Flavobacteriales; family Flavobacteriaceae; genus Flavobacterium. The sequence continues at coordinate 26,186 of JBDTNG010000224.1, read as the reverse complement.
AAGGGAAATATTAAAAGAAATTACTGTTATTAAATAGTTTCATTCTTTATCTATCTTATTATAACCTGACAAAAATTAATTTTGTTGGGTTTTTTTATGGCCTTATCGTTGAATTACAAAATTCTAAAAAGCAATTATATTTGAAAACCCAAGGGGTGGGATTACCGTTTTAATTCCTATATTCGTTGGGAAAAATCTTCCTATAAAACAAAAATACAATGAAAGCGACAGTACTTTTTTTAATGGCATTATTTTGCAATTCCTTGTTTGCTCAGCAATTCCCTGATAGTTGGTCGGATGGAAAATATTATAGTGTAAATGGGGCTAAACTTTGGACAGTAACTGTGGGGACAGGAGCACCTTTAATCTTAGTTACCGGTGGGCCAGGAAGCTCGCACCGGTATTTAAGGAGTTTAGATTCTTTGAGTGTTAAAGGAAAGAATCAACTCATTTACTTTGATGGCTTCGGACGAGGAAAATCGGATACTGCCAAAAGTGTGAAAGAGTATTCACTAGAAAGAGATATTGAAGATATTGAAGGATTGAGAAAGGCCATGCATCTTGATAAAATAAGTTTGTTAGGGCATTCCTACGGCAGTTTAGTTGTTCAGGGTTATGCTGTCAAATATAGTGAGCATGTTAGTCATCTGATTATAGCAAACGGATTTCACAGTTATGTCATGTGGCAAGAAAATGATGACAACTCTAATCGTGAAATTAAAGAAAACTATCCTGAAGTATGGGCGGAGTTAATGAAATATAGAGATCAGGGAGGAATTAGTAGCGATAGTGATCACCAAAATATTTACGGAAAGGTTCCTTATGGATTTCTATATGCATACAATCCGAATAATTTTTTAAAACCTAATAAAAAGACTTACCCTAATTCATTCAATTCGAAATTATATTATCAAATGGTAGGAAAGGATGGTGATTTTATAGTGGGGAATGATATAGGTAATTTTGATTTTCGTAAAAAATTGGCAGCTCTAAAAATGCCAATTCTGATTTATGGCGGACGTTACGACAGAGTTGCTGTACCCTGGATGATGGTAAAATATAAAGAGTATTGTCCGCAAGCTAAATTTGTTATGTTTGAAAAAAGCGGTCATAATCCACAGGAAGAAGAACCGGAGAAATTATTTTCACTACTTGTGGACTTTTTAAAGAATTAGTTTTCTGATGAAGTAGAAAGGTTTTATGTCTTATTCAAAACAAGAAAGAAAGCTGTTTTAAGTTTATAATCTATTGAAAACAAAAGTATTGTGTCTATTGAGAAGATAAAAGCTATTAGGAAGTATTTTATTTTAAGCATTATTATTGTCTGTGTTTCTTGCGCAAATGACACAAACAAGGAGAGAATTTTGTCTGTCGGTAATGAATTGTTAAATACAGATTTATCAAAAACAAATTCAACTGAAAATACAGTGTATATCGGAGTTAATTTAAAGAAAAAAATAATCGAATTAAAAAAACAAAATCTGAGTATTAACTTCGAGATTAGCAACGGAGACTTAAATAATCCTTTTGGGAATTTTGAAGCTGAAAATGTTTTAATCTTGAATAATGGTGTTCAAAAAGTAGATATAAGATTGAGATATAATTCTAAAAAAAAGAAATTTGACATTTTAGGATTTATGACGGAATAGAAAATAGATGGTAATAGGACTGCTAAAACCGATTAGAATAATCACAACCGACTTTATATGGACACACAAGAGCAAATCAAAACATACATTATCAGTCAACCTGAACCAAAACGTAGCGACATGCAAGTGTTACACAAAATCATACTGCAATTAATGCCAGATTGTAAATTATGGTTTTTGGATGGTAAAAACAGTGAAAACAAAACGGTTTCTAATCCTAATATTGGATATGGATTTCAGACTATAAAATATGCTGATGGTAAAACCAGAGATTTTTACCAAATTGGTATGAGTGCCAATACAACTGGAATCTCTGTCTATATCCTAGGAATTGAAGATAAGAAATACTTAGCCGAGACCTATGGAAAAGAACTAGGCAAAGCGAGTGTGAGTGGGTATTGCATTAAGTTCAGAACACTAAAAGATGTAAACATTGATGTACTAGAAAGGGCGATACAATATGGCATTGAGCAAAAACAGTAATTTAATAGAAAATAAACGGTTCCAAAGCTCGGAAACTCGTGAATACAAGGGACGTTACTGAACTAAAATCAAAATCACATAATGAAGCAAAATTTACTTCTATTCGTTTTTACTATAATTCACTTTTGTGCAGCTGGACAAGAAAAAGTTGTTAAAGATTTGGACAATGATCAAATTAAAGACACTGTTTACTTAGATCAGGAAAAATCAATTATTATTTGTCGATTATCAAGTCAGCGGTTTGTAAAAATAGCAAGTAAGCCCGTAGAAATTCTAAATGAAACATCAGGAATAAAGGAGACTAAAAATGGGTTTTATTTTTATAATAATTGGATGAGAGCTGGATACAGTAATCAATTCAGATATAACAAGACATTAAAAAAAATACAACTCATAGGAATGGGCCGGTATGAATTTGGTGGCGCTACAAATGATGGGAGTGGCGAGTCCAGTGTCAATTTATTGACAAATTCATACATTGGCGATTGGAATTATTACAGTGAGAAAAAAGAAAAGTTAATTAAAATACCAACGATAAAAACTAAAATGACTTTGCCAAAAGTGTTTCTCGAAAATTTTAGTGAAGAAGTGTATTTTGACTATGCTGATAAGTGCTCTGAATTATTTGGTATTGAAAAGGAAAAATTGATGAAGAAAGAATAATTGCTGCTAACAACGATTTGCATTGATAGTAGCTTCGCAAGCGATATCGGGTATTTTTAAGCCTCTCAATAGCTATTAGATTTTAATAGTAATGTTACAATAAACATCAGCTAAACATGAAAATATTTCGGATTATTATACAGATTTTTATTGTTTTTTTAATGATTAATTGCAAAGGAAGGTCAGATGAAAATGCAATATTATTAGCTGATCGAGAAGCTCCTATGGGCTGGATTTCACTTAAAATATATAACGATAATACTTTTGAATTTATATCAAGTGGTTTATTCAGTGATGATGTTTATCCTGGAACTGTTAGAATTAGTAATGACACTTTATATTTTAAATATTCTGAAAAAATTCCAAAATCAGGAAAAACGGCAGTAATAAATAAAAGATATGTAACTTATATAGATGGCAAGTATACTGAAATGATAGAGATTAAACGTAACAAAATTAGAAATTAGATTATAAAAGACAGCTAACATATCTTTGGCACAATTACTTCGTCTGTTCGCTATCCTTCAGATGCAAATCCACACTATATTGCTTATTTATTTTCTTCTTTAGCGATAAGTTTTAGTGAATTTATATAATCTGTGTCGAATTCAATTACTCTTATTTTGCTTGGATTGAAAGACATTTCCCCTCCAAATTTTCCTTTTGTTTCTAAAAAATCAATGATTAGTTCAGTATCATTTAGTTCGATAAGTTTCCCTAAGTAAACTGCTTTATCTGATTTTTTTGCGATTTGGAAAATTTCAAACTTGTCATTTAAACAATTTAGAATTGAAGATAAACTTTGAATTGGAATGATTTCTTCAGAATTACATTTTAAGCCTTTCAATTTAATCACTCTTTCTGCAAATTCTTCTTTTTCTTCTCTAATGATGGATTCAATATTTGTGTTTTTTAAAATAACAAAACCATCAAGAATGTAATCAACTGGGTTATTTCTTAAGAGGATCCAATCTTCATTGTAATCTATAAGAAACCCTGAAAAAAGTGATTTTTTGTCTTTAAATTCTATCGTAATTAATTTGCGTAAATAATCTTCCATGTTTTTTTGAATTTTGGTTGGCTTTGTTGTGGGCAAGGATTGCAGTTTAGCGCTATCGGTTAATATATACCATATAATTTTTATTTCACTAATTTGTAGGCTTCCCAAAAACCGGACATAATTAGATAAGTGAAAAATTGCGTATAAAATCCATTTAACACCAATCCAATTGCTTTTTCAGTTGAATAAACTTCCTTTCTTCCTTTATAAGAATGCACACAACCAAGAATGGTAGAAATGATAATTCCGAGGAGTACAAAACCATAGTAAGAAGAAAAGTTGCAGCTCGCCACTTCTTCAACAATATGTAATAAAATTACAATTAAAAAAAGAGTAAATGTCAATATCGAATAGTTAAAGCCTTTTTTTGAATTCATTTTTCTCTATTTGTTCTTGTATACTTTCTTTTACGTTTTTCCATTCGTCATTTAAAATGCTATAAAAAGCTGTATTTCTTGGGATTCCATTGGCTTCGATTTTGTCTTTTCGTAAAATGCCTTCTAATACGCCTCCAATTTTTTCAATGGCTCTTCTCGAACGCAGGTTGTTGTCTTTTGCTCGAAATTGAACTCTATTTGCTTTCAAGGTTTCAAAACAATATTCGAGTAATAGTAATTTACATTCTAAGTTTACGGTTGTGCCCCAGAATTCTTTCCCAATCCAAGTCACACCAATTTCTATCTTTTTATCATTGGGGCATATTTCCAGCAGTCTTGTCGTGCCAATAATTGCATTTGACTGATTATGCATGATTATAAAAGGATAAGCAATACCGTTATCTCGATCCGTCAGGGCTTTGTGGAAATTAGGATAAAAAATTTCTTTAATCGAATAATCAACGGAAGTTAATTCCCAAATTTCTTTATTGGAGGAAGCAACAAATAAATCGTCTAAATTTTCTTTTTCTAAAGGGAGCAGTGCTATTTCATTGCCTTTTAAAATGATGGGATGCTTTACCCAATGGTCTTTCATGTGTTCTGGTTTGAGCTAAATTAACTTATTTGTCCGTTCTGCAAATGGACTTTACAAATATAAAAAAGAAAACCCGATTTGTTTTTATGTTAACGAAAGAACAGCCCCATTTTATTTGAAATAGTGAAGTAGGATAATAGCAATCCCCAGCACAATCTCAAAAAGCATAATATTATCGAAATACTTTCCTGCTGTACCAACTTTTGACTTAGAGTATAATCTTCCCAAACCAGAAAAAACGACAACAATACCGATGCTAAAGATTAAATCATTAACCTCCTGAACATGCAAAACAACCCAAGCCATTAGAATTCCCAATCCGAAATAAATACCACTCAAAAAACGAAAAAGATTGTCTAAAATTGGTGGTGTTGGAGTCGTTTCTGGTAAGAAAGCACTGGCTCCTTTTCTCAATAAATTGAGTCCACCCAATAGACAAATCAGCGCGACCATTCCTAATATAATTTGTAATGCTAATTCCATAATTAAGATATTAAGTTATCATTGAAATTGCTAAGATTGTCGTTAACACTACTAATATAAAAAAGAAAACCCGATTGGTGAAAATCGGGTTGGTTTTTTTTGAAGAGCTGTTCCTAGTTTTAGTAATTTTTTTGTGTTTGAGAAACCCATTTGGGTGCATCATTAATATTTTGGCGAAGTAAAAGATTTAACTGGCCTACATGGTGTTGCACATGACGCATGTTATACAAAAGCATTTCAAAAATACTGTAATCTCGATATTCATTTGCAAATCTTTTATTAGCATTCTCTTCGGTTAAATTAGTAATTAAATCAAAGCATTTCTTGCGTGCAAATTCGAGATAATCCAGTAACTCAGCTTTGCTGTAAATTCTATCAGGCATTACACCATTTGGATCAAATTCGGACAAAGTAAATGGTTCAGGAGGCATGAATTTTTCGGGTTCATACGATAAATAATAATCGAGATAAAAGATAGTATGAGAGGCTGAATGCCAATAATTGTTACTAGAAGACCAAAAGCCTTCCGGGCAAATGAGTATTGCATTTTCGAGCATGTCGATTGTAGCTCCGAATTGCAGCCACAATATTTTTCTAAAGGATTGATCCATATAATTTGTAATTTGAATCGTTTTTTAAGCTTTCATTCAAATATATGAAACAAATTTTTAATTTAAGACTCTAATTCTTTTAGTAAATCTTCCGTTTGTTTCAATGATGTGCTGTAATATTTTGCTACCCATTTGGAATAAAATAGCAAGAAAAGATATCCGAATGAAAAAGAGAAAATCCAAAATAATTTACTTTCTGTAATATCGTTTTTTCCAAAAAGCTTTGAAAACAAAACAATAATGGTGACTAATAATAAATAACATAAGATTACATTGATTTTCTGCAATTTGTAAAATCTGATTTTTTGAAGACTAAAATCCTTCAGGGTTTCTGCATAAGGTTTGTTTACATCGCCCATTCGATTGAATTGCAAAACACTTTTTAAACTGATTATCGGTAACATAACTAAAAGTGTCATTGCCAAAATACCAGTTCCTTTCATTAAAGAAGTATCCAATTTGTCAAATTGAAATGCAATATAAATGGCGCTAAAGAGACAGATAAGTGCGCCAATAATTTCAGGATACACGATTTTGTTTACCTTCGAATTGTATTTAGATTGTGTGATTTGATCGATCACCGTAGTGTCTATTTTTGCTTGGTTGTTTGTTGTTGCCCAAGAGTTTTTTAAATTATCCAGTTCCATAATTATATTTTTTTAGTAAGTTGTTTTTTTAGCTTGTCTTTGATGCGTGCGATTTTTGTACCTACATTACTTTCTGAAATCCCAACGATTTCTGCAATTTCCTGATAGCTTTTGTTTTCCAAATAAAGCATTACAATTCCTTTGTCAAGCAAGTTCAGGTTGTCGATATGTTGTTTGAATAGTTGTAGTTTTTCTTCAAAATCGCTATTTTCAGTATCGATGCCATCTAAATATTGGACCTCAATAGGGACAGTTGGTATTTTTCGTTTGGAAGTTTTTAAATGATAAATAGCAACATTCATAGCCACTCTGTACATCCAAGTGCTTAAACTTGACTTCTGATTAAACGTATCAAATGATTTCCAGAGATTGTAAATAATCTCTTGGACCAAATCATTACGATCATCAATAGCATCAGTATAAATGGAAGCCATTTTGTAAATTATACCTTCGTTTGCCTTTATTGCTTTTGTAAATATTTCTTTTTTATCCATAGGAATTCAATCCGATTTATTGATTATATGGTGATTTGTTGCGCATTAAAATCCAGTCGGATATTTGTTGCAATACAATTGGTGCTATCGTTTGTTCAATAGCGCTGTATTCGTCCATTTCGCCAGTTTTACATTCTTGAAAGAGATGATTTAAATTGGGAATTTCCTGTACTAGAAAATCTTTGTTATCTCCTTTAATCAAAGCATTTCGAATCGCATTCTGATTAATTTTTGGCTGAACTTGCTTGTCTTTACTACCATTTAGAACAAGCACCGGACAAGTTACTCTTTCTAATTCATCTGCAGGATTATAATTGTAAAAATACCTGTTCCAAGCAGATGTTCTTATTTCAATTAAGTTGGTAATGATTGCAGCTATTTTAGTATCCGAATTAATGATGGGTTTTAGCATGGGCACTATGGCTTCGTTATAGTGTATTTGCAATTCTTTTTTTATTTCGTCTAGTGGTTTATTGGATGCAGCTATTGTAATCGCTTTTTTGATGGCTTGCTCAAATACAATTTCATCCTCTACTGGAAACCCTCTTGTTTTTTTTGCCAGATAAAGAGAAACTTCACTGCCAGAAATTCCAGTGCCGCCAAGCATGACAATAAAGGAAATGTTTTTGTCGAGATTGGCTACCATTGGAGCGATAATAGCACCTTCACTATGACCAATCAATCCAATTTTAGTCTGATCAATATCGTTTCTTGTTGTCAGATAAGCAATTGCACTCTGTACGTCTGAAGCCAAATCTTTTGTGTTAGCAAGACTATGGTCGCCAGTCGATTTCCCTGTGCCTCGGTCGTCGTAACGTAATACTGCGATTCCTTGTCTCGTTAAATAATCTGCCAATACCAGAAAAGGTTTATGTTCATAAAAAGTTTCATCTCTGTCTTGTGGACCACTACCACTAATTAATATCACTACTGGAAATTTGCCGGGTTTGTTTGGAAGTGTAAATGTTCCTGCCAAAGATAAATTAGCGTTTTTATTTTTGAAAGTCACTTCTTCTTCCTTGTATGGGTATGGTTTTACTGGCTCTTGAGGTCTTTTGGAAGTGTCAGTTGTTTGGATGTCACTTCTTTTTAATGTCAAGGGCAAAGCATTTACACCTTCGGTAAAAATACCATCTATTTGTTGAGTATTTGGTTTGAATGTTCCTTGAAATGTAAAACCTAAATTCGATCCATCTACGAATACTATTCCATTTGAAAAAGTAGTTGTTTTTGGTTTAAGTCCAGAAACTCTTAGAACGGGGATATCAATTGTTGTGGTGTAATTTTCGGCTGTTTTTTCAAAGGTGAAATTAAAAACGACTGGTTCTTTTTTCCCACTTTCAATAGGGCCAATCCATTTTCCTGAAATGTTCTGCGCACAAAGTGAGATGGAAAAGAATAGGATAAGATATTCAATACTGTTTTTCATTTTTTTAAAGTTTTGATTTGTTTACTAATTCACTTCTATAGAAAGCTATCTTATTAGTGTATCAAATTTTAAAAAAATCACAGTTTTAATTTATTTTATTGGAAAATTAGCCTTTCGATTTTAACCGACTTAAGGTTTCTTGAGAAACATTAATATAAGAAGCAATAATTTTATTGGGTAAACGACGTACTACGATTGGATTTATCTTCAATAGTTGATTGTATCTTTCCAAGGCATCGAGTGTGGTAAAAGACATTAATCTTGCAGTATTATTCACATAGGCTTTTTCCAAATAATTGCAGTAAAATTGTCTCCATGGCGGAATAATTTCCATTAAATATCTGAAGTCATCGTGATGAATGTATAAAAGATCTGATGGTTCGATGGCTTGTATGAATTCTGTTGAAGGTTGTCCGGTTATAAAGCTGACCAAAGCTGTTGCAAACTGATTTTCGAAAGCAATATATCGGGTGGCATCTTTTCCTTCTTCGTTGACAAAAAATATCCTTAAACAACCTTTGCCAACGAAGAATGTCCGTTGGCTAACTTGCCCTTGTGACAGCAAAATATCGTTTTTTTTCTGTTCCGCAGGTTTGAAGTATGAGAGAATAACGTTTACATCTTCATCTGTAACGTCAATGTTTTTTTTTATGTAGTTACGAAGTTGTTCCTGTATCATATACTAATTTATAGTCCTTAACAAATTTACGGTAATAAATAATATCTTCAATTGATAAGACTATCAAACCGTGTTGTTCTGCAAAATTGATTATTTCGGGAAGTTTAGCCATGGTTCCGTTGGCATTCATGAGCTCACATAAAACAGCTTCAGGATTTAAATTGGCCAATTTCATTAAATCAACGCTTCCTTCTGTGTGTCCGTTTCGTTCTAAAACACCATTGTTTTTCGCTCGCAAAGGGAAAATATGTCCGGGTTTTGCCAAATCGGCTGGTTTTGCATTTTCTCTGCTGACTGTTCGTATGGTTTGGATTCTATCTGCTGCAGAAACGCCAGTGGTTACACCATTTTTAGCTTCAATGGAAACGGTAAAAGGCGTTTGGAACCGACTCGTGTTTTCTTTAACCATATAAGGTAAATTTAAGGCATCGGCTTTTTCATCAGTTAAACTAAGACAAACAATTCCTGTGCATTCACGAATCATCAAAGCCATGTCGTAAACGGTCATGTTTTGAGCAGCGAAAACCAAATCGCCTTCATTTTCTCTATTTTCATCATCGGTCAGCAAAATGCCTTTTCCATTTTGAAGATGGCGAATGGCATTTTTTACACGTTCTTTACTGTTATGACCAAATTGGGCGAGGGGATTTAATGGATTTGCTATCATGAGTTAATTGTTATTTTTTCAGCAAATTTTCTCGCACTCGGAATAATCAGAAAGGCAGTAGCATACGCAACAGGCAACATGACGCTCCAGGCTTTTAGGAATTTGAAAAACCAATCTTCTCCAAAGCCATAATTTCGCATTAGCCCCACAAAAGCCATAATCAAGGTCATGGGAATTACTACAAATAAGGTGTTGATGTACTTAAAATGTTTTTTGTTCATTTTTAATGATTTAAAAATTTATAATACAAAGATGTGATGATTATAAATCTTAAACTTTGACATAAGTCATTAAATGAAAGTGGGGATTTTATTCTATTTTTAGGTCTTCAAAATCGGAATTATTGATGATGAAATCGGCTTTGTTTTCTGGATTGTTTTCTTCGATGTACATTTTTGAAGCCAAATGATATCGATTTTCATACTTTTCTTTTGCATTTTCAAAACCACCTAATAGGACTAAATCGCGATTGATACCTCTTTTGGATGCGGTCTCAAAATCGGTTTTTAAATATATTTTCAAGTCCCAATGTGGCGTATAAATTTCTTTGAATAAATAAGCGCCATCGGTCAATACTATTGCTTTGTTGGAAAGTGTTGTGGGTTCTAAGTTTGCAATTTCATCCGTTTCCAAATCGTGAACCATAGTGACATAACTTGGATTTTCGGTTTGAGAAGATTGGAGTACTTTGTCTACAAATTCCTTTTCGCAATAACCATCTTCGTAATAGCCTTTGGCAGAATTTCGGCCTTGTTTGTATCTTATTTCTTTGGTGTTGTGATAACCATCAATAGACACTTGAATTGCTTCTAGGTTATTTTCGACTAAATAGTGCGTCAGTTTCTCGCAAAAAACTGTTTTTCCAGTGCCTTCAATACCATTGATTCCTACTCGAACTACTTTTTGTTTTTTTTGTTGAATGGTTGTGATTCGGTTTTTTAGTATTTCGAATATTTCGGTTTCTTTCATGGGTGATTCTTTTTCATCAATAATCAAACTCGGTAATCAAACAAAAATTGCTATTGAGAAGCGTTTTAATTTTATTTAAAAAATATTTTTACTAGATGTAGTAAAAAGCTGATAGTCCTATTGTTAAGCCAACTATTGTTCCCGCTATAATTTCTTTAAGTGTATGTCTTTTTAAAGTCAATCTTGACCAAGCAATGACGATTGTAAAGGCCAAAAAAAATAACCCAATATACAAATTGATGGGTAAGATTAAAAAGGATAAAAAGATATTAAAAGAGACATGTAATGAGCTTTTGATAAAGTAATTCATTATTTGTGAAGTCAATAAAAGCAAAAGCGAAAATAACACCGACAAACGTAATACTCGGGGTTGGTCCGTTACAAACAAAAAAACCGTAAACGCAAACAATAACAGTATGGCGAAAATATACCAGGACTGTCTTTGTGTTCGGTTGGAAACATCGAAATTAGTGTAGGTGCCATTTTTAGAATTGACATACATTTTTATGGAAAGCGGCAAAAAGAAGCCCACTAAAATTAATCCAGAATGTATTAAAGCCTTTTGAAATTCTTCATAGGTAAAGAAAATAATGATTGAGAAAACAGGAATCGTTAAAAGCGGATGTCCAATAATAGAAATATAGGATGCGATTTTGGTTTTCATGTATTGGAAGCTTTTTTGTATTTAGTAATTTTGATGTAATAAATTGATTAACATTTTATCATTTTCCTCTTTTTTCCAATCAAACCTTTATCGGTTACTTTTTTGATATAATCAATTGCATTTGGAACTTTGCAGGCCGTTCCATTCATATCGACAGTTACAATACCAATTTTGTTCGCTGAAGCTTTTGCATTTTCGGTTAAGGGTTCCACGTAGGTACCTAGTGCGATGACAAAGCCATTCATAGTATGACATTCACGATTTTTGGAAGTATGAATTTTGTTTTCCACCCTTGTGAGTAGGTTTTCAAATAATTTTAAATCCAATGTATTGTCAGGTTTCAGTGCTACTAATCCGCTTAAAGTACACCATCCTGTGGCGGCAATATGATCTTCGTTTGAATCTATCCATTCCAGGGCTAATTCCAGTCCATAATGACCCCCTGCGGCTACCCACGGCACTGTATATTCACTAATGTTGATCGATGTAGCTCCTTTAACCCAGGATTGAAGATCTTCTTTGGTCATTTTTTCATCATCTGCAATTAATCCGGCGAGATACATGGCATCGGCATTTTTGGTAGCATAGAGTTCAAGTGCTAAAGCGTAATCTTTTTTAATTTTCTTTTGAATAATTTTTAGGTGTTCAACCTTCACACCAAAGAAGGGCTCTTTAACGCCATGTTTTAGTAAAATCTTCTTAATACCTGGATTACCATAAGATTCTAACTCGGTCATGATTTCTTGTACAGTCATAGTGTAGTGTATTTTATTTCAAGATGTAATTGGGAAATTAAACCATCGCTTTATTACAATACGTTGCTTTTTCAAAATCTCGAAGGTCTATAGATAGTATAGGCACTTCGGGGAACATCATTTTTAATTTTCCTATAATTGCTTTTGAGAGTTCGCTTTTTTGAGTTGTATTTCGACCTTCCATTAAATTGCCAAAAATGTGTATAAAATCATCTTTAGTATTTCCAACATTGTAATATTGAAATGGATTAAGTCTCACTTTAATATCACCTTGATCAAAAAGTCTGGTTGATTCGGCAGCGTCATGAACTTGTTGCATTACTTCTTCTGGAGATTTTAGTTTTATGATGTTTTCCGAACAGTCAATTACGAAATGTGGCATGGGTTTATTTATTTTTTATAGAATGATGATTAGCCTTTTTTAAGGGTTTTAAGGTTCTGGTAAATTTAACGAAAAGATTTCAGGAAAGGAGTTTTGAAAGGTTAAAAATAAGTGCTGAATGTACTTATTCTATACTCTTAGTTTTATTTTGTTTAGCATACCAGCTTTGGTTTAGGGCGATAATTGCAATTAATAATACACCAAGTATGGTTCCTAAATAACAAAGTAAACTAAAGTGAATCTTCGCTAATGTAAGTATTGCAAAGCCAACTATTGTTACAGAAAGTATTCGTTGAATTCTCTTTTTGAAAGCCTCAAATTTAGGGGTATATTCCAAAAAATAAAGTAAGATGTTAACACCCAAAAGGAAAACACATATTGCAGTGCCAAAACCTATTTTTATGAGATCGGTTTGGTTGTTTTCGGGATGCAAATCATTTTCAAATAAACCAGTAAAAGCGACACTAATGATACCAAGTGCCATGAGTGTTGGAATATAAAAAATTTGCATGAGACTGCTTTTTTGGAAGCCTTTTTTGCAAGGTCTGTCGGATACTAATGTGAAAAACAGCCACCATAATGCAAAAACAATTAAAATTGCCAGCACAAAATTGATGCCTATTTGAACACTAATTTGGTTTAAAGCACTCACTCCATTGATAACACCTAGCACGACTTCTCCAAAAATGATAATGGTAAAAAGTCCTAGTCTTTCGGTCATACTGGCGGAAAGGCTGAAATCGACATTTCTTCCTTTGAGTATTCTATAAATTATAAATGGTGGTATGAAATTGAGAATTAAAGTGATAAAGAAAACAATTCTTAAGTAAGGTTGTTCTAAAAATAAGGTCAGAAACATTAAAGCGAAAGAAGCTAAAAAGAAAAAAGTATAAGGTTTGTTTAATTGCCGATGTTCTTTGTCATAAATGCCCACACTCCACCATAAATAGGTAATAAACAATTGTAAAGCCATAACGGCTATGTTGGCGTTGAATACTAAATTTTGAGAGGAACTGCCAATGGTTACTACTAATCCAGCCACAATGAGCATTTGCCAAAGCGTCATCAATATGGTTGTAAGACCTGTCGTACCATGGAGATCGTGGTATTGACTCCCATTAAGCCAACCCCAGAAAATCATCGCAAAAAAATAAGTATAATCAAGAAACCCCGAAACATTCAAATGAGTCGCGAGATGGTGTGTCATTTTTGAAATGGCAATCACATAAACCAAATCATAAAATAATTCTAACCAACTTATTTTTCTTTCTTCGGATTTTGCAGAGAATTTTTTTGGAGGCCCCCACCAGTCTGATGTATTAACTCTCAATAGCTTGCTTATTTGTTGTTTATGCTAAGGTAAAAATAAAACCTGATTTGTGAAAATCAATTATAAATGCCATAAGATTCTACCAAAAGCTGTCTTTTTGAGGATTAGTTCTTAACGAATTTATGTACCGATTGATTGTCGAAAATTATAAAATAAATGCCATCTGAAAAAGTTGAAACATTAATTTGCCAAGCCGTTTTCTTTTCAGAATTTATATAAATTTTTTGACCGATTGAATTTACAATACTCACACTTGATGCAGAAGGACATGAAATCGACAAAACGGAATTAACTGGATTTGGATACATTAAAAAAGATGTTTTTTGAAAATCGGAAACTCCTAAAACGTCCAGATCAATTTGTTTTTCTATAATTTCTTCGCAATTATTCTGAATAACTTTCAACTTGATTGTTTTAATTCCTCCACTGCTAAAAGTATGTGTTGGGTTTATTTCTGTTGAAGTCGTGGCATCTCCAAAATCCCATTCCACGGAAGTGAAATTTGTGGAATTATTGATAAAAGTTATCGAATTTGTATTTACAACTGCGTTAAAATTGGCATGCAAATTATATGTATTAATCCTCCATTGAGCTTTGTTTGGTAACACGACTTGGTCAACAATATTATGAAAATATTCTGCCGTTGCTTGTGGAATACCACCATAAGAAGTTGTTCCTGAAACCGGTTCTTGAAAAATAGCCGCATACATGGCTGATGCAACGAGATAAGAGCCATTTAAATTAGGATGAATGTCATTGTAAGAACCATGCAATAATAAATCCTGTTGTGCTGTATAATGCATTCTGGCGCATTCGCCTGTGGGAACGAAAGGAACATGAAGACTGTCGGCCATTTTGGTTATAGAATCCCTGATTTGTGTTTGTACCGTAAAATAGGTATTATAGGTTTCAGCTGAAGGCACACCATAGGGAATCTGATACAGCATAACTCTGGCGCATGGACTGTATTTTTTAATTGAATCCATTAAAATTTGCCCTCTTTGTATGGTTGCATTTACTGATGAAGTAGTGCCAGCTGATTCTCCTGTGCCTGGCTGAAGTACTACCACATCCCAAATTGTATTTCTGAAAACAGAATATAAATTATTATCTACCACATGATTTATAAAGCCACTACCTCCAACCGTGTAAGATTGTGCATCAACAGTTTTCCCTTTGCTATTGGCGATATCACCAAATAAAAGAGGCATGTCATTAAAATAGGTCATACTATTTCCTACAAAAAGAACTTTCTTTTGAGGATTTTGTGCATAGATGTTTAGTGTAAACAAAACACACCAAAGTAGGATATTGCGTAGTTTTATTTTCATTATGAATTGTTATTTGGGATTACAATAATACATAATAAATTAATAAAACGCTAATTGCCAAATTGTTATGCGTTCATCAATGTTTCAATATCAAATTTTTTCATTTTCATAAAAGCTTGAACTACTCTTGGTCCTTTTTCGGGGTCACTCATCAAGGATTCTAAAATTTCAGGGACCACTTGCCATGAAACGCCATATTTGTCTTTGAGCCAGCCACACATGCTTTCTGCTCCACCTTCAGTAAGTTTATCCCAATAGTAATCGATTTCTTTTTGATTTTCACAATCAATGACTAAAGAAGTTGCTTCATTGAAAGTAAATGCGTGTGCGCTACCGCCATCCATAGCCATAAAAACACTTTTGTCGAGCGTAAATTGCGCATGTTTGATGGTTCCGGCTGTGTTATGATCGTTTTCTCCAAACTTTAAAATGCCCTTGATGCTGGAATTGTCAAATATTGAAGTGTAAAAATTTATGGCTTGTTCTGCTTTGCCGTTTTGGTTTTGGGTAAACATTAATGTAGGTGTATATTTCTGTCCGACATCCGTTAATTTTCCAAAAGATAATTGCCAATTGACACCAAATTTATCTTGTATCCAGCCGTATTTTTCACTCCATTCGTATTTGTCTAATGCCATTAATATCGAACCACCTTCAAGCATTTTGTTCCAAATAGCATCAATTTCTGCTTCGGTTTCACACACTACAAAAAAGGATATAGATGGATTCATGGTAAATTGTGGTCCACCATTAAGACACATGAATTTTTGCCCATCCAATTCAAAAGTAACTACTATGGGGTTTTCTGCTGTGATTTTTGAATTGTTAAAAAGGGAGCAGTAAAATTCAGCGGCTTCTTTGGCATGGCCATCAAACCAAAGACAAGGATAGATTGTTTTTTTCATAATTTACGATTTTGGAAATTGGCTCATATCCATATAGAATACTTCCCAAAAATGTCCGTCAAGATCTTCAAAGCTTCTTTGTTGCATGAAACCGTAATCTTTGGGTTCTGTTGGTTCTATAGCTCCAACGCTTATCGCTTTGTCTGCCATTTCATTCATTTTGACCACATTTTCAACAGAAATAGAATGAATGACTCCAGTGGTTTTGGATGTATCTGGAATGTCTTTTTTAATAAAAGTTTTAAAACGATCGTGTGTCAATAACATGACGAAAATTTCTTCGCTGAAAAACATACAAGCGGCAGTTTCGTCTGAAAATTGAGGATTGTTGGTAAATCCGATTTGGGTATAAAAGTCTTTCGCCTTAGTAAGATTTTTTACCGGAAGATTGATAAAAATTTGTGATCTCATACTGGTTGTGTTTTATAATTAATTTGCTTCAATGTATTTTTTAAAATTATTTAGAATAGCTTGCCAACCATTTTTTTGTAATTCGATTGAATTAACATCTTCCGCTTCGAAGGTTTCGGTGATTGTGGTAGTTTGTCCGTTAGAATTAAAATCAATACTTACTTTTCGTCCATCTTCAATAGCATATTCAATGCTTTTGTTGGTGATGATGTTGGTGTAAATTCCATTGAAATCGAAACCCATACTACCGTCTTTGGCTTCCATTCTAAAATTAAATTTTCCATCTTTTCGCAAGTCATTTTCTGCTTTTGGAGAATGCCAATCTTCCGAAGCATTGTTCCATTGGGTAATATGTTCCGGTTTGGTCCAAAATTCCCAAGCTTTTTCCACTGGAGTATTTACAGTTGTCGCTACTGTAATTGATATTTTTTCTGTCGTTGCCATTGTGCTATCTTTAGTATTAATTTAGGGGTATAAATTTACAAATGGTTTTTCAATTATTGTGTTAAGAAATAAAGAGAGATGTTATTTTTTGTTTACCAAAGTTAATGCAAAAATTTTTCAAATTCTTTGGCAGGAAAGGGCTTGCTTAAAAAACCGGTAACATGATTGTTGCCATTAATTCGTTTGATTTCTTCAGAATCTAAAGAAGAAGTTAGCATGAAAATTTGAGTTTCCTGTTTTAATTCTTTGGAAAGTTTTTCATATTCATTCAGAAACTCCAGCCCATTCATTTCGGGCATTTGAATGTCTAAAAGAATGATTAATGGATGATCTGAATCGTACCTATAATTCGAAAGCCATAACATGCCTTCTTTGCCATTATTGGCAACATTTATTTCAGGTACATCTAGTACTTTTTTTAGCAATTGTTTTGTAACAAGTTGATCAATTGCATTGTCTTCTATCAATAAAATTGTGTAGTTAGTCTCCATATAGTTTAGGTATAGTTACTGTAAATTTACTTCCGATGTCATTTTTTGAATTGACAATTATACTTCCGTTGAGAATATCAACGGCTTCCTTCACAATATAAAGACCCAACCCTGAACCTTTATTATTATTGGTTACAAAAAACATTTCAAAAATGCGACTTTGAAACTCTTCTTTGATTCCAATACCATTGTCTTCAATTTCTATTTTATGGGACTCGTCCTGATTGTAGGTTTTAATAGAAATGAATGTCTCTTTTTTGTTTTCATCAGCATATTTTATCGCGTTTGACAGCAAATTATTGATGATGATTTTTAGCCTTAAACCATCACTATGAAATTCATCAATCAATAAATTTTTACTGATTGTAATTTTATTACCTTTTTTAATGTGCTCATGTTGTGTGATGGCGTCATCGATAATCGTATTCAAACTAACAGGTTCGATGTTTATTTGGTTTCTCTTATTTTTAGAATAATCTATAATATCACTTATAAATTGGTCCTGTTTGATAAGGCTTTTGTGCATTAAGTTTAAGTAGTCTTTTATCTGGTCTAAATCATCTTCCAGTTGTGCAATTTCGATTAATCCTTTTAAAGAAGTTATGGGAGATCTCAAATCATGGGAAGCACTGTAAACAAATTTGTCAAGCTCGGTATTTGCAATGATTAGATTTTCGTTTTTAATTTCGATTTCATTTTTTGATTTCAGGAGTTTTTTTACCATTATCGAATAGTAAATCCCAACACTACTAATAATGACTAGAATAAAAAAGATATTGGTGTAAATCAGATAGTTTTTAATTGTTCGGGTACCATCTCCTAATGTGGTTAAAAAATTCCTTTCGTTGATGGTTAGTTTGTCACTAAGATTACCAATTTCCATATGAATTTTTCGTCTTTCATTTAAACTTAAATTTGAAGTAGTTGTTTTTTGATAGACTTTGTTTCCAGTTGATTCTAATTGCTTAATCAAATCATCTCCCATTTCCCATTCGTGAATAGCTTTCGCGAGAAATGGAACGCTCTTAAAATTTTTAAACAACCAGATTAAATCATCTAAATCTTTTTCATCATTTCGACCTGCTCTAAATCCGTTTTTGATAACTTCATCATCACTATTATTAAGAAGTGCTATTCTTGCTGAGCCATCACCTTTAGGAACGCTTAGTTCTTCCCTAAATGATTTCCATTGTTCAGCATCTTGTGTGTATAGGTAAGTAATGAGGTGCCGGACAGCGTCTTTTTGCCCTTTGGAATAGTAAGATTCGCCATTTACATAGGCTCTACTTGCTGATAGAATTTTGATAGTGAAATAATTGATGAAGATTAAAAAAGTGCATGATAAGATGACTATCAACAAAAGGATGAAAACATTGGGTAGTTTAAGATTTTCGATAAACTTTTGATTACTCATCTTTTCTCTTAGTTTGGTGGAAATTATAGGGTCATGTAAATTACGTAAATTTTTTAAATTGTAAGTATTTTTTTATAATAATTTTGGGATTATTGTCATATTTGGTGTTAAATTAATGTAGAAATTCATTCTTAACAGAACTGCTTTTTATTGGTTGTTCTAGTGTGATAAGATTACTGTTTAAGCATCTTAGTTTTGTTGATTCAATGAAAAACGTATTTTTACACAAACTTTAATTTATGGCGCACCAACATTTTTTACTTCATAAGCCACACGGTTATTTAAGTCAATTTATTTACGAAAAGAAACGTTCGAAAAAAAAGTTGGGTGAATTGTACGATTTTCCAGAAGGAACAATGTCAATTGGAAGATTGGATGAAGATTCGGAAGGCTTGTTATTATTGACAACTGATGGAATGATGAGTGAAATAGTGCGCAGTAAATCTATCGAAAAAGAATATTTGGCTCAAGTTGATGGAATCATAACCTATGAAGCTATTGAATTATTGAAGAATGGTGTAGAAATTGGTTTCAAAGGAATTCGTTATACTACCAAACCTTGTGAATCCAGTATTATTTCAACACTTCCGGAATGCATAGGTGAGGGCAGAAGAATCCGAGACGAGCGTCATGGTCCTACAAGTTGGCTTTCCATAACTTTAACTGAAGGTAAATTCCGTCAAGTACGTAAAATGACAGCAGCTGTTGGATTTCCAACCTTGAGATTGGTGAGAATTCGCGTAGGAAATATACATTTGCAAAATCTAAAAGCTGGAGAAGTTTTAGAAGTATCCCGTTTTTTAATTTAACATCCCTAAATATGCTTAATATCGTTTTAGTTGAACCTGAAATTCCAAACAACACCGGAAACATTGGCCGTTTGTGTGTTGGTACCGGCAATCGTTTGCATTTAATTCACCCATTTGGATTTGAAATTAATGATAAAAATCTAAAACGTTCCGGCTTGGATTATTGGGTGCATTTGGATTGGTTTCAACACCAAAATGTAGCAGAATGGATTGCGCAAATTCCAGACAGATCGAGGGTTTTCTTGTTTAGCTCTCATGCCAATAAATCGTATTATGAGGCTCAATTTGAAGAAGGAGATTGGTTGGTTTTTGGAAAAGAGAGCGTAGGACTTAGTGATGAGGTATTAGCTCAATTTGAAAATCATTTGACAATACCAATGTCGGATAAAATTAGAAGTTATAATATTGCTAATTCGGTCGCGTTTGTAGTTGGAGAGGCGAGAAGGCAGATTAATTTAAAGTAAATGCAAATCAGAAACAGCAACATCGATATTCTAAAAATTGTCATGGCCTTTTTGGTCATTGCCTTACATATTTTTCCAGTTTCCGGAATTGATGGAATTGAAGGTTTAATTTCGTATGAAATTGCCAATGGAATTACCCGAATTGCTGTACCAACTTTCTTTATTATTTCCGGTTACTTTTTGCGAAATAAACTTCAGGACAAAAAATACTTGTCGAAATATGCTGGGCGAATTTTGCTGTTGTACTTGGTTTGGCAACTGATTTATTTACCAGATTTAATCCGATTTTATAATTTAGGCCGATTTTCTACTACTGATGCGATTTTGAAATTAGTCTATGGTTATTGGCATTTGTGGTACCTATTAGCCACTTTTTTAGCTGTTTTTTTGTTGTATTTTTCAAGAAATTGGAGCCTGAATTTAAAGTGTTTTGCAATTGTAAGTCTGCTGTTTTTTGGATATGGTTTTCAACTGTTACACCAAGCCGATTTTTTCAAACATTATGAATCACTACGAAATATCTACTTGTTTATAGGAACCACACGTAATTTTTTATTTTTGGCGTTTCCAACGATGTTAATTGGAACTTTGTATGAAGATTGGAAACCGAAAGTATTAAAAATGAAAGGATTGCTTTTTCCGCTTTTTTTCGGATTACTTTTAGAGAATTATTGGTACTATTTACATTTTGTCAAAGCCCTTGATTTTTTACTATTACTGATTCCCACGTGCATGATTTTGTTTTGTTTTGTGAACGAATCGAAAACAATAACGAATATAAAATTCAACACTACTTTGTCACTTGGAATTTACCTTTGCCATCCGTATGCCATTAGATTAGTCTACGAATATTTGCCTCAGAAAACTTTTGAATCTGTGGTGCTCAAGTATTTTATGATTTCAATATTGGCCGTTTTAATTTGGTGGATTTTGGAAAAAATAAATAGAAAATTTCCTTATTTGCTATAAGTTAATCGGCAAAAATCTCATTAAAAAAGACTTGCATAGCTTCCCAAGAGCGTTTGGCTGCTTTTTCGTTATACGCAGTACCTTTGGTTTTGTCGCTTCCTGCATCTTTGTGTGTGAAAGCATGCACTGCATCGGCATAATAAACCATTTGCCAATCGGCTTTTGCTAGTCTCATCTCTTCTTGAAAATTTTTGATTTCCTCTTCTGAAATGAAAAAATCATCGGCACCATGAAGAATTAAAACTTTTGGTTTGATAGGTTCAATCGTTCTTGTAGCATCTCTGCCTAAACCTCCGTGAAATGAGACGATTCCTTTAACATTCAAATTAGCTCTGGCTGCTTCGATAGCACCTGATCCACCAAAACAGTATCCAATAATAGCTATTTTATTAGGATTGGCACCTGCTTTAATCAACTGGTCTAAAGCCAATTGAATTCTCTTTTGATATTCCTTATAATTGGTTTTGAAATATCCTGCTAACTGTCCAGCTTCTTTTGAATTTGTAGGTCTTTTATCGACGCCATAAATATCTGCTACAAAAGTAATGTAACCCAGCTTCGCCAAATTTGCAGCATTTTCTTTAGCGTTATTTTCAATTCCCATCCAAGCTGGAAGAACTAATACACCTGCTTTTTTAGGATTTACTTTGTCTGGTTTTGCCAGTAATCCTTCTAGCTTTTGATTTCCATCAGCATAAGGAATGGCTTTCAATTGTGCTTGAGACGTAACAGTCATGATTAAAAATATTGCAGCGATTAGCGTTTTCATAAAAAAGGATTTGATTATAAAATTAACGCTTTGTCAGTATAAAAGTGTGAAAAAAAGCTTAATTATTTGAAGAGAAATTTTCCTTTTAAGCTATCGAAAACAATACTTTCGTCTTGAAATAATAAATTGAAAGTACCTTTTTCAATTAAATTACAAGGTTGATCCTGTATGATTTGTTCTTTGGTCATGACCACCATTTCGTCACTTAATTGTATGGAAAGATCAATGTCGTGAGTAGAAAATAAGATGCATTTTCCGGTTTCTTCTGTGAGTTTTTTTAATAATTTAAATAACGAAACTTTGTGTAATAAATCTAAATGAGTTGTTGGTTCATCCAAGATAATTAACTGTGTGTCCTGTGCCAATGCTCGAGCGATTAAGGTTTTTTGTAGTTGGCCGTCACTTATTTCGTAATGTTTTTTATTGGCAATATGCTCGATATCGGTCAACTTTATCGCTTCAATGGTTTTTTCAATATCGATGTCAGATAATTTTCCAACCCAATTAGTATAGGGTTGTCTGCCCAAAGCGACTAATTCGTATACAGTTAAATTACTAGGAGGCAATTTTTCGGTCAAAACCACACTCAAATTTTGTGCTAATTCTGACGGTGTATAATTTTGAATGCTTTTTTGATTGAGGAAAACTTCTCCTGAAAGCGGTTTTTGAATCCCGGTTAATGTTCTTAACAAGGTCGATTTTCCAATGCCATTGGCACCAATTAAAGTAATGAGCTTGCCTTTTTGAAATGTAAGATTGAGGTTTTCGGCAATTACCATTACCGATTTTTTGGATTTATAGCCAATGCTTAAATTTGAAGAAGATAATATGTTATTTGCGTTTTCCATGGTTAACTGAAGCTTCTTTTTCGAACCAATAACCAAATCACAACAGGAGCGCCAATAATTGAAGTTATCGCGTTTATAGGAAGTGTAATATTAGTACCTGGCATTTGAGAAATAACATCACAAAGTAGCATAATCGAGGCCCCAATAAGAAGTGTACTCCAATATAAAATAAAGTGATTGCTGGTTTGAAATAACAATTTTGCCATATGCGGTACTGCCAAGCCTACAAAAGCGATTGGGCCTGCAAAAGCAGTTATACTTCCTGCTAAAATACTCGTAGCAAATATGATGATAAGACGTGATTTTTTGAAATTTAAACCAAGACTTTTGGCATAATTTTCTCCCAATAATAATGCATTCAAGGGCTTGATGCTGAAAACACTAATTAAGAGTCCTAACCCAACGGAAATCGTTAATATTACTATAGATGTCCACGATAAATTCCCTAAGTTTCCTAACGACCAAAAGGTGAATTTCTGTAATTGTTCAGCCGTACTGAAGTACGTTAAAATACCCACAATCGCACTCGTAAAACTACCAAACATTAACCCAACAATAAGAATAGCCATGGTATCTCGCAAACGTTGTGAAACAATTAAAACCATCATTAAAACGAGGAAACCACCTAAAGTTGATGCCAATACAATGCCATAAGAAGACAATAAAATATCTCTTAAGAAAGCAGGCAAAAGAGAGGATCCTAAAATGACAAATGCCACGCCTAAACTAGAACCCGAGCTCAATCCTAAAACATAAGGTCCTGCTAATGGATTTCGGAATAATGTTTGCATCAACAAGCCACTAATTGAAAGTCCCATTCCTGCTAAAACTGCTGTAATGGCTTTGGGTAAGCGGTAATTAACAATAATATATTCCCAAGTTTGTTTCGTCACTTCCTGTCCCGTCAAACTATTAAAAACTTGCCTGAATGGAATTGTAACCGAGCCAAAACTGATGTTGATAACAAACAAAAAGATGACTCCAATAAGAAGTAGTAAAAAGAGAAACGTATTTTTTGTTTTATTCGGCAATTTAATTCAGTTTTTGTGCGAAAGTTAATGTGTAATTTGGTAATAATTCCGGGTGGAAAATTTTGACAAAATCTTTCAATACCAAATCCGGTCGACTTGGTGCCAATTCATAGTAAACAGTTCCGCCAGTGGCTCCAAATTTGGATTCAAAAGTATATACATTTTTATTTTTAAAAGCGGTAAACTGACTATAATGTGGATTGCTTTTTTCTAAATCGCTTAATGATTTGTAAGGTCCGGCGGCAATCCAGCATTTTGCATTTTCTGCTTTGTCTAGAATCTCTTCAAACGATAATCCTAAACTTCCTGTCCCTTCAAGGTCTTTCCAGAGGTAGTTTGATTTGGCATCTCTCAAAAACTGGGCTACCCAGCTGTTTCCTTTGGCTACATACCATTGGTCTTGATACATTGACCCATAAAGAACAGAAGTGTCTGCTGTGCTATTTTGAACCGATGTTAGTGCAAAATTATAATCTTTTACAATGCCATCAAAAAGGGTTTTAGCTTCTTTTTCTTTGCCAAAAAGAGCACCAAAAAGTTTAATCCATTCTGCTTTTCCAAGTGGTGATTGTTCCATCCAATCTCCTTGAATCAAGACTTTTAGACCGCTTTTTTGCAAATTTTCAATCATTGGATTGTTATTGTCTACGCCAAAAGTCACGATAAGTTCGGGTGCTATATCAATTAATTGCTCCATGTTTAATTTTTCGTTCTGACCTACATTTTTAACGGATCCATTATCGATTAATTTTCGTGTTTTTTTCGAAGAAATATAATCGGTGTGAGGAAATCCAATTAATTTGTTTTCAACACCCAGCATTTCCAGAAAAGGAATATTAGTTGTAGAAGTAACCACAACATTTTTTAATGGAACAGGAATAGTAGTATAATTTGTCAAACTGTCTGGAACAACACTGTTTTTTTCTTTCAAAACATAAGTAAAATCCCTTTTGGCATCTGGCCATGGATTGGTTACTTTCACAATAGAATAACCTTCATGTTTATAAATTGCTAAACCACTGGCGTATTCGATACTGTTATTGGCTTTTATAGCAGTAGCGGCTGTTTTATCGTTGTTTTTACAATCTATTAGGGTTAAAAAACATATAAAATAAAGTACTTTCAAGTGGTTTGGTCTCATTGTTTTTTTGCAAAATTTGGAACAAAGGTAAATTATAATTTTTTTATAATCGAAATCAAATTTTTAAAATGAGCATAATAAGTATAACATAAAGTAAGATTTATACTAAATAGTTAACGTCATAAAGTTATATTTGTACTTTGTTTTTTTTTAATTAAAAAGCAAAAAATAACTACTAAAAATAACTACTAAAATGACGAAAATTTGTTCTTTCCTTCCTGCTGCTACTTCCATGATTTACGAAATGGGATTAGAAAATGAATTGGTTGGTGTTACGTTTGAATGTCCTTCGGATAAACCAAAAGTGGTGCGTTCCTATCTTGAAGGAACTAATCATACAAGTAAGGAAATTGATCAAATTGTTTCGCAATCAAAAGCACAAGGCAAAAGTCTTTATTATATTGATGATGCTTTATTAGAATCGATCGCTCCCGATATTATTTTTACTCAAGATGTATGTGACGTTTGTCAGATTGATACCAGTCATGTGGCGCGTTCCGTTTATAAACTATCGAAAGAACCGGAATTGATTCCGCTAATTCCTAGAAATCTAGATGATATTTATCAAAATGCCATCACAATTGCAAAAGCCTTCGGGAAAGAAGAACATGCTTATGAATTGCTTGTAAAACTTAAAAAAAGGACCGATTTTATTCTAAACACACTTCGTGAAAATAATGCCCCACTTAAAAGAGTAATGGTCATGGAATGGCTTGATCCTATTTACAATTGTGGCCATTGGATTCCGTATCAAATTTTCCAAGCGGGCGGTGTCGATATGCTTTCCAATCCGTCAGGTTATTCGATTGTTACTGATTGGGAACGTATTTTATTGTACAATCCCGAAGTTTTAGTTGTAGCGCCTTGTGGTTTTGAAGTGAATCGATCTGGTCAGGAAATTGAGGCATTGACAAAATTAGAAGGTTGGGAGAATCTAAAAGCAGTTCAAAATAATGCTGTTTTTTTGGCGGATGCCGATTTGTTTACGCAACCAAGTACCACCGTTGTTGACGGAATTGAGTTATTGGCTGCGTTATTTCACCCTAATCTTTTTGAAATTCCAAGTAAATTGAAACATAAGTATTTGTCTCTTCAAACTGCCGAAAAAGTAAAATAATAAACAATGTTTGTCTGAATATGATTCGAGTAAAAAACTGTTCTACTTGTGGAACACCGTTCAATTGTGGAGATGCGCAGGAAGGGCAGCGATGTTGGTGCAATG
>JBDTNG010000223.1:0-2470 GCA_039933895.1 Flavobacterium sp. | reverse complement strand
GGAAAACACCCAACACAATAGATGCCAAATTTAGTTTAGCCTCTGTTTCAAAACAATTTACAGCAGTAGCCGTTTTGCAACTCACTGAAAAAGGGAAATTATCACTTGAAGACAAGCTGAGTAAGTACTACCCCAATTTTCCCGAAGGAGGCAATATTACAATTAAAATGATGATGACTCATAATGCAGGATTTCAAATGGATTATGACGAATTGTATCGGGTAAAAGCATCTTTAGAAGAAGATTCTGTTGCCAACTATATTATGCACAAACCCTTATTGTTCATACCAGGTTCAAGCACATCATATAGTAATATAGGGTATTATTTATTGGCTCGCATTATTGAAAAAGTGTCTAATGAATCCTATGCTGCTTATTTAAAAACGAACTTATTTGATAAGGTTGGTATGCACAATACAGGGATTAGTACTAATGATTCGATAGTATATCAATTGACAAAAACCTATTATAAGAAGGGCAATGAATTGATAAAAAACCCCTATATAAACTGGAATTTTAATATTGGTCACGATGGTGTATATTCTACAGTTGAGGATTTATATGTATGGAATAAAGCACTATTTGACAGTAATGATTTACTCAATGCTGTTTCTAAAAACAAGATGTTTACTTCCTATAATGACCAAAATTTTGGACTAGGCTTAATGATTAATCCTTTTTATAATCAGAATCATCAATTGATAGCGCACGATGGTGGTTTTTACGGCGCTATGACTTCGTTTAACAAATATACAGATGATAATGTTTTTATTACAGTACTTTCTAACAATCAATCACCTTCCTATTTAATTGCTTACGGACTTGCCGCAATCGTTTTTGGTAAGGCAGTTGAACTCCCGTATAAACATATTCAAGTCAAAGTTGACCCTATACTATATGATGATTATATTGGAAAATATGAAGACATTACAATTCTAAAAAAGAATGGAAAACTGTACTATTCTGATTATGATACTGAGTTATTTCCTGAGTCTGATGTTAAGTTTTTTCGTTCTGATAATCATGATAGAACAATTGAATTCGTGAAAAATAATAAAGGAAAAGTGACTAAAGTTATAGTAACAAAAGTAGGAGTTGCGGCTGTTAAAGAGAAAACGAATTAGATAAGGAAGATTGTGTTACATTGGTTTAGTTTCGCTCGCTGCGTTAGAGTTGGGTATTACTATAATTATTGTTTTAATTCTTATCTTCGTTTGGTATAAAAAAGCTGTTTGAGTCCCGATAATTTCGAGATACCAACTCAGCGAAGCTACAGAACGTTAGCGGTAATTGTAGCGCGGCACCTTGCAAATGACAATAGACATTAAAAAATACGACTTTAAGGCAGGACTTTCACAAGAATTTGAAATTGTGGATATTGCCGAATTGTACAAAAAATTTAAAGACGATATAACCACAACGCATAGGATAGGGTTTTATCATATTATTTGGTTTCAACAAGGGAATCCAAGCCATTTGGTGGACTTTAAGTCCATAAAAATAAAGCCCAACACTTTGCTTTTTCTTAATAAAGACACCGTTCAACGGTTTGACGGCAAAACGAAATTTGAAGGCAAAGCAATTCTATTTACTGATAGCTTTTTTTGTAAAACAGAAGCCGATACCAAGTATTTGAGAGATAGTATTTTGTTTAACGATTTGTTTTCCGTTTCACAAATTCAAATCCAAGAACAAGTCAATGTATTTGCCGACTTACTGCAATCCATGGCAAATGAATTGCAAAAAGTAAAAGACAATTTTCAAGAGGATATTTTACAAAATTTGCTTCATAATTTTCTATTGCTTTCCGAAAGAGAAAGAAGAAAACAAGACTTTACAGAAATTAAAAAAGGAGCAGATCTTGATTTTGTGATGCTGTTTAAAGACCTTTTAGAAATTAATTTTAAAAGCCAGAAGCAAGTCAATTTTTACGCCAAAGCACTCATCATAACCGAAAAACGACTCAATCAAGCCACCTCAAAAGTTTTAGGTAAAACACCAAAAGAAATCATTGACGATAGGATTATCCTTGAAGCCAAGC
This sequence comes from Flavobacterium sp., assembly GCA_039933895.1. Taxonomy (GTDB): domain Bacteria; phylum Bacteroidota; class Bacteroidia; order Flavobacteriales; family Flavobacteriaceae; genus Flavobacterium. Next base: position 429 of record JBDTNG010000223.1, on the reverse strand, counting down.
GAATTTTAGCACACACTACTGAAAGTATTAAAGAAATTGGATATGGTTTGGGATTTGAAGAACCCACCAATTTTATCAAATACTTTAAGAAACATGCTCTTGTTACACCGGTTGAATTTAGAGAAAAAAGCCATTTGGCGTAAAAGTATCATTCAAAAGACTTTTTCTACCTTTTCCATTTTTCAATGTCATCGCATCTTTGTACTGTAATTAAAACATTTAGAAAATGATTAAAACGGGAATAAGCATAGCGATGATTTTAATGGTTGGATTATCTGCATTTGCACAAAAGAATACAACCACATTAAAAAGTAAAAAGATGGAAATTTCAAACAAACAAAAAGTAGTTGCTCTTTTAAAAAGCATTGAAACAGGAGCGTCTGAACCTGTGGGATATATTAACCCAAACAAATACATTCAACATAATTT
>JBDTNG010000222.1:0-5519 GCA_039933895.1 Flavobacterium sp. | reverse complement strand
TTTGTAAATTACTTTGTCACCCACTTTATATTCTCCCCAACGCCATTGATCAAAATGCCTGTCCCAATCGCCAATTAGCATGTCAAATAATCGTGCTTTAATATAAGCTTGTTCGTCAATACTATATTTTTCATCTTTTCGAAGGTTTGCGAGCACTTCATCAGTATCAATGATGGCATCGGGTTTACCAAAGCTAGGCAAGTCTATTTGCGAATCGGTTGGACGTTCTTCCACCATGTACAATTCATCCCCAAAATCGTTGTTAAAGTCTTTTAAATCTGTATGCTTCGGAATATAATACAATTCAGGATTGGTGTGACTTACGCCAATTTTATCGGCTATATTGCCTACAATAAAAGGAGTATAAGGATGGGAAGTTGTATAAAAATCCAACAGAAATTTTTCGGCATACGTATTTTCGAATTGCTTTTCAACATATTGATGTTTAAACGCTACCGATTGTAAAAAACGGGAAGCACTTTTTTTCAGTGCACGCATTACGAATTCTCTGCCATTAGCATCTTTTAATCGCAATGATCTTGATTGGTGTCCACCGCCAGCTTGTGTGGGTTTTAAACCACCATAAAGTGTGTCCAAAGTTGCAGTTTTTGTAGCAATAGAAGTACTGTATAAATCTTTGTAATGACTGCCTAAGAACCAATTGTGAAACCAACTTTTAGTGGTCATTTTTTTAGTATAAATCGAAGCGTTGGTAATGTTTGGAAAAGTACTTGGAAAAGTTTGTTTTGGCTCAGGCTTCATTTTGTTGATGGTGTGTTGCCAAAGTAATTTTTCCTGACTGTTTTCCATGCCATGATAGCCAATGTTTATTTCTCCATTTTTAAGAATGTCCAATGTTACAAAGCCATTACCTCCGTATGAAAAATCATTTTGACCAATGGCTTTCGCAGCTTCCGATTTTGAACCAGCACCACTGATAATTTGTGAAATATTGTCTTTTTCGATGTACTGTAAATTATGATCATGCCCCGAAACCACAATAACATTTTGATGCCCTTGGAGTAATGCAATGATGCGTTTACTTAGAATTTGGTATTGTTTATTTTGTAAATCCTGAGGACTAATACCTGATGTTTTTCGAATTAAATTTACAAATGAACCTATAATGGGTAACGGAATTTTATTTTCCAAAGGAAAGATTTGCTTCTCCCAAGAATACTGTCCACCGTGACTTCCATTACTCATCAATGGATGGTGTAAAGCTATAATCTTGATTTTGTCCTGGTTTTTATTTAGAATACTTTCCAGTTCTTCGAAAAAGACTTCCCGTGTTTTGATGTTGCAATCATCATTAATGCCTGGAAAACGATCCCAATCTTGCAAAAACCACTCACTGTCGATGGTAATAAGAATGGTTTTTTTATTAATTTTTAATTCTTCAATAGCGCAACCGTATCGAGGAAGAAATGATTTTTTATCATTGGTGAATTGAGTGACTGTTTTTGCCTGATTTTCCAATCCTTTTAAACCACTGTACCAATCGTGATTCCCTGGAATGAATATCGTTTTTCCTTTGAAATTCTTAGCCAATCGTAATTGATTGGTGATTTTGGTTTCGGCAAGGGTATAGTTTGGATCGTTTTTATCAGCGGGCATACCAACAGGATAAATATTATCACCTAAAAATAGGAGCGTAGCATTAGCTTTGGCCGCGTTTAGTTTGTTTTCTAAGGCTTGTAAAGTTTGTTTGGTTTTTTCCTGATTGGCATTACCGGCATCGCCAATCATAAAAAAAGTATGTTCAATTTTGGAGCTGTCAATAACTTCAATAATCTGATTTTTATTGTTATTTTTGTGTAGTTGTATTTGATGAGTGGCACAGGATTGTAATAAGAACGTTGTACAAATCAGAATGTAGCACCAAAATTTTTTCAAAGTTATTGTCATCGAAAACTATTTTATAAATTATACGATATAATTACTCATGACTATTATAGAACAAGCGGAGAATTTTGTCAGTCAATTATTCAAAGGTAAGCTTTCTCCTTCATTTTCGTATCATAATTTAGATCATACTTTTACTGTTGTAAAGGGTGTTGAGAAGATTATTGCCCAATCTGAATTGGAAGAACAAGAAAAGGAAATCCTTCTTTTAGCAGCATGGTTTCATGATATTGGTTACATTAATGATTATAAAAACCACGAGCAGATTAGCATTGACATTGTTACTGATTTTTTGCAAAAAAGAGATTATGACGAAGCTTATATCGCTAAAGTTTCCAATTTGATTAACGCTACCGTTTATAATTATGAACCCAAAACATTTTCTGAGAAAGTAATTCGAGATGCTGATTATTATCATTTCTCAACCAAATCATATCTTGAAAGAGGGGAGTTGCTTCGAAAAGAATGGGAAATGACACAAGATAAATTCTATTCAGATTTAGAATGGGCCAAAGGAAATTTGGAATTATTTATTAAAAACCATCATTATTATACCGATTTTGCCATTCAGAATTGGTCACCAAAAAAAGAGAAAAACGCAGCAAAAATTGCACTATTAATTAGTAAAATGGAAAACATTATGGAATCCAATACCGATAAAGAAACCAAGAAAAAAGCAAAGGTAGAAAGAGCAGATAAAGGTGCCGACACCATGTTTAAAATCACGTTGACCAATCACATTCGATTGAGTGAAATTGCAGATAAAAAGGCTAATATTTTACTTTCAGTGAATGCCATTATTATATCTATAGCGTTATCGACATTATTGCCAAAATTAGATCGTCCGACGAATGCACATTTAATTATACCAACCTTTATCATGTTGATTTTTAGTGTGGTTTGTATTGTATTTACGATTTTATCGACAAGACCAAAGATTACAAGCGGTCAATTTACCAGAGAAGATATTGAAAATAAAAAAGTAAATTTATTATTTTTCGGTAATTTTTATAAAATGCCATACGAAGAATACCAATGGGCTATAAACGAATTGCTAAAAGATAAGGAATACCTATACAATTCGATGACTAAAGATTTATATTATTTGGGATTAGTATTGGCTCGTAAATACAAATTGCTACGCATTACCTACAATATTTTTATGATTGGAATAATAACTTCGGTAATTGCTTTTATAATTTCTTTTAGATCATTTCCAATTTAGTTCAATTCGTCTAATAGGTTTTGATAAGAATACAGTTTTTCGGAACTGATATTGGTGTTGACCACTTTTATACGAAAGGCTTTTAGACCCGAAACTCCTTGTAAATCTTCTACTTCAAATTGTTCTACTGTGGATTCCAAAATCTGTTTGGATTGCAAAAATTTGATGTATTTTAAGTATTCGGTTTCCTCTTGTTTGTGCGAATAAACAATGGTGATTTTTTCCTTCTCAGTGATTCTCTCTTTTGTCCCTTTAATATAAGCTTTATCGATTCGTTTTTTGACTACTTCGTAGCGGGCATTATAGGAACCATCGACATCAAAACGTTTTTCGTCCATTCTAAATCGGATGGAAAGCGGCGAACTGAATACTAAAATTAAAGAGGTGACATCCAAAGCATAAGGTAGCGTATCTTTAATTTTATGATGCTCTAATTCCATTTCACATAACGTTTGCAATTGCCACAATCTTAAATTATTCAAATACAGTTTGTCGTATTCCAAATGAGGAGCTATCGAAGCGCCAATGTATAAATTGTGTTCTACACCATCGGTTTTGAAACGCTCGTAATAATGTGGGAAAATTTGCTGTGCTTCGAGTTGTTTGGCGTCTAAAATATTCGCCATTTTTTTATTTATTACGGATAATGTATGGTCAAAATCTTTTCTTGCTTGATAAAAAACACCGCTTTTCGGGTCTAAACTTCCAAAATAGACATCAATTTTTTTCTGACACTCGACATCGGCTTTAGAACTTTGCAGTACCGGATGTATTTCGGTTTCGATATAACTATGAATTTGTTGTTCTGTATCAGCTTTTAACGAAATTTCTAAATCGTTTAAAAGCTCTTGCAATTCAAATTTGCGCTGTTCGATAAGTAGCAAGCTTGTACTTGATTTTAAAAGCTCAAAAATTTCAATCAAACTGACCAATTGATGCTTTAAATCATCCTTTATAGTTACATTTCTATGATCGGAAGAACTTTTGATATCAATTTGACCATACAAAGGATAGACATCTTTGAATACAATTTCTTTAAAAATATAGTCTTTGGTATCTGAGGTATTTCGGAAATAATTACGGGCTTCTTTTTTAAATTTCCAATACACACTTGGGTGAATCGTCGTATATTCTTTTTGAATAATCGCTTCTACTTTATTTTCAATTTCAGCATTATTTCGTTCTATTGTATCTACCAAATACGGCATGATTAACTCCAATTTGGTTGCATTTAAAGAATTTAAACCTCTTATTTGTGAAGAAGCTAATTCCATAATACCAAGGAGTTTATCTCCATTCATTACTGGTGCCAACAAGCAACTTTGAATATTTTGGCTTAGTAAATGGTTTCCGAATTTTTGATTTTCAGCAGTCATTAAAAAAGCATTGACATCAGGAATAATGAAAACCTTTTTGTTTTTGATGAGATATTCAAACGAACAACCACACAAAGCGTTTTTGCAATCGGCTTCTTTCTCATCTAACAAGATAAAACTCTTCATTTGTTCTTTTCCTTTTTCCAAATAAGGTTTAATGAAAGCATCTTCTTCTTCGTTGTAAATAGTTACGCCGACTCTTAAATCTGCAATTTTAAAAATAGAACGAAAGATAGATTCAAAGCTTTCTTTCATTTCAGTTTTTTTGACATTTGATTTGAGAAGATTCGTTTTCAAATTAGAAACAGCGCTTTCAATCGTGGCATCTATTAAAGTTACAATGACAAAGCCTTTTAAAACCCAAGTATTTGGTGGAAATTTTTCTTTCCATAAATCGATGTTGTCATAGTTGTCTATGAGTTCATCAATTTCGCTTTGTTGTAAAGGTTTCACTTTTTCGGTAGCAAAAATCTCAACAAAATCGGCGTTGTATAAAATCCGATAGTGCTTAATAATACCATCTGCATCGGGAATATCATAGAACAAAGGCTTACCAAAATCTACCTTTTGATTGTAATAAGTATTTAGAATCAAGCAGCAATTCATCACATAAAACAGATGCTCGTCGAAATCTCGGATGTTCATATCGAACTCCATTCCTGCATCACTTAATATTTTTTTGAAACGCTCGGTATAATTAAAAGTAAAATTTTGAAATGGAAGTGTTGCCGCTTTAATTTCGTTGTATGTTAATGCTGTTGGAAATAAATCGGCCAAAAGATTCTTGATTAACCCTTCATTTTCCTGAATCATGTTCCAGTCTTCAATTCCATTTCTAAACTCAGGCAGTTCTTTGGCTTGCTGAATAATTGCTTTGGCATAATTAGAGCGATAATCAACATTGGAATGTGCAATAATTTCCATGCTTTCAATCAGTTTATGAAATGAAATCAACGTTGTAAACGGACTAGGATAATCGAGATTTTCTGCCATAGCATTTTGGTTTAAAGCAA
>JBDTNG010000221.1:0-11173 GCA_039933895.1 Flavobacterium sp. | reverse complement strand
CAGCTCAAAATAAAAACATTAACAACTATTTTTCTGTTTTTTGAAACAAAATTGGAGAGAATAATTACCTTTGCTCAAACTCCCAAATCAATGAATAAAAACTACTCTATTTTATCTTTTCGCTTTTTTTCTGTTCTGGTATTGGTTATATTCTCCAATATTTTGCAAGCACAAACCACTACGTGGAACGGTTCAGCATGGGATAATGGCACGCCAGACATCACGAAAGATGCTGTTTTTACTGGAAATTTCGTTTCTTCTGCCAGTCTTGCAACCAAATCCATTTCGGTTTCCAATGCCGCACAAGTGAGTGTTTTAGGAACACATACCCTTACTGTAGCAAACAATATTGATGTGGTTACTGGTTCAAAACTTATTTTCGAAAACAACGCGAGTTTGTTACAAACAAACGCAACAGCCATCAATACAGGAAGTATTAATTTTAAAAGAAATACAACACCAATGGCTATTTACGAATATACTTATTGGTCATCTCCAGTGGCACCTCAAAAATTAGTCGATTTATCACCACAAACATTATCTGATAAATATTTTTCCTTCAATACTACTGCAAATGATTGGGTTTACGAAAACGCAAACAATGCGATGCAAACAGGAAAAGGGTATGCCATTCGTGCACCACAAGGATATACTTCAACACCTCAAATTTATAATGGTGAATTCATAGGTACTCCAAACAATGGAAATGTTTCTTCGGGAGTTGTTGCTTATATTCCTGCCGATTTAAATTACAACTTATTAGGAAATCCTTACCCTTCAGCCATTAGTGTGGCCAGTTTGATAGACAATTCTACTTTGGGAACCTTGTATTTTTGGACACACAATTCGGCCATAAACAACAATACTTTTAGTACTGCCGATTACGCCATTAGAACCCGAAACAGTGGTATTGCTGCTATTTCCGGCGGATCAATTCCAAGCGCTTATATTGCGGCTGGTCAAGGTTTTTTTGCTTCATCAAGCACCACAGGAAATATTGTTTTTACCAATGCAATGCGTGTTTCGGGAAACAATTCTCAATTTTTTAAAAACACACAACAAGATTCTGATTTTTATTATATGTGGTTTAATATGTCCAATGCTGGAGGTGCTTTCAAACAACTTTCAATTGGATACGAACAAGGAGCTACAAACGGATACGATTTTGGAATTGATGCTGCTCCTTCACCAGGAACCTTCATCAATTTTTACTCTATGATTGGCACAGGAACCTACGCCATTCAAGGTCGTGCCTATCCTTGGAATGCAAGTGATGAAATTCCAATTGGCTATTCTTCTACTCTTGCAGATGATTTTACCATTGCCATCGATCATGTAGATACTTTTTTCGACACACAGGATATTTTTATCGAAGATTTGAATTTGAGTATTTACCATAATTTGAAAACAAGCCCTTATACTTTTACAACGGCCATTGGTACTTTTAATAACCGATTCAAAATTGTGTATAACGATCCAACTTTATCGAATCCATCATTAACCATCGATACAAATGCTGTTTTTGTTCATGCAAATGCTTCAGAAATTACAGTAAATTCAACTTCAGAAAAAATGAAAAATATTCAGATTTATGATGTTTTAGGACGCTTGATTTTCACCAAAGAAAAAGCAAACAACAACAAAATTGTTATCAACAGTATTGCACCACAAAATCAAACCTTGATTGTCAAAACACAATTGGAAAATGACCAAATCGTTTCTAAAAAACTGATTTTCTAAATCCAATTCTCATAAAAATCTAATCCTGTCCGCTTTAAAACGAGGCAGGATTTTTTTTGGATAAAAAGTCAAAGTATATTTGCATAAAATCATTTTCCGTTGAAAACTGAAATCATCTCTCAAAAATACAGTAAACAGACCAAAGTCCTTGATATTGCTAAAGCCATTGATGGTGATAACAAGATTCAGATTAAAGGATTAATTGGTTCTTCTCTTTCGTTTGTTATAGAAGCACTTTTTCAGAAAAGTGAGAATTCCTTTTTGTTGTTGTGCAATGAAAAAGAAGAAGCTGCCTATATTTTGAATGATTTGGAACAACTCGTAGGCGATAAAGATGTTTTGTTTTATCCGAGTTCCTACAGAAGACCTTATCAGATTGAAGAAACCGAAAATGCCAATGTTTTACTTCGTTCAGAAGTTTTAAACCGAATCAATTCCCGAAAAAAACCCGCTATTATCGTTTCTTATCCGGAAGCTATTTTTGAAAAAGTGGTAACCAAAAAGGAATTGGAAAAAAACACTTTAAAGATTTCTGTTGGTGAACAGGTTTCAATCGATTTTATCAACGAAGTTCTATTTGAATACGAATTCAAACGTGTCGATTTTATTACCGAACCGGGCGAGTTTTCTGTTCGTGGTGGAATTTTGGATGTTTTTTCTTTCTCCAATGACAATCCGTATCGGATCGAGTTTTTTGGAAACGAAGTGGACAGCATCAGAACTTTCGATGTGGCCACACAACTTTCAATCGAAAAGAAACAGAAAATTGCCATTATTCCCAATTTCGAAAATAAATTATTACAGGAAAATCGTGAAAGTTTTCTGGAATACATAAATCCAAGAACAACTCTTTTTATTCAAAATACCGATTTGTTAGGAACCAATTTAGACAAACTTTTTGGCAAAGCCGTGGAGACTTTCGATAAATTATCCAAAGACATCAAACATGCTTCTCCGGAACAATTATTTTTAAATCAAAGGGAATTTCTCAAGCAAGCTTTGAATTTTTCGATAGTGGAATTGGCCACAAAAGCTACTTTCAAAACGACCGAAACTTTTGAATTTCATATTCAACCTCAGCCTTCTTTCAACAAACAATTTGATTTGTTATTGAATAATCTGAAAGAAAATCTGAACCACAATTACAAGAATTATTTGTTCTGTTCCAATGAGCAGCAAGCCAAACGTTTTCATGATATTTTTGAAAGTTTGGACGAACAAAATCACGAAAACCTAACCAAGCAATACGAAACGATTGTTTTGCCTTTATTTCAGGGTTTTATTGACGAAGAAAATCAAATTGTTTGTTATACCGATCATCAGATTTTTGAACGCTACCACAAATTCAGCATCAAAAACGGTTATTCTAAAAAACAAACCATTACGCTCAAAGAACTGACTTCATTGATGGTAGGCGATTACGTTACTCACATTGATCATGGAATTGGAAAGTTTGGCGGATTGCAGAAAATTCAAGTCGAAGGCAAAACACAAGAAGCTATAAAACTTGTTTATGCCGACAATGATATTGTGTATGTAAGCATTCACTCGCTACACAAAATCTCAAAATACAATGGAAAAGACGGCGCTCCTCCTAAGATCTACAAACTAGGTTCTGGAGCATGGAAAGCATTAAAACAAAAAACAAAAGCGCGTGTAAAACACATTGCTTTCAACCTGATTCAATTGTATGCCAAGCGCCGTTTGGACAAAGGTTTTGCTTTTGCTCCCGATAGTTATTTGCAATTGGAATTGGAAAGTTCCTTTATCTATGAAGATACACCCGACCAATTAAAATCAACGCAAGAAGTCAAAGCCGATATGGAAAGTGATCGCCCAATGGATCGTCTGGTTTGTGGTGATGTTGGTTTTGGCAAAACCGAAGTGGCAATTCGTGCCGCATTTAAAGCTGTCGATAACGGGAAACAAGTCGCTGTTTTAGTTCCCACAACCATTTTGGCGTACCAACATTTTAGAACTTTCAGCGAAAGGCTAAAAGAAATGCCGGTTAACGTAGGTTATGTGAATCGTTTCCGTTCTGCAAAACAAAAAGCAGATACATTAAGAGATTTAGAATCCGGCAGATTGGATATTCTTATTGGAACCCATCAATTGGTCAATAAAAATGTAATTTTTAAAGACTTAGGATTGTTGATTGTTGATGAAGAACAAAAATTTGGTGTCAATGTTAAAGACAAACTCAAAACCATCACACAAAATGTCGATACACTGACCTTAACAGCAACACCTATTCCAAGGACATTGCAGTTTTCATTAATGGCAGCAAGAGATTTATCGGTGATTACAACACCGCCACCCAATCGTTATCCAATCGAAACCCATGTTGTTGGTTTCAATGAAGAAATCATGCGCGATGCTATTTCGTTTGAAATTGAACGCGGCGGACAAGTTTTTTTTATCAACAACCGAATTGAAAACATCAAAGAAATTGCGGGCATGATTCAGCGATTGGTTCCTAGTGCAAAAGTAGGCGTGGGTCACGGTCAGATGGAAGGTAAAAAACTCGAAGAATTGATGCTTTCTTTTATGGAAGGTGAATTTGATGTTTTAGTCGCTACTACGATTATTGAAAGTGGTTTGGATGTGCCAAATGCCAATACTATTTTCATCAACAATGCCAATAATTTTGGTTTATCCGATTTGCATCAAATGCGAGGACGTGTGGGCCGAAGTAATAAAAAAGCATTCTGTTATTTCATTACGCCTCCTTATTCGGCCATGACGGATGATGCAAGAAAACGTATTCAAGCATTGGAACAATTTAGCGAATTGGGAAGTGGTTTTAACATTGCCATGAAAGATTTGGAGATTCGTGGTGCTGGAGATTTATTAGGTGGTGAACAAAGTGGTTTCATCAACGAAATTGGTTTTGAAACCTATCAGAAAATCATGAACGAAGCCATCGAAGAATTGAAAGAAAACGAATTCAAGGATTTGTACCCAGAAGATGAAAATACTGAAGAAAAAGAATATGTGAAAGACCTTCAAATCGACTCCGATTTCGAATTGCTTTTTCCAGACGATTACATAAATAGTGTCACCGAAAGACTGGCTTTGTACAATGCATTAGCTCTAATTAAAGACGAAGAAGGTTTACAGCAATATGAAAACCAATTAATTGACCGTTTTGGCGCTTTACCAAAACAAGCCATTGCTTTACTCAATAGTTTGCGCATCAAATGGATTGCAACGAAACTTGGCATCGAGAAATTAGTCTTGAAACAAGGAAAAATGGTGTGTTATTTTATTGCTGACCAACAAAGTAATTATTACCAATCTAACCGATTTCATCAAGTATTGCAATTTGTACAAAAGCAACCGCAATTGTGCAAAATGAAAGAAAAAGAAACGAAGAATGGTTTGCGTTTGTTACTGACTTTCGAAAATGTAAAATCGATTAAGCGAGCGTTGGAATTGATGGAAATGATTTAAAATCAAAGGAAATATAAAAAAGAAACCACTTCGATTATGAAGTGGTTTTCTATTTTAGAACTTTTGGAAATGCTTAGTTTAATTTTAAAACTTTAAAGTTGACGACTTTGTCATCAAACTTCAATTTGAAAAGATAGGTTCCCTTAGCAAAAGAAGACAAATCTACGTTAGCATCTACTCCGTTGATTTTTTGTTGCGATAAAAGTTGTCCTTGCGGATTGTAAACAAATACTTCGCTCATTTCATTTTTCGATTTTATACTAACCAAACCATTCGTTGGATTTGGATAATACGTAAAATCAATAGCCGAAGTAAAATCATCAACTCCTAATGTTAAACAAGAAATAGTCGCTACATAGCCCGGCGCAACTACACCTCCGTCAGAATAAAATTTTAAAGTCAACGAACCGTCTGTTGCTGTAGATTCTATAGGATTTGGGATGGTACTCCCTGTAAAACCGCCAGCACTTAGGTCAGGATATGTTGTGTCTGGTCCGTTGTAAATGTATAAATAATCATAATCCTGCTCTAAATTAAAACTTGAAAACGTAATTTTAGCTTTAGCGTATGTATTGTTTGGAACTATAGTCCTGATAACAGTCTCATTATCGCTATAATTTCCAGAAGCTCCTCCAGTATCCGTTAACTGAATTCCGCTACAAAAATCTCCTGGAGTTACAAATATCACACTTCTTTCTGCTCCTTCTAAACCTCCACTACAACTATTACGCACAACGGCTTTATAATAGGTGTTTGGAGTTAAACCTGTTGCATTGAAACTACTATTTGTTGATGTATTCCAAGCGCCCGATCCTGAAGAAAGCGGGAAAACTGAAATTTGAACGGGTACTGGCCCCCCAAGTTGCGCCCAATTTATAGTAGCAGCAACATTTGAAACGGCACCAGTTGTTACTGAAGAAATACTATTGATACAGGTATTAATACAATCAAGACTTAAACAGGTCTTGCTTTGTATATTCGCAAGAATGGCGGCTTTGGGTTGTGGTCCAAATCCATTGTTGAAATTAATTCCAACCCCAGAAACCAAATGACAATAACTCATAATAGATCCCTTAACCGCTGCTGTTGGTATTGGTCCTTGTGCACAACTTCCTTCAGTATATCCCTGGGATTGTCCACATCCATCAATAGCGGTATTGTTACCATTCCAGTAACATCCGTGTGTATGTCTTGAACCCAATAAATGCCCCAACTCATGAGTAACAACCTCAACTGTCCAAGAATAAGTAGGAACACTGCTATAACTAAAATCTACATCGTTATAACTAAAGTTATAGTTATTGCAAAGACCATCTATAGTGACGGCAACTCCTCCTAATCCTCCCGGATCAATTCCAACAAGTTGTCCAACATCACCATCAAAAACGGGTCTAACAACATTAAACTGATTCAAATAATCAGATGAATTAGCACCAGTATAAGGATCAAGAGAAGTCCAAATATAGGTTGATTTCAATGACGTTGTTATACCGTCATTAGTAAATAAGGTCTGCACATTATTAAAAACAGAAGTCATCCAATTTGTTGTAGTAGTTACATTACTTCCATTGGAAACATATAAATTATTATCTATTTCAAAATACATGGTGACACATCTTGCACTAAGCACTTCTTTAGAATTATTTTTTAGTTTTTTATTTTCTTTTTGAGCGATATCTTTTGTTTTACAATCAAATTGATTTAAAATTTTTAAATCTGAATCTTTATAAATAATATAGTCCGATACATTGTTTTCTTTATCCAGTTTTCCAACAACAAGATTGCTTAAACGATCACTGGAAACAATCCCGTTGCATTCATTATTAAAGAAATTGAAGGATACTACTGAACTATTATCTCCTTTTACAATCCCACGGTAATAAAGCCCTGGTTCGTATGGAACCGATTTAGCCTTGTCAGTATCTACGTGAAAACCTTCCGCCAGTAAATTGACTTTATACAATTGAACCAAAATGATTTCCCCTTGATAAGGGACTTCTAATTCAATATTCTCGTATTTGTTGGTCATTAAATCGCTTAACGGTGTCATCTTGATTTGGGCAAAAGTGGCTTTATCAATAACTTTACTTACAGTACTGTTGGGAATTTCCTGAGTAGCAGAGAAAACAGAAATAGTCCTAAATGCTACTTTTTCTGACACTCTTTTATTTACCTCTTTTTCTATGTTTTTTTGAGAAAAACCACAGAAAAAGGCGAATAAAATAATAATAGTAATTAATTTTTTCATAGTTAGTTGTGTATTTTTAAATAATTCACAAACATAAGTAATTTTCAATATGAAAAAACTATACTGTTAAAATGCTACCAAAAAAAGGTAATATACTATAAAAATTAAGAATTTTAATTACAAATGCTTCAAATCTTTTATCACTTTAAAAGCAACATCCACGACATCATCACTTACTAGAATCGTAAATTCATTTGAAGTAGAAATCACTTCATTAATGATAATGCCTTCCCATGCCAAACGCTGGAAAATAAAGTAATAAATTCCAGGAATAACCACATTTTCTTTAGGCAATTTGACTGTTATGGAAGCCAGATTCTCCAATTTTTGTGTTAGTTTTTCATGGGCAAAATGTTTGTCAACCAAATGACTCACACTTTGGCTTAACACAATATTCGTTTCATTTACCCCACGCGAAGAAGTGTAAAATATGTCCGAATGCATGTTGATTTCCGAAATTAAATCAGCTTGTTTGTTTAAAATGGTATCCGAAATCAAAAAAGTATAATCGGTTAACGAGGAGCGAACCGTGATTTCCCCGATATTTTTTAAAACTTTGGTGATTTTATGATTGACTTTGAAATCTAAATCTTCCGAAAGTCGCTTTAACGCCATGATAATAGCGCCTTGTTTGACGTCTTTTCCCAAGTCATGTTCTAACTCTTCGGTCATGATTCTGGCCAACGAAGTCAGGTTAATAATCCCCTGAGAAAGGGCATTGAGCAAAAACGGTTTTGTTTTAATGTAGTTTTCAACTACGGAAGAAATTGTTTTCATTTGTTTAAAATCTGAAGCAAATATATATTTTTAAACAATTTGTTACAAATAAAACAAAGATTATTTTCTGTTAAAAATGATAAAAAGCATCTTCTAAGTGCTCAATAATGAAATCATTAGCATTTTTATGCACTGCTATAATGTCAAAACGAATGTCAAAATCGAAATCGTTCTTGATTACATATTCGTCGATGGCTTTGACCAAAAGTTTAATCTTTTTTGGATTTACAAAATCCTGCGGACTTCCAAATTCGACAGAAGATCGTGTTTTGACTTCGACTACGGCAAGTACATTGTCTTTTTTAGCAATGATGTCAATTTCTGCTTTTTGAAAAACAAAATTGGTTTCTAAAATGGCATAACCTGCTTCCTGAAGAAAAGACACAGCCATTTCTTCACCTAGTTTTCCAAGGTCATTGTGATCGGCCATTAATTCTCAAAGGTCAATTTACTGCATTCATTATTCACATCAATAGATACTTTACTACCTATAATTAAGGCACGATTGTCTTGAATATGTCCTGCAGGAAAATTATAAATAATCGGAATATTGTATTTTTTAGTAACATCTTCAATGATTTCCAAGGCATTTTTCCCCCAAGGAATGTCGTTGTCTTTCATTTTAGTCATTGCTCCCACAACAATTCCTTTGATACTTTCCAAACAACCGTTGCGTTTCATATTCATCAACATTCGGTCGACATGGTATAAATATTCATCCAAATCTTCTATAAATAATATTTTATCTGAGCAGTTGATAGAAGAAGGTGAACCAAACAAACTGTATAAAATGGACAAATTCCCACCTACTAATTCACCGGAAGCTTTACCCATTTTGTTCATCGGATGGGGTAAGATATCGTATTCCAATCGTTCATTTCCAAACAATGATACCTTGAAGGTTTCTTTGGCTGGTGTCGATGCTTTTGGAACACTAATAGGCATTATGGCGTGAATCGATTTGTAACCCATCGTAGTCAAATGACTGTGCAAAACCGTTACGTCACTAAAACCTATAATCCATTTTGGACGTTGTTTGAATTTGGTAAAATCCAATAAATCGATAATCCTAACAGTTCCGTAACCACCGCGAACACACCAAATGGCTTTGATGTTTGGGTTGTCCATTTGCTCTTGAAAATCTTTTGCACGTTGCTCATCGGTACCAGCAAGTTGATTCAAATCTAAACCAATGGTGCTTCCAATTTTGACTTCAAGTCCCCAGGATTTTAGCAAATCTATGGCTGGTTTCAAGTTGTCATCAATATTTTTTCGGGCAGTAGATACAATAGCAACAGTATCTCCTTTTTTTAAATAAGGTGGTGTAATCATGTTTTTTTGAGCTTGGATATTCGAAAATGCAACTAGTAAAAATAAAATACTAAACGTTTTTTTCATTTGGAATTTGAATTCTATTATAACAAATGTATAAAAGTTATATTTCATTGGCACGCAGAATTAACAGATTTAAACACATTTTCTAGCCCTGATAGTCCCGAAGCTTCGGGAGAAATTCTTTTTTGAGCCTTTTCGGCGAAAAAAAAATTGCTTCACCAATCATTTATTTTTATAGGAGTTCAGTGAATTTCATTTGTAACGGATAGCAGGAATAGCTTCAAATAAAAACTTTATCCTGAAGCGTCGGGACTCAATTCTATTGCTTATTTTTGCATGCTTTCTGAATTGATTTCAGAATTTAAATTAAAACCGAATTATGTTACAAGATCCTAAAAGATATACAATTACTGCTGCTTTACCATACACTAATGGTCCAATTCACATTGGTCATTTAGCTGGTGTTTATGTGCCTTCCGATATTTATGCTCGTTTTTTGCGTATGCAGGGAAAAGATGTTGCATTTATGTGTGGAAGTGACGAACATGGTGTAGCGATTTCGATGAAAGCCAAAAAAGAAGGCATCACACCACAAGAAGTAATTGACAAATACGATGGAATTATCCGTCAATCTTTTATAGACTTCGGAATTTCTTTCGATAATTATTCCAGAACTTCTGCAAAAATACACCACGATACAGCTTCAGAATTTTTTAGAAAACTGTATGACAATGGCGATTTTATTGAAGAAGTAACCGAACAATTGTATGATGCTAAAGCAGATCAGTTTTTAGCCGATCGATTTGTCGTTGGAACTTGTCCGAAATGTGAAAACCCTGAAGCTTACGGTGACCAATGCGAACGTTGCGGTTCTACCTTAAATGCCACCGATTTAATCAATCCAAAATCGACCATTACGGGAGAAACACCTATTTTAAAGGAAACAAAACACTGGTTTTTACCTTTAGATCGTTATGATGATTTCTTAAAAGAATGGATTTTAGTTGGTCATGCCAAAGATTGGAAAACGAATGTTTTAGGTCAGGTAAAATCTTGGTTGGATGACGGTTTAAAACCTCGCGCAGTAACACGTGATTTGGATTGGGGAATTGATGTTCCTGTGGAAGGTGCGGAAGGCAAAAAATTATACGTTTGGTTTGATGCACCTATTGGATATATTTCTGCGACCAAAGAATGGGCTGCCCGCGAAGGAAAAGAATGGGAACCTTATTGGAAAAGTGAAGACACCAAATTGGTTCATTTTATAGGAAAAGACAATATCGTTTTCCACTGTATTATTTTCCCTGCGATGTTAAAAGCAGAAGGAAGTTATATTTTACCAGACAATGTCCCTGCGAATGAGTTTTTAAATTTGGAGGGTAATAAATTATCTACTTCAAAAAACTGGGCGGTTTGGTTGCACGAATATTTATTGGATTTCCCTGAAAAACAAGACGTATTGCGTTATGCTTTGACAGCAAATGCACCAGAAACCAAAGACAATGATTTTACTTGGAAAGATTTTCAGGCGAGAAATAACAACGAATTGGTAGCGGTTTTTGGAAATTTCATCAATCGTGTGGTGGTTTTAACCAATAAATATTACGAAGGTGTTATTCC
>JBDTNG010000220.1:0-18249 GCA_039933895.1 Flavobacterium sp. | reverse complement strand
GTTGCGGCTCGTGGAATTGACGTTGATAGTATTACTCACGTAGTAAACTACCAGTTACCTGACGAAATTGAAACTTACAATCACCGTTCTGGCCGTACAGGTCGTGCTGGTAAATTAGGTACTTCTATCGTTATTGTAACGAAAAGTGAATTGCGTAAGATTTCTTCTATCGAAAGAATCATCAAACAAAAATTCGAAGAGAAAACTATTCCTTCAGGAATTGAAATCTGTGAAATCCAATTATTGCACTTAGCAAATAAAATCAAAGATACTGAAGTTGATCACGAAATTGACAACTACTTACCAGCAATTAACCAAGTTTTAGATGGTTTATCTAAAGAAGAGTTAATTAAGAAAATGGTATCTGTAGAATTCAATCGTTTTATTGCTTACTACAAGAAAAACAGAGATATCTCTAATCAATCATCTGGTTCAGACAGACGTGAACGTGATGATAGAGAACCAAGAGCTGATAGCAGTGGTGGCGCAGTGCGTTACTTCGTTAACATTGGTTCAAGAGACAACTTCGATTGGATGTCATTAAAAGATTATTTGAAAGAAACATTAGACTTAGGTCGTGACGATGTATTTAAAGTTGATGTAAAAGAAGGTTTCTCTTTCTTTAATACAGAACCTGAATTTACAGATAAAGTAATGGACGTGTTAAACAACGCTTCATTAGAAGGTCGTAGAATTAATGTTGAAATTTCTAAAAACGACGGCGGTGGACGCAGAGATCATAACGGAAGAAGTTCTGGTGGTGGTTTCGGTGGCGGAAGAAGCTCTGGTGGTTTTAGAGGTGAAAGAAGTTCTGCTCCAAGAAGTGGAAGTGGTGGTGGTGCTTTCGGTCCAAGACGCGAAGGTGGCGGTTCATCTGCTCCAAGACGTGAAGGTGGTTTTTCATCTGAAAGAGCGCCAAGAGAAGGTGGTTTCGCAAGAGGTTCTGCTCCAAGAGGAGAGTCTTCTGATAGAGCACCAAGAAATGAAAGACGTTCTGACAGTGGTTTTGGCGGAGGTGATTCTTCAAGGCCAAAAAGACCAAGAAGAAGTTAACATATATTGTTAATTTTCTTATAATTATATTATAAACTGCAAAATATCTCGTAATGAATAATTACATTAGCCCAACAAATTTGAGCATGAGATATTTTGCAGTTTTTCTTTTAAGCCTATTTTCGTTTTCAGCATTCTCGCAGGAAACATCGGTACATGGTACAATCATAAACGACAATACTTTATTGCCGTTATGGAATGTCAATATAATGAATGTTAACCTTGTAAAGGCAGCTATTACTGATGCCAAAGGTAATTTTGACATTCAAGCCAATCCCAATGATATTTTACTTGTTTCTTGTTTAGGTTTTCAATCTATTGAAATAAAAGTAACCAACGACTGGATTAAAAATAAATCTTCTCGAATTCGTCTTACTGAAAAAGCATATGCACTTGAAGAAGTTGTAATTCCCCCTTACGATTTAACGGGTTACCTTGAAGTGGATTCCAAATTAATTCCTGCTAAAGAAAATTATTGGTATAATATTTCTGGTTTAACCAAAAGATATGAAGGTGGAGAAAACTCTCCAAATGCCTTTTCTCGTGTGGCCAGCTCTTTATTTAATCCAGCAGATATGTTGTATAATTTCTTTGGTAAAAAACCGAAGGAACTTCGCAAGCTGAAAGATTTGAAAAAAGACCAAAACCTAGTAAATTTGCTTCAAACGAAATACGATCGTGAAGCCATTTACTTACTCTTAGGTATCGATAAGAAAGATTTAGCCGAAATTCTGGAGCATTGTAGTTATTCTGAATCATTTTCACAAACTGCGAACGATTTACAGATTTTGGACGCCATTAGCGGTTGTTATGAAGAGTATAAAATCTTGAAAAAGAAATAACATCATTCTTAACTTTGAAAGAATTGGTAAAACAGTATAGAAAAACACTTTGGGTTGCTCTATTTGGGTATTTCTTTATTTTAATGCTTCAAATTACATTAAAATATATTCCTTTTCATTCAGATGTAGCCTTTTTAAATATCAAACAAACAGAAGTTCTTGAGGTTCTTTTTTACCTTCCCATCTTCTATACACACGTTTTAAGCACCATTTTTGTTTTACTGGCAGGATTTACTCAATTCAATAGTTTGGTGTTAAACAAATACCCTAAAATCCATCGTAGCATTGGAAAGTTATATGTATTTGTGGTTCTACTTCTGGCAGCTCCTTCAGGATTTTTCATTGGATGGTACGCAAATGGTGGCTTGTACTCAAAGATATCTTTTGTTACTTTATCTGTTTTATGGTTTTTCTTCACTTTAAAAGGATTTCTCTCCATAAAAAACAAACAGATTACACAACATAAATCGTACATGCTACGCAGTTTTGCGTTAACTTTTTCAGCTATAACCTTGCGTTTTTGGAAAGTTATTCTTGTATATTTGTTTCATCCCTCTCCAATGGATGTTTACCAAATCATTGCCTGGTTGGGTTGGGTTCCCAATATTTTAATTGTTGAATATTATATTTATAGAAATTATAAATCATGAAGAAATTATTTTCCTTTTTACTGGTTTTAACCATTGTATCTTGTAATAAAGAAACTAAGAAAACTGCTATGGCTCAAAAAGAGTCAGATCTTGAAATCCATAAAGATCTATATGGCAATTGGGTAGGTGATTTTATCGCATCTGAACAAAATACGGAAGATACTGATGATTTCGTTTATTCAAATAAAATCAACATCGTAATCAAAAAAATTGCTGGTGGTAAAGTATACGGACAAAGTATTGTTGCGGGAAATGTAAGTGGATTTATTGGTGAAATTAAAGAAGGACACAATGAATTAAATTTTACACTAAAAGAATTAGGAGATACCAAAAAGGAAGGCGAATTTATATTTACAATCAAACAGGACTCTTTAAAAGGGAAATGGATTTCAAACAATAAAAAAGCTATCGTTACAGAACGCAAATACGAATTAGTAAAACAAAAATTTAAATACGATCCGAATCTAATGTTATCTGAAGAAGAAGGACCTTATGTTGATTATTATGCTTCAAAGACAGATACCATAGTCTATGAAACAGAAGGTGAAGAAGAACCAGAGCATGATACTGAAGAAATGTATAGAGTTGCTTCAGATGTAGTGACCAAAATAAACACTTCAACAAAAAAACTAACCGAAGCCGATGTTAAAAACTTAAAAAAATTGGAACTGGAAATCCTCAGAAATACCATATTTGCTAGACATGGTTATACTTTTAAAAAGAAAAGTTACCGACAGTTTTTTGATCCAGTTTCATGGTATGTTCCTATTTCAAATGATGTTTCTGCAGCTTTAACTCCGTTAGAAAAAGACAATATTGCCTTATTAGAACGATTCGAAAAATATGCAGAAGACAATTATGATAGTTTCGGCCGATAAGCAACATGGTTACTTAAACTGGATTTTCGGCAAAATACCTTGCTTCAATTCGTTTAATATCTTTTATCGTGTTTTTTGCCCAAGCCAATCGTTTTACTAGAATTTCTTCCTCTGATAATTGCCAATTCACATCCGTTTTACGCAATCTATCAGTCAGATTTTGTAAAATTATGGCTGCTGAAACCGAGATATTCAAACTTTCTGTAAAACCCACCATCGGTATTTTTAAAAAACCGTCTGCCTGTTGCAAAACTTCTTCCGAAAGTCCATCTCTTTCGGTACCAAAAAAGAAAGCACTCGGTTTTGTAACATCAAAATCATCTAGTAAACAATCATTTTCATGAGGTGTTGTCGCAATAATCTGATATCCTTTTCCTTTTAGGGTTTGGATGCATTCTGAAACTGATCCGTGTTTTTTTATATCTACCCATTTTTGGGCACCCATTGCAATTTCTTTGTCAATACTTTTTCCGAATTTCTGTTCAACCACATTCAATTCCTGTACACCAAAAACCTCACAACTGCGCATCACCGCGCTCGTGTTGTGCAATTGAAATATATCTTCAATCGCCACCGTAAAATGATTGGTTCTATTTTGGAGTACTTTCAAGAATCTTTCCTTACGATTATCTGTCAATATATTTTCTAAAAAGGATAAGTATGCTAAATCAACCATTATTCAATATTTTTGGTAAATTTAAAAACAATTTTGAGTTTACCATGAAAAAGAAATTAGTTGTATTATCCGGAGCAGGAATAAGCGCCGAAAGTGGTATAAAAACCTTCCGTGATTCCGATGGACTTTGGGAAGGTCATGACGTTATGGAAGTCGCGTCACCAATTGGCTGGGCAAAAAATCCTGAATTGGTTCTTGATTTTTACAACAAACGCCGTAAACAGCTTTTGGAAGTCCAACCGAATACAGCACATCTTATTTTAGCCGAACTCGAGCAACTTTTTGAGGTCAATATTATCACACAAAATGTAGATGACTTGCACGAACGTGCCGGAAGTACTACTGTTTTACATCTTCATGGCAAATTATTAGAAGTGAGAAGTGTAGCCAACGAAAATCATATTTTGGAATGGAAAACCGATTTATTTTTAGGCGATTTGGACAAAAACGGACATCAATTACGACCAAATATTGTTTGGTTTGGCGAAGATGTTCCTGAAATTGAAAATGCTATCACCATTGTTGAAAAAGCTGATATCATTATCGTTATAGGCACTTCAATGCAAGTGTATCCTGCAGCAGGTTTGATTAATTATGCAAATCATGCTACTCCTATTTTTTATATCGATCCAAAACCCGCAACAATGTATGAATTGGCCAATCAAATCGAAGTAATTCCAATGAGTGCTACGGAAGGGTTACCCTATTTGAAAGAAAAATTAAAAAACCAATATCATGGAAATTAAAAATTGGCTTGTTACACTTAACACACTTGGCGATTTCAATTTGTTATGGATTTTTCTATTGGAAAATTTAATACTAATGCTTTTATCTGTTTTAGTTGGATTGATAATCGAATTTGACAATACCACATTCAATAAAAAAGACATAAAATGGTTGCTTTGGACTTTAGTCTGCACTACTTCGGTCACTTTTGTTGGATTCAAATTGTACATTTTAAATTATATTCATTTGACCTTCGAAATTTCGATCGTTACAATGCTACTCGATTTACTTTTGATCACAATAGTCATGGATTTTTTAATGTTTGTTTTCCATTTTTACATCCATAAAATGAAATGGTTTAATGCCATTCACAGACATCATCATTTGCATATTGACACTAATGTTTATAGTCTTTATGTGTTACATCCCTTAGAAACATTAGGATTTGGAATGTTGTGGTTGATTACAATTATAGTTTTCGATTTCAATTTTTATAGTGTTTCATTTTATCTCATTCTAAATTTAACCTATGGAATTCTAGGCCATCTTAAAAGTGATATTTTTCCTTCCTTTTGGACAACCAATTTTATGACCAAATGGATTTCAACTACTCATTTTCATAATAATCACCATAAAAACGAATCTAGAAATTTTGGTTTTTATTTTACTTTTTGGGATAAAATTTTCAAAACGTATCAGTAACAAATTATGAGTTGCTTATCAACTTATCTCTTTTCACTTTCAACTTAAAAAACTATCTTTGCACCTTTCAAAACAACACTAACTAACATGCAATTAACCGAATTAAACGCTATATCACCTATCGATGGTCGTTATAGAAGCAAAACTGTTTCCCTTTCTCCTTTTTTTTCCGAAGAAGCTTTAATCAAATACCGAGTTTTGGTAGAAGTGGAATATTTTATTGCACTATGCGAATTGCCGTTGCCACAGTTAACAGGGGTTGATAAAAATTCATACGGTGCATTGCGTAACATCTATGAAAATTTCTCTACAGAAGATGCGCTTACTATTAAAGAAACTGAAAAGACAACCAATCATGATGTAAAAGCGGTGGAATATTTCATCAAATCTGCTTTTGACAAATTAGGATTGCAACAATATAAAGAGTTCATCCACTTCGGATTGACATCACAAGACATTAATAACACTGCGATTCCACTTTCAACAAAAGAGGCTTTCGAAAAAGTATATTTACCGAGTTTAATTGGCGTTATTTCCAAATTAAAAGAATTAAGCGTAGAATGGAAGGACATTCCAATGTTGGCTCGTACACACGGACAACCAGCTTCACCAACACGTTTAGGCAAAGAAATTCTAGTTTTTGTAGAACGTTTGGAAGAACAAATGCGTTTGTTGTTTAATGTTCCTTTTGCAGCAAAATTTGGTGGTGCTACTGGAAACTATAATGCACATGTAGTGGCTTATCCAAACAATGACTGGAGAAAATTCGGAAATGATTTTGTGGAAGATATTTTGGGCTTACACCATTCTTTCCCTACAACACAAATTGAACATTACGACCATTTTGCTGCCTTTTTTGACGCTTTAAAACGCATCAACAATATATTAATCGATTTAGATAGAGATATTTGGACGTATGTTTCAATGGAATATTTCAAACAAAAAATCAAAGCGGGAGAAATTGGTTCATCGGCTATGCCACACAAAGTAAACCCAATTGATTTTGAAAATTCAGAAGGAAATTTAGGTATTGCCAATGCTATTTTTGAACATTTAGCCGCAAAATTACCAGTTTCAAGATTACAACGTGATTTGACCGACAGTACCGTTTTAAGAAATATTGGTGTTCCAATGGGACATACTTTAATTGCTTTTGAAGCGACTTTAAAAGGTTTGAACAAATTGCTTTTGAACGAAGATAAGTTTGCCGAAGATTTAGAAAAAAGCTGGGCAGTTGTTGCCGAAGCAATACAAACCATATTACGTCGTGAAGGTTATCCAAATCCTTATGAAGCATTGAAAGATTTAACCAGAACTAACACGGTCATCAACAAAGAAGCAATTCATAATTTCATTGGAAATTTAAATGTTTCAGATGCTATTAAAGCTGAATTAAAACAAATTACACCAAGTAATTATCTGGGAATATAATTTCGGAAACAATAATAAATTCAATCCCTTTAAATTAGTTTTTTAACGGGATTTTTGTTTTGTTAAAATTATTTTTTAAAAGTGAAAGTTGAAATCCTTAAAAGTATTTCAAAAAACTAAAGAAATACTTTTAAGGATTTCAATTTCATTTAATTAATCTGGGAACTTAAATTCTTTTGCCCAACATAATGTGAAAGGAAAGAAAAAATAAACAATAAAATGAAAAAAATTCTCTTTCTGTGGTTAAGTGTTTTATGTACTAATTTTTTATGGTCTCAAACAATAGTTACAGGTCCGTCAAGTGTAGAAGTTGGCATTAACTATACGTATGATTTTGCGTTTAAGCCCACAACAACTTCATCATTTACTATCCCAACAGGAACTTCTTATTATTTAGTAAAAGCTTCATACATCTCTGCAGGAAATTCTAACATGAATAATTCAGGAAATTTCGCTTATGATGACACTTCACAACAGTTTGTACATCAAGCTATAAATTCAACTGCAATTAGAAATTTTCCAATCAAGTGGGAAGACAATACAAACCAAACAATTAGCATCATTAATATTTCACAACATATTGAATTCTACGATTCAAATGGTGGATATTTAAGTGCTCATATTTTTGCTGATAGTTTTACAGTAACCGTTAACAGGATTCTTTCACCATCTATAAATACACCCGTAATTTTGGATTGTTGCAGTAATCCTGTATCATTTACAGCATCTAATTATGGTGCTGCTAATTCATTCAGTTGGACAGTAACCGGAGGTACTTATACAGGAAATGGAGCAACAATAAGCGTTACTCCAAATCCGGCTGGCAGTGTTAGTGTATCATGTACTGTTAGTAGAAGTTCAGGTTTGCCAAGTTATACTCGCACGGGCGGAGTAACTGTAAGTAGAACAGCTAGATCAGCGTCACTTATTAATCCTGCAACTGGTACTATTTATGGTTTTCCAGCATATATCTGTGATGGTTCTTCTCAAAATTTAAGTGTACTTCAACAATGTGGCTTTGCTAGTGTTGTTTGGACTGCACCTAATTGTGCTATAACAGGTCAGAACACATCGAATGCTACAATTACACCTTCTAGCAGCATTGCTCCTGGAAGTATCATAAGTGTATATGCTACAATTACCTTTACTGGAGGTTGTGTAATAACAACACCTGCAAAATCATTTACAATTTATGAAGCTGCAACGCCACAAATTCCATCAGGAACTTTGAGTTTTACCTCCCAATCAGGAAATGTTTGCGCACCTGGATATTGGATTGCTCATTTTACTCCAAGCGCAAGTTCTCCTTTTGTTAATGGACAAATTATTATTGATCCTCCAACAATAATTCCTGGAAAAGGTACTGGTCCATATTCATTTGATGTATGTTATATGAACCTATGTAATGGCCAACAAACTTGTAAAACAATTTCGAGAAACACTCCAGTTCCTTGTACATCAAAAATGATTGATCAAGAAGAATTAAAATTATCAATCTCACCAAATCCTACAAGTGGAAATCTAAAAATTACACTTCCCGAAGCACTTTCAGGAACTTATATTATTTTAAGTCAAAATGGTTCTGTTATAATGGAAAATGAATTCAAAAACTCAAGTGAATTATATATCCAATTATCTGGAAAAATAAAATCAGGTATCTATATTCTTAAAGTAATAAGTGAAACTAATAGTTTTACAGAAAAAATAATCTTAAACAGATAATATATATTTTATAAAAAAGATATAAGAAAAAATTATATCTAAATAAATTTAATCCCGTTAAAATAGTTTTTTTTAACGGGATTTTTTCATCTCTCTTTTTATCTATATTTGAATAAAATATACCGAAAATGCAAAAAATCGCCAAACAATCCCATTCAAAAAGAAACATTTTTATATATTATATCAAGAGCATTTGAAAGAGCCTCTTATTATGGCATAAGAGGTATACTGCTTTTTTATATGATAAATGTGATAAATTTATCTCATCAAGGAGCCAACCATATTTACAGTTTTTTTGCAGCAGGATTTGTTTTTTCACAATTTTTTGGAGCTCTTTTAGGTGATTTAGTCATTGGTAATAAAAAAACAATGCTTATTGGTGGCATTTTACAAGCACTGGGTGCCTTTGCTTTTTGCATTCCTTCTGTTAATGGGTTATATTTTGGAATGGGCTTAATTTTGTCAGGTAGCGGATTGTATGATCCTAATATCATGTCACAATTTGGTAAACTTTACTTAAACAAACCATTGATCATGGATTCTGGTTTCAGTTTATTTTATTTTGCTGTAAGCATAGGGGCATTAGCAGGTACTTTTATCATTACTTACAATTTAGATAACTTTAATTACACTATTGGGTTTATTACTGGAGGCATATTCATGTTATTCTCCTTAGCTGTTTCGTTGTTCATTAAAGAAAAAGAAGTAATAGCTCCCGTTGATTATACAGTTGATTTCGATAAAAGACTTTTAGCTATTCTGTTAGTAGGAGTGTATTGGTGTGTTTATGACTATTCTTCCAATGGTTTTGCTTATTTTAATTACGAATATTCAGGAAATTCAGTAATAAGTATCCAGAATTTTTTTCCAGCATTGGGTTCTGCTTTTGTATTACCTATTGGGATTACTGCCTCTATAGTTTGGACATATTTCTATAACAGTCCCTTAACCAAAATAACAATAGGTTTTATTTCAGGTGCTCTAGCATTACTACTTTTGCTTTTTTTACCGCAAGATTTAGATAACGGTTTTGCTTTAATTTTTGGAGTTTCAATGTTTTTACTGAGTTTAGCCGAAATCCGCCTAGGACCAATTTTATATTCCATATTAACTAAAAACAGTAATCCTAAATACCTAGCTATCATAATCAGTTTGTCATTTATTCCTTCTCAACTTTTTATGTATGTAATGGGATTCCATTTTGTAAATCCTAGTAGCGAAATATTTTCAATTATTATAGGAGCTTTTATTCTGAGTATAATTGCCATAGGATTAGTTATTCTTTTGATTGTAAAAAATAAAAAAACAGATAACTTTCCCATGATGTCTAAACCTCAAAGTATAGATATATAAGTTGACCGACATTTCGCTCACCAATCAAAACAGAAACATTTGAACGTAAAATAATCATAAAAAGCCCAATTTTCAATCTAAGACTTGAAAAATTGGGCTTTTTTGAGTAATTTACACCATAGTTCATTTTAATTCATTTTATATGTCTATGATGCTAGTTACGTTACTTTCTCAACCAACACAACATCTTTATCCACTTATCACAGATTTAGGATTAATCTTGATGACTGCCGGAGTAGCCGTTTTGTTGTTTAAGAAAATCAAACAACCGCTAGTTTTAGGTTATTTAATCGCTGGCTTTCTAGCAGGAAATCATTTTAATTTTTTCCCTTCGGTGAAAGATATACACAGTGTTGAAGTTTGGGCCGAAATAGGTATCATTTTCCTTTTATTCAGTCTTGGACTTGAATTCAGTTTTAAGAAATTGATGAAAGTTGGAGGAATGGCCTCCATCACTGCCATTACACAAATCGTTGCCATGATTACCATTGGTTACTTTGCCGGCTACTTTATGGGTTGGGGAAATATGAATAGTATTTTTTTGGGTGTAATGCTTTCCATATCATCTACGACAATCATTCTGAAAACCTTTGATGAATTGGGCGTAAAATCTCAAAAATTCGCTGGAAATGTTATTGGTGCATTGATTGTTCAGGACATTGTTGCCATATTAATGATGGTTTTACTTTCCACCATTGCTGTAAGCCAGAAATTTTCTGGTATCGAATTGCTTCAATCGGTTTTAAAACTGATTTTTTTCCTTACGATTTGGTTTATGGGAGGAATTTTTATCATCCCAAGCATACTCAAAAAAGCAAAACATTTATTAACCGACGAAATGCTTCTAATCATTTCTCTTGCTTTGTGTTTAATGATGGTTATTTTTGCTTCAAATGTGGGCTTCTCCCCTGCTCTTGGTGCTTTTATCATGGGTTCGATTATTGCAGAAACCACACAAGCAGAGCACATTGAACATTTGGTAAAACCTGTAAAAGATTTGTTTGGTGCGGTTTTCTTCGTTTCTGTTGGAATGTTAATTGATCCACATACTTTACTAGCACATGCTTTGCCAGTCGCGATTCTAACTCTTATTGTGATTTTTGGACAATCCATCAGTTCAACAATTGGTACATTAGCCTCTGGACAACCTTTAAAACAATCCATACAAACCGGAATGAGTTTGTCACAAATTGGCGAGTTTTCGTTTATCATAGCCACATTAGGAACTACGCTCAACGTAACCAGCGATTTCTTATATCCAATTGTTGTGGCCGTTTCAGCTGTAACAACATTTACCACACCGTATATGGTCAAAATGGGGGCGCCTGTTGCCTTGTTTTTGGAAAGGAAATTACCTCGAAAATGGGTTAAAAACATTGAACAATACAGTTCAAATGCTGATGCAGTAAAAACAGTAAGTACGTGGCGAAAGGCTTTGCGAGTTTATCTATTACAAATTGTACTGCACTCAATAATTATTATTGCATTAATTCTACTTTCAACCGAATATATTTTACCTCTTTTAGGAGGTTCAAAATTCGGACATACTCTGGCTGCATTAGCAACATTAGCATTTTTATCGCCTTTTTTATGGGCGCTTTCACTCCGAAGAATTGCCACAAATGAAGTCAATGAATTATTTGACAACAGAAAATACCGTGGACCAGTTTTAATATTGATTTTCCTCAGAATGTTGCTTGGATTATTTTTCATAGGTTTTATTTTAAACAATTTCTTCTCGCCAATTACCGCATTTATTGCTTTAATTATTGTTTTAGCTTCTTATTTTATATTTCCAAAGCAATTGCATGCCAGATACCACCGAATTGAAAATCATTTCCTGAACAACCTCAACGAAAGAGAAATTACCAAAGAGAAAAAAACGAGAAGAGATTTGACGCCTTGGGACGGACATATGGCTACTTTTGATGTAGCAAAAAGTTCTAATATTTCTGGGAAAACACTAGAAGAACTAAAAATTAGAGAGAAAATAGGGATTAATGTAGCATTTATCAAGCGAGGAGATATTACAGTAAATATGCCAAGTAGGAATGAACGTTTGTTTCCGGGCGATGAAATTTGTGTTATCGGAAGTGATACACAAGTAAAGAAATTCCAAAAATACCTAAATCAGAATGAAATTGAAGCTGCGGAAGATGCGATTGAAACCGATATTGTGCTACAGCATTTGGAATTAAAAAATGAAACTTTTATTGGAAAAACCATTCGCCAATCACAAATTCGAGAAAAAACAAGCGGTCTGGTCGTAGGAATTGAACGTGATGGAAAACGGATGCTTAATCCCGATTCCCATTTGATTTTAGAAAAAAATGATATTCTCTGGATTGTTGGAGATAGAAAACTATTAACGAGTTTGAGGGAGAAGGGAAAAGGGATGAGATTGCTTCGTTCCTCGCAATGACAAGAGAAAAGGGATAAAAGAAAGTCTTTCAAAACTTATCTTTTATCCCTTTAAACTTTTATACTAACTTCAGTTATCTTGAATAATTTGGAGCTTCTTTCGTAATCGTTACATTGTGTGGATGGCTTTCACCAATACCACTGGCAGTAATTCTAACAAAACGGCCTGTTGTTTGAAGTGTTTCAATGTCTTTTGCACCACAATAACCCATTCCTGCACGTAGTCCACCAATGAATTGTTGCATGCTTTCATTTAAATCACCTTTGTAAGGTACACGACCTACAATTCCTTCAGGAACCAATTTCTTCACATCATCTTCAACATCTTGGAAATAACGATCTTTTGAACCTTCTTGCATGGCTTCTACTGAACCCATTCCTCTGTATGATTTGAATTTTCTTCCTTCGAAAATAATAGTTTCACCTGGAGATTCTTTGGTACCAGCTAAAAGCGAACCTAACATTACACAATCGGCACCAGCGGCAATTGCTTTAGGAATGTCTCCTGTGTAACGAATTCCACCATCTGCAATGACGGGAACACCAGTCCCTTTTAATGCTGCAGCGACTTCTAAAACCGCTGAAAATTGAGGAAAACCAACACCTGCAATGACACGAGTAGTACAAATTGAACCAGGACCAATTCCAACTTTAACAGCATCGGCACCATTTTGAGCCAAATATAAAGCAGCTTCCGGAGTGGCAATATTTCCTACTACAACATCTAATTCAGGGAATTTAGCTTTCACTAATTTTAAAACATCTACAACACCTTTTGTATGTCCGTGAGCCGTATCGATAATAACAGCATCAACCCCAGCATTTACAAGAGCAGTTGCTCTTTCAACAGCATCGGCAGTAACACCAAGGGCAGCAGCAACACGCAAACGTCCAAATTTATCTTTATTGGCGTTTGGTTTTTGTGTCAGTTTGGTAATATCTCTAAATGTAATTAATCCAACTAATTTGTTCTCAGCATTAACTACAGGTAATTTTTCAATTTTATTTCCTTGTAAAACTACTTCTGCTTGTTCTAAAGAAGTTCCTTCAGAAACCGTAACCAGGTTTTCACTGGTCATTACTTCTATTATTGGTCGTGAATTGTCTTTTTCGAAACGCAAATCACGGTTGGTTACAATACCTTTTAAGATTTGATTTTCGCCAACTACTGGAATACCACCGATACTGAATTCACGCATTAATTGTTTTGCATCTCCAACAGTTGCTGATAAAGGCAAAGTAACCGGATCGATAATCATTCCCGACTCGGCACGTTTTACTTTGCGTACTTTGGCAGCTTGTTGTTCGATCGTCATGTTTTTATGTAAAACACCAATTCCTCCCTCCTGTGCCATAGCAATAGCCATAGAACTTTCAGTAACGGTATCCATTGCTGCAGAAACAATAGGCACGTTTAATGTAATATTCCTTGAAAATTTAGTTTTGATGTTTACGTCGCGAGGAAGTACTTCAGAATAGTTGGGGATTAAGAGAACATCATCATAGGTTAAACCTTCTCCGATAATTTTAGCGGTATGTGCTTTCATGGTGCAATTTGTAGTTGTAGTTAAATTGCATGCAAATGTAGTCTATTTATTTGGAGTTGCAAACTTCCAAAGAAACAAAGACTTAAAGTTGTGAAATGATTAACAATTGAAAACAAAATCCCTAGCCCAGATGGGAACGGAAATCCTTTATCTTTTTTCTTTAAAAAGGTAAAGATTAGAGTGTACAGCTGGATAAAGCTCCTTAATGATATACTGTAAAAATCTTTATGGCTTCGTTGTAAGCACTTTCAAAACTCATTGGGCTTAAGTTGGTTTCTGCCTTTTGAGCGGTAAAATACGAAAGCATCTTTTCGGTGGGCATGTTTCCTGTTAAATCGTCTTTGGCCATTGGACAACCTCCGAAACCTTGAATAGCACCATCGAAACGGCGGCAACCAGCTTTGTAAGCAGCATCGACTTTTTCAAACCATTTTTCAGGTGTGGTATGAAGGTGTGCTCCGAACTCGATGTTTGGATATTTTGGAATTAAATTCGAAAACAAATAATCGATTACTTCTGGTGTTGAAGAACCTACAGTATCAGAAAGCGAAAGAATCTTAACGCCCATTTTGGCTAGTTTTTCTGTCCACTCCCCTACTATTTCTACATTCCATGGATCACCATAAGGATTTCCAAAGGCCATAGAAATATAAGTAACGACTTCTTTATTGGTTCTCGCAGCTATATCTAAAATTTCCTGCAAAGTGACTAAACTCTCTGCAATGGTTTTGTGTGTATTACGCATTTGGAAATTCTCTGAAATAGAGAAAGGGAAACCTAAATATTGTATTTCTGGATGAATGGAAGCGTTTTCTGCACCCTGTGTATTGGCGATAATAGCTAATAACTTGCTAGTTGTTTTGGATAAATCCAATTGCGCTAAAACTTCGGTGGTGTCTTGCATTTGAGGAATGGCTTTCGCCGAAACGAAGCTACCAAAATCGATGGTATCGAAACCAACTCGCAATAAGGATTGAATGTATTGTACTTTCTTTTCTGTAGGGATAAAGTCTTTGATGCCTTGCATAGCATCGCGGGGACATTCTATAATTTTAACTTGTTCCATTGGCTCAAAGATAAATAAAATTGAATAAGTTGCAAAAGAATAAACGGACCATAACATCATTTTAAATACCGAAAACTTATCAAATAAGTACTTCATTGATATTCTGATTAAGTTTCGGAATTGGAATATTTGTTAGCCTTTAGTTTAAATGGAACTAACTTGTCTTTAATATCTTTTTATTGATTGCTTTGATCAATGATGGACCTTCGTAGATAAACCCAGTATACAATTGTATCAGACTCGCACCAGCTTCAAGCTTTTCCAGAGCATCTTCGGGGGTGTGAATACCTCCTACGCCAATGATTGGAAAGGATTTATTACTTTTTTCAGATAAAAATCGGATAACTTCAGTGGAACGTTTGGTTAACGGTTTCCCGGAAAGACCTCCCATTTCAGACTTGTTGGCTGATTGCAATCCGTCACGGGAAATAGTAGTATTAGTAGCAATAACACCAGCAATTTTTGTTTCATTCACAATATCGATGATATCTAACAGCTGCTCATCGGTTAAATCCGGGGCGATTTTAAGCAAGATTGGTTTAGCTCCGCTCGATTCGGCTCCGCCTCGGGTTTGCTTTGGCATTGCCAGATTCTTATTCTGTAAAGTTTGTAGCAGGGCCGTTAATGGTTCTTTGTCCTGTAGGGCACGAAGATTGGGTGTATTGGGTGAACTTACATTAACAACAAAATAATCGACGTAATCGTATAGCGCCTCGAAGCAGATTTCATAATCGGAAGTCGCGGCTTCGTTAGGAGTCAGTTTGTTTTTACCTATGTTACCACCAATAAGCACATCTTTGTTTTGTTTTAGACGCAAAACCGCTTCCTCCACTCCACCATTATTGAAACCCATACGGTTGACGATTGCAGAATCTTCTTTCAGGCGGAACAAACGCTTTTTAGGATTTCCTTCCTGACCTTTTGGAGTTAAAGTACCAATTTCGATGAAACCGAAACCAAGATTTGATAGTTCGTGGTATAATTTGGCATCCTTATCGAAACCAGCGGCTAAACCCACAGGGTTTTTAAACTTTAAACCGAAGACTTCACGCTCTAAACGTTTGTCATTTACTTCAAAAAGAGCTTTGAACAGAGATGACATTCCGGGTATTTTATTAGCAAAACGAAGGGCTGAGAATGTAAAGTAGTGTACTTTTTCGGGATCAAACCAAAAAAGGATGGGGCGAATAATTGATTTATACATGATTGTGTTGTTGTGTGGTGCAAAAATAGAATTTAGAATTTAGATAAGGGAATTTAGATAAGGGAATATTTCAGATTTTGTTAAGAATGATAGTAATGGTTCTCATGGAAATAAGAAGGCAAGCATATACAAAGGAACTTGTAAATCATATTTAAATTCAACACATTGAATAATTTAAGAAAATTACTACAAATTTATTATCTTTGGTAATATATGCTACAAAACAGCGCCAATCGTTTCAAATACAAAGGGATATGTATTATTTCATAACACATATATACAAGTTTTGTGTCAAGCCTGGTTCCCTCCGAATTTGAAGTGGCTTAAAGAAATTAATAAAAATAAGAAGTGGAGAATGTCGAAAATCCTTAAAAGAGTAGGCTTCAAAATAAAATTTATTACTTATGAGTTGGTCACCTGTAATTTCATCAGATAATGTAGTAGCCATACATGCCATATTAGTTCCTACTATTAATGGCGATGGCGAAATCCTTATGATAGGGGGCGATAATCATTCCTATGCGGGGAATAATCCCGGAGCCCCTCATGATTATGATCATAGCAGGCGTTTCAATTGCCGCCTCCAAAGTATGATTACCACCCCTGTAGTTACGCCTGATTTTGATTTGTTTTGTTGCGGACATGCTTTTTTGGGCGATGGGCGGCCCCTATTAGCAGGAGGAACGGCTGAATTTCCAGATGATGCAGCAGGGCCTCATCATTTACATCATTTTGATGGCCATCGTCATTCTACTATATATAATTACATAAATGCTATCCTTAGCCCGGCAGCAGATATGAACCATGAGCCAGGACTAACAACGGGTGGCGGCCGCTGGTATCCTTCCCTTTGCACATTGGGAAACGGAGATGTATTCATTTTCCAGGGCCATCCTGGAGGCGATGATGGTCGCCATGGAAATGACACACCAGAACGATATCAATTAACTTCTGGCAACTGGGTATTACTTCCTGCTATTGGAACCATCCTCGGAGATCCAATTTTATATCCACGTCTGCATGTGCTTAATGATGGAAAAATATTTGTTTCTTCTTTAATTAACGGGTTCAACCTCAACATAAAAATAAATCCATTTGATGGAATGGTTCAGGAAGTTTCGCCATTACCAAACGGTGCGTATCATGGTTTTGGACATCCATCAGTGTTACTTCCGTTAAGTTCCTCTGATAATTATGCGGCGCGAATTTTACTTTGCGGTGGAGATACCTCTCAAGTAATTAATTTGAGTGATGTTAGTCCTAACTGGACAACAGTATTAAGGGATGGAAATCCAACAGGTACAATACGTGATAACTCATGTGCTACACTTTTACCAACAGGCCAGGTTGTACTTACAGGAGGAGTTATTGCTGATGATACCGGTCAAACAGGGGTAAATAATCCCGAAATTTATGATTCTGTAACTGGTCAATGGACTACTGTTAATGATCCTGCATCCGTTTTACGGAACTATCATTCTTCGGCTTTACTTATGCCGGATGCAACAATCTGGACCGGAGGTGGCAATTCCTCTGCCCAACCTGGCGCACCACCTACTGCCGATCAGAAAAAAATAGAGATATATACCCCTCCTTACCCAGCAGGTACACGACCTATAATACTTTCCTGTCCGCGTTCAGCTACTTACGGAAAAACTATTGAGGTTGTGACCGATAATGGAGAAATCATTACTAAAGTTGTATTAATGCGTTGCGGCTCTTCCACCCATGCCTACAATCCTGATCAGCGTGCCATCAACTTAGATTTTACTAAAAACGGTAATACAATTAATGCAGCAATTCCAGCAAACCCGAATGTTGCAATTCCCGGGCATTATATGTTTTTTACAATTGACAACGACGGGCGACCTTGCCAATATGCAAAATTCGTACGCATTGGCCATCAACACTGTGAAATAATTACGGATCGCAGCACCTTTTCTGTTAAGGAAGTAGATGCACAGCCTCCAGCTAATGC
>JBDTNG010000219.1:0-5182 GCA_039933895.1 Flavobacterium sp. | reverse complement strand
AGACGTAGTCAGCAGATTTACAGTCTGCCCTCGTTGGCCGCTTGAGTATCTCCCCGTAAGCGGTTGCAAATATAAAATTGTTTTTTGTGTTTGCAAACAAAAAATAAAGAATATTTTGATGTTTTTTGTAACTATTTGGTAGTAAACTAAATAAAAAAATCTCCACTAAGGAGATTTTTTTATTTCAATATAAGTAAGACGATTATTTAGCTAATAGCTCTGCTACTTTTGCTTTTAATGCAGCTCCTGAAAGGTCTTTTGCTACAATTTTTCCGTTAGCATCTAATAAAAATGTTGATGGAATACTTTTGATACTGTATAAAGTAGCAATAGGATCTTCCCAAAATTTCAAGTTAGAAAGCTGTGTCCAAGTTAAACCATCTTTTGCAATAGCTTCTTTCCATTTTGCGCCTTCACCTTCTCTGTCTAAAGAAACACCAATGATGTTAAGTCCTTTTGAATGAAATTCATTATATAAAGCCACATTGTTTGGATTTTCTTTACGACAAGGTCCACACCATGAAGCCCAAAAATCAATAACAGTTACTTTTCCTAATGACTCTTTTAAAGATACCATTTTACCTTCAGGGTTTGGTGCAGAAAACTCAGGTGCTTTTTGACCAATTTCAATCGATTTTAAGCCGTCAATTTTAGTTTTAACACGTTTACCAGGTTTAGTATCTTTAACTTCAGTATCTAAAGCATTGTATAACTTTTTAATCTTGTCCATTTTTGGATCAATTTGATTAAACATTCCTTCGATTAATAAAACAGAAAGGAATGATTTTGGATTTTCTTCAGCAAACTTATAATTAAAACTCATAAAGTCGTCTTGAAATTTAGCATACTCCTTGCTTAATTTATTCATTGTAACTGTATCGTTTTTTGCTTGTGCTGCTTGCATGATTTGACCGTTCTTTTGTTGAAAAGCCATCATTTTTTTTTGGATTTTTATTACTTCGGTGTTGTATTTAGTCAACTCGTCGTTGTTATATGTTCCAGTAGTTTTAGTTAAAGGAATACTATCTTTATTTACAATAGCTTCAATATTTCCTTTTTCAACTACAACAATAAAACCACCTTGAATACCGTCAAAACGAATACTTTGAATTTCTGGCTCTTCAGCTTTTCCTTCAAAAGTAAATTTACCGTTTTCTATTTTTACTGTATCAACTGGTGTCACAGCTCCTTTAATTGGGTCTTGTTTTTCAAGAAACACCTTTGTACCATTAGGTAAACCTTTAATTTCACCAGAAATTTTAAATCCATTTCCTATGATACCATTGCATGACATTACAAGTCCGGCAAGTGCAATTACAATTATTTTTTTCATGTGTTTTTTAATTATTTGTGTGCAAAAATAGATTTTTTATTTATTCTTTTATTCTTAAATCTGCATAATTTTTGTTATTTTGTTGTTAATATTGATAGGTAATTTTACAAAAGAAAAGCAAAAACAATGGAAAAGTCTTTTAAACCCAATCCAAAATCATTTAAAAATACGTTTTGCGTTTTTCAAGAAGTTGAATTGCAGTTAATTGAAGGGAAGAAAGCTGATTTTAGTAGTGATTCCGGAAGCCTTTATTTTTATACAAAAGAAGGAATGTTTCGTTTGTCTAATCACTGGGGAAGGTTGGCTAACAGCAAATGGCGCTTGGTTTCGGAAATAGAATCGAAGGAGAAAACAAAATTAGGGTTTGCCAGCTGGAATGATTTTCATCCGGACAATGCTACTGAAAATTTATATTATTTGGAAGTTGATTATGTTAAAGAAACCGTTTTGTACCAACATAAAAACAATCCGAATTTTGATGACAAAGCCATATTGAGAACTGCCCTTGAAACCACAAAAAGAATCAAACAAGCCAGAAATATTCTAACTTTGACGAATTGGGCGAAGTATTTGGAACATTCGGATATAAACGAGTTGCGTAAGGAAATTATAACCCAATTAATTTATACCAATAAATCATTGGAAGAAATAAAACAAAACAGAGGATGAGCAGGAATAACGAAAAAAATATCAAGAAGCACAACGATAAGTTGCACAAAGCACAAGATAAAGTCAAGAAAGCAAAAATGGACCGTGCGGCCCAATTGAAAGCAATTATCAAAAAATACAACGAGGATCATTCTGATGAACAATCCTCGTAATAATTTATTTATTTTAAAACTTTACTCTGACAGATAAAATTAGTTCTTGGCACATTTGTTTTGGCAATCGCATTGAAACCACCATCTACTTCAGTGAAATTTCTATAACCACGCGCTTGCAATATTGAAGCCGCAATCATACTGCGGTAACCTCCTGCACAATGAATATAAAAGTGTTCGTTTGGATTGATGTCTTTAATCCAATCGTTTATTACTGCCAATGGCTTGCTATAAGCATCTTCAACATGTTCGGCGGCATATTCGCCATCCTTTCTAATATCGATAACAATGTGTTCTGGAATACGAACTTCATTGGCAAATGTTTCGGCAGTAATACGGTTTACAGTATCTACTTCTTTTCCGGCATTTTTCCAGGCATCAAAACCACCTTCTAAATGACCAATTATATTATCAAAACCAACACGGCTTAAACGTGTGATACTTTCTTCTTCTTTACCTAGTTCAGTTACCAATACAATAGGTGTTTTTACATCGGCAATTAGCGCCCCAACCCAAGGTGCAAAATCACCAGCAATGCCAATATTAATTGCTTGAGGAATATAACCTTTAGAGAAATCACTGCTTAAACGTGTGTCTAATATTAAAGCATTTGCTTGTTCGGCAGCTACTTCAAATTCATTCACAGACAAAGCTCTCATTCCATTGTTTAGTACTTTATCAAAACTAGAATACCCTGTTTTATTCATAGCGACATTCATTCCAAAATAAGCTGGAGGAGGTGCTAATCCGTCTAATACTTCTGTGATGAATTCGCTTTCGGTCATATCAGCACGAAGGGCATAGTTTTTTTGTTTTTGTTCACCAATAGTGGAAACAGTTTCTTTGCTCATGTTCTTCCCACAAGCACTTCCGGCACCATGCGCTGGATAAACGATAACATCATCGGCCAAAGTCATGATCTTATTTCTCAAGGAATGAAATAAAGTACCAGCCAATTGTTCTTGCGTCATTGAAGCCGATTTTTGTGCCAAATCAGGTCTTCCTACATCACCAATGAACAAAGTATCCCCTGAAAAGATAGCATGATCTTTTCCGTTTTCATCGATAAGAAGGTACGTAGTACTTTCCATGGTATGTCCAGGCGTGTGCAATACTTTTATTTTGCAATTACCAATTTCAAAAATCTGATTGTCGGTTGCGATAATGGTTTCGAAGCTAGGATTAGCCGTTGGACCATACACAATAGGAGCGTTGGTCTTTTCACTTAAATCCAAATGACCAGATACGAAATCGGCATGGAAATGGGTTTCAAAGATATATTTCAAGACTACATTGTCTCTTTGCAATCGGTTTAAATAAGGCTGTACTTCGCGTAAAGGGTCAATAATAGCCGCTTCTCCATTAGACGTGATATAATAAGCACCTTGTGCTAAACAACCGGTATATATTTGTTCTATGTGCATTGTTGAAGTTTCGTTTAGAGTACAAAAATAAGATATATATTAATTAGTTTTTTTAGAATTAACATTTGAATGTCATTATTCAATAAATTTATTAAATTTGAACAAACCACCAAACCAAGCAAACCACCAAACCACATGATTGAAAAAACGGAACACCGGAATACCATTTTCTCCCACTTAGACGGATTAGTAACAGCACCAGTAGCTTATGCATTGCATCAAAACGGTGTTTTGGAACTATTGTTATCTCAAAAGAGTATTTCTTTATCGGCATTGACAGCAAAAAGCAAAGCCAACGAAGGTTATCTTAATGTCGCCTTACGCAACTTGGCATCTCAAGGCTTTTTAGAGTACACTGTTGACAATACAACCAATGAAATAACAGTTAGTACTAATGCTAAAAGTGCTTATGCCTTTTCTCTTTTCCCGTTGTATAAGGAAGTAGTAAAGCTGTTAGAGCAAACCGATTTGTTTACTTCAGTGCATATTGCCACCAAATCCCTGAGCCAATTGGAAGCCGTTTTTAGTCAATACAAGAAGCATTTTGGATTAGTATTTTCTGATAATGCCGAAGAAAAAGCGATGCAAGAGCAAGTACTACTTCACATTGAAGGGTATTTGGTTGGACCAATAATCGTTAGTTTGGGAATGACAGGGATGTTTCATAAGTATTTTATGGAAACGTCTTTCCGTCCTGAAGAGTTTCATAAAGAACCTGAAGTCTTCAAAATCATACTTGATTTCTTTACCCATCTGAAATGGTTTACGGAGAAGAACGGTAATTATCAGTTTACTGAAACTGGATTGTTCTTTGCTAAAAGAGCATCTGCTTATGGCGTGACGGTTTCTTATTTGCCTTTGTTTAAAGTAATGAAAGACTTATTGTTTGGAAACCCATCGATATTGCGGAATATTGGTGCGAATGAAGATGAACTCCATGTGAACAGAGAAATGAACGTTTGGGGTAGTGGAGGAGCGCATACCACTTATTTTAAAGTCATAGACGAAATCATTATAGCCCTTTTTAATAAACCAATACTTGAACAACCCAAAGGTATATTAGACATGGGTTGCGGTAATGGAGCTTTCTTGCAGCATATTTTTGAGGTTATAGAAAGACAAACCCTTCGTGGTAAAATGCTTGATCAGTATCCGTTGTTTTTAGTGGGTGCCGATTACAATCAAGCGGCTTTAAAAGTAACCAGAGCCAATTTGATTAAGTCTGATATTTGGGCCAAAGTGATTTGGGGTGATATTGGAAGACCAGATTTGCTGGCACAGGACTTAGAAGAAAATTACAATATCGATTTGAAGGATTTGTTGAATGTGAGAACCTTTTTAGACCACAACCGTATTTGGTCGGAACCAACACATAAAACAGCCAATAGAATCAGTACTTCTACAGGAGCTTTTGCGCACAGGGGAAAACACATCAACAACAACGATGTGGAAGACAACTTACTGGAGCATTTTCAGAAGTGGGCACCTTACGTGCATAAGTTTGGCTTGTTGATTATCGAATTGCATACTGTTGCACCGCAACTCACAGCCAATAACTTAGGTAGAACAGCAGCAACGGCTTATGATGCTACGCATGGTTTTTC
>JBDTNG010000218.1:0-7068 GCA_039933895.1 Flavobacterium sp. | reverse complement strand
CCCGCTTTTACGTTTTCAATTTTGAAAGTTTTTAAACTATCGAGTGTGTTTGTTATGTAGCGTGGTGTTTGTTTGTAAATAATAGAGTCGTTGTATTTTTCATCCACTTCATACAGCATGACGTTTACAAACGAGTCGGTTTCTTTTTCGTAAGAATCCTTAATAATGCCTTCTACGGTAAGAGAATCGATTAGTGCGCCAGTTGAAAACACATACTTCAATTGTGGTAAAACATTTCCTTCGTTATTGTCGACAATACTTTCACCAAAATTAAAGCTATAGGTAGTATTGGCTTTTAGTGTATCGTTGATTTTTATAGTAAGATATTTGCTTGCGCCGCCTTGAGGCAATATGGTTGCAGGCGTTTCCATTGGAGGAGAAATAATCAGATTTTTTTGTAAATCTTTGATTTTAATGTACTCGTTAAAGTTAATTTTGATGGTTTTAGCACTAAAATTGGTGGAAAAATTTTTTGGATTACTCGAAGTGATTTTTGGTGGTGTAATGTCTTTATCTCCACCAGTTATTGTGCCTCTTTTTGCACAACTAACGATGATGAATAACGAACAAAAAGCAACTGCAAGTATTTTGATTTTTCCCATGAAACTCAATTTAATGCTACAAAATAACAACTATATTTAGTGGAAACGAAATAAATTTATATTTGTTTCACATTTGAAAATCAGATTAAGATTGTGACATGGCTATAGTAATAATACTCAATTTGGAACCTGGAATTTTTAAAATTGCTTTTCCGCAAGATTCAAGAGTTGCGCCAGTGGTTAGTACGTCATCAATTAAAAGAAAATGTTTGCCATGATGCGTATTTGAAAACAGCGCTTCAAAGGTGTTTTCTGAAACAGCATTTCGGTGAATCAAATCTTTTTTAGATTGTGTAGCTGCATATTCATTTCGAACTAAAATAGTATTGTCATATTTTTTATCCAAACCATTTGAAATTGACTTACAAAACGTATGAACCTGATTATAGCCTCTTTCCTTAAGTCTTTTTTTATGAAGTGGAACAGGTATAATGTAATCAATAGTTTTTAATATTTCGTTTGATTTTAAATCTTCCACATACCAATTGCCTAATAATGTGCCAATTTCTTGTCGGTTTTTGTATTTCAATTTGTGAATAAGTTGCTGTACAACGCCCTTTTTATGATAATATAACATAGAAGAGGTGTGTTCGACCGGAATCCGGCCATAAAACTTTTTAAAACTCTCATTTTCATCTGTTAAGAGGTGATTTGTTAGGGGTAAAGTATGTCTGCAAGACAAGCAAATTGCGCTTTCATTTTCTAAAAGCATTTCAGAGCAACCTGAGCAAATTTTAGGATAGAATAGTTTTAACAGTTTTTTTAGCATTTCGTCGATTATATTTTAAGAATAATGAATTAAAAGATAAATTTAGTAAAAATTATAAATTTCCCCCGATATGACCATTAGAAATACGCTAGCTGTAATAAAGCTAACGGCGATTGTTTTTGTCTCTGCGACAATTGTTTTCGCCGTGAAGTGGAATGAAAGCCAGAATCAAAATATAAAATTATTAAAATCAATACAGTTAGATAAAAAAACCTACACCAATGATTTAAAAGAGATTTTTGACCGCTACGACGCTGAAGTATCAAAGAATAAGATGTTGTCTGAGTCCAACGGCGTGAAGAGACAAAACGAAACTAGCGAAGATGTTTTAAATTCGGATCAAAAAATCGACAATTTTTCTAATAGTTTAGAAAATAAAAAAACGCTACATAGAGTAGATTCATTAGATGAAGCGCTGAAAGATCAGGCTGATCAAAATAAACTACTCAGTAATCAAGTCAGTGTTTTATTGGCTAAAAATAGAGATTTATTAAGGTTAAATGTAAATAATGAGAGCGTTCTTGCGATTTCTAAGAATTTAACCGCTGTTAATGTTTCTGCTAATGGAGTAAAAATTGTTACTAATAATATTATTGAAACAAAACACTTTAGCAATACCGAACAAATAAAAGTTTGTTTTACATTGTTAGAAAACAAAGCGGCTGTAAAAGGCAATAAAGACATTTACATTCAAATCATCAATCCAAAAAATAAAGTGGTAAGCAAAAATGGTGAGTTTGTTGAATCCGGTAACAGATTGCTTCATTATAGTGCAAGAACAAATGTTTTTTATGATAACGATGAAGTGGGTGTTTGTGTTTTTGTTGATCCAAACAAGACTGATTTGCTAAAAGGGGATTATGAATTAAATATTTTTTCTGGAATTAATATCATAGGAAATACTGTTTTTTCTTTAAAATAAACCTTTTTTTCTTCTAAATTTTTCATTCCCTTTTCCTATTTTTGCAGCATGGCAAAACAAGAAGATTTATTTAAAAATGTAGTTTCGCATGCTAAAGAATACGGATTTATTTTTCCGTCAAGCGAAATTTACGATGGTTTGAGCGCAGTATATGATTATGCTCAAAATGGTGCAGAACTAAAGAAAAACATTCGAGAATATTGGTGGAAATCGATGGTGCAAATGCACGAAAATATCGTGGGTATCGACGCTGCAATCCTAATGCATCCTACTACATGGAAAGCATCCGGCCACGTTGACGCTTTCAACGATCCATTAATCGACAACAAAGATTCCAAAAAAAGATACCGTGCGGACGTTTTAATTGAGGATTATGCCGAAAAATTAAACCAAAAAGCACAAAAGGAAATCGACAAAGCTAGAGATCGTTTTGGCGATGCTTTCAACGAAAATGAGTTTGTAACGACCAATACCCGTGTGATGGAATATCTTTCTAAAAAGAAAGAAATTCTGGAAAGAATGGCACGTTCATTAGAAACTGAAAACTTGGCTGATGTTAAAGCGTTAATAGAAGAGTTGGAAATCGCTGATCCTGAAACTGGTTCAAGAAATTGGACAGATGTGAAGCAATTTAACTTGATGTTCGGAACTAAATTAGGTGCTTCTGCAGAAACCGCAATGGATTTGTACTTGCGTCCTGAAACAGCTCAAGGTATTTTTGTAAACTTCTTAAACGTTCAAAAATCTGGACGTATGAAGATTCCTTTTGGAATTGCACAAACTGGAAAAGCCTTTCGTAACGAGATTGTAGCGCGTCAGTTTATCTTCCGTATGCGTGAATTCGAACAGATGGAAATGCAATTTTTTGTGAAGCCAGGTGAAGAGATGAAGTACTACGAATACTGGAAAGAAACACGTTTGAATTGGCA
This sequence comes from Flavobacterium sp., assembly GCA_039933895.1. GTDB lineage: Bacteria > Bacteroidota > Bacteroidia > Flavobacteriales > Flavobacteriaceae > Flavobacterium. The sequence continues at coordinate 3,846 of JBDTNG010000218.1, read as the reverse complement.
TTTGTCTCTTGGTTTAGGAAAAGAAAATTATCGTTTCCATGATCATGAAAAATTAGCACACTACGCTAATGCTGCAGCTGATATTGAATTCAATTTTCCATTCGGATTTAAAGAATTGGAAGGAATTCACTCGCGTACCGATTTCGATTTGAAAGCACACGAACAATTTTCAGGTAAAAAAATGCAGTATTTTGATGCCGAAGAAAATAAAAATTATACACCATATGTGGTTGAAACGTCTGTTGGTTTAGATAGAATGTTCTTAGCTGTTTTCTCTAATTCTTTGAAAGAAGAAACTTTAGAAGATGGTTCAATAAGAACAGTTTTAAAATTACCTTCTGTTTTAGCGCCAACAAAAGCAGCGGTTCTGCCGTTAATAAAAAGAGATGGTTTGCCTGAAGTTGCCCGTAAAATCATTGAAGATTTGAAATGGGACTTCAACGTGGCTTACGATGAAAAAGATGCTGTAGGTCGTCGTTACAGAAGACAAGACGCGTTAGGGACGCCTTTCTGTATCACAGTCGATCATCAAACATTGGAAGATGAAACAGTAACGATTCGTCACCGTGATACCATGAAACAAGACAGAGTAAAAATCTCAGAATTGAGAGATATTATCAATAACGAAGTTTCGGTTAGAAACTGGTTGATGAAAATGTAATTTCAATTGAGTTAAAATAGAAATCCCAAATTATCACAATTTGGGATTTTTTTATTTACAAATGCAAGCTGTGCAATCTCGCAACGTATTTTCCAATGACATCAAATTCTAAATTGATGGTCGTTCCAACTTTAAAATCTTTAAAATTAGTGTGCTCATACGTATAAGGAATGATGGCGACGCTAAATTCGTTGTTTTTTGAATTGACCACAGTCAAACTCACTCCATTTACGGTAATAGAACCTTTTTCGACGGTTATGTTGTTTAAGTTTTTATCGTATTCGAAAGTAAAATGCCAACTTCCATTCACTTCTTCGATGTTTTTACAAATTGCGGTTTGGTCCACATGACCTTGTACAATATGTCCATCCAAACGGTCTCCCAGTTTCATGGCACGCTCCAAATTGACTACATCGTTAGTGTTCCAAAACGACAAATTGGTTTTTTCAATGGTTTCTTTAATGGCTGTAACGGTATAGTTGTCGTTTTCAATAGCAACAACCGTCAGACAAATGCCGTTGTGAGATACGCTCTGGTCTATTTTAAGCTCATTTGTGATGTTAGATTGAACAGTGACGTGGATATTTTCGCCTTCTTTTTCCAGTGCTTTGATGGTGCCTAGAGTTTCTATGATTCCTGTAAACATTACTGATTTTATTTTAGTAAATTTGCATTCAAAATTAGCAATAAATACATTGAACTGATGACAAAAAGACCAGAAAATATAATTGTAGGTATTTCTATTGGCGATTTGAACGGAATTGGAAGCGAAATAATTCTAAAATCGTTTGAAGACACTAGAATGTTGGAATTATGTACGCCAATAATTTTTGCTAATGTGAAAATCCTTTCTTTTTTAAAGAAAAATTTGGAATTAACCGCTCAATTGCACGGTATCGACAAATTGGATCAAATGATAGTTGGGAAAATCAATGTATTGAATGTTTGGCGCGAAGGCGTGAACATCGAATATGGTAAAATGGATGACACAGTGGGTCAATATGCCGTTAAATCGTTTGTTGCTGCAACAAAAGCATTAAAAGAAGGAGATATTGATGTTCTAGTAACAGCACCCATCAGTAAATCAAATATACAATCGGAAGAATTCTCTTTTCCAGGTCATACGGATTATCTGAATCAGGAACTGGAAGGAAATGCTTTGATGTTTATGATTCAGGACAATTTACGAGTAGGTTTATTAACTGATCATGTGCCTATTAATGAAGTGGCAAAACATTTAACCGAAGAATTAATCCGCACCAAAATAAAAACAATCAATCAATCGCTAATTCAAGACTTTGGTATCAGAAAACCTAAAATTGCGATCTTAGGATTGAATCCACATTGTGGAGATAATGGAGTTATTGGAGAAGAAGATGACAAAATAATAAAACCGGCCATAAAAAAAATATTTGAAGAAGGAACTTTGGTCTTCGGACCATTTCCAGCCGACAGTTTTTTTGGAAGCAACCAATATGAGAAATATGATGCTGTAATTGCGACTTATCATGATCAAGGTTTGATTCCTTTTAAGACATTGTCTTTTGGCAAAGGAGTCAATTATACTGCGGGATTAGAGAAGATCAGAACTTCGCCGGATCATGGAACAGCTTATGAGATTGCGGGAAAAGGAGTGGCAGATCACAATTCTTTTTCAGAAGCAATTTATGCAGCAATTGATATTTTTAAGTCGAGAAACGAGTATAAAGAAATAACCGCAAAGCCACTTAAAACAAAAGAAAAGCAGTTATAAACAAAAAAATGTTTATAACGCTTTTGGTTTTATAAAAAATTTATATCTTTGCACTCCCTAATAAAGGGACAAATTGTTGTTAAGATGAAAGTTACAAATGAATTTTTGATTCCTTTTATAGGATTAAAGCTTGGAAAACATCAGTTTGAGTATCAAATTAATAAAGCGTTCTTTGAACACTTTGAGTATGACGAATTTGAAAGCGCCAACATCAAAGTAAGTGTAGTTTTAGATAAGAAAAGCACAATGCTTGAATTAAGTTTTAAGCATTCCGGAACAATTCATGTGCCGTGTGATTTAACAAATGAAGATTTTGATTTGCCTATAAAAGGAAAATTAAACCTAATTGTTCGATTTGGTGAAACATTCAATGATGATAATGAGGAGTTGCTCATTTTGCCAATTGGCGAACATCAAATAGATGTTTCTCAATACATATATGAAATGATTGTCTTGTCTATACCACTAAAAAAAGTTCATCCAGGCATAAAAGATGGAACATTAGATTCTGATGTTTTGACAAAGCTGAACGATTTGAGCGTCAATGAAATGACAAAACAAATTAATGTTCAAGAACCTATTGAAGTAAAAGAAGAGAATACAGACCCGCGTTGGGACGAATTAAAAAAACTATTAACGGATAAATAATTTTGCAAAATGGCACATCCTAAGAGAAAGATCTCGAAAACAAGAAGAGACAAAAGAAGAACTCATTATAAAGCAACTGTTGCTCAAATCGCAACTTGTCCTATAACTGGAGAAGCGCACTTATACCACAGAGCTTACTGGCATGAAGGTAAAATGTACTACAGAGGTCAAGTAGTAATTGATAAGCAAATAGCTGTTGCTTAATACATTTTTGTAGAAAAAATACAACTCTCACTACGTGAGAGTTTTTTTGTTGGGTATAACCGAAAATAAATAACGAAGTTAAATCTCTATTTTAAAGATTTTTTGTAACTTCATCGTCTTTTTGAAACGAATGTTTTAAAATACATTATTTGAACTTTATGAATACAATTACTGCCGCAATTACTGCCGTTGGTGCCTATGTTCCTGATTTTGTTCTTTCGAATCAAGTGTTGGAAACAATGATTGACACCAATGATGAGTGGATTACTACTCGTACTGGAATTAAAGAAAGAAGAATTCTAAAAGAGAAAGGAAAAGGTACTTCCTATTTAGCTATCAAAGCTGCTCAGAATTTAATTGAAAAATCTGGAATCAATCCTGCTGAGATTGATATGGTTATTGTTGCGACCGCAACGCCAGACATGCCTGTAGCTTCAACAGGTGTTTTTGTTGCCACTCAAATTGGCGCAGTAAACGCTTTTGCTTATGATTTACAAGCAGCTTGTTCAAGTTTTCTATACGGAATGTCTACCGCTGCAGCGTACATACAATCAGGACGTTATAAAAAAGTATTATTAAT
>JBDTNG010000217.1:0-4776 GCA_039933895.1 Flavobacterium sp. | reverse complement strand
TTAATCCGTCACGTGCTTCAATATCAAATTTTATATCTTTTGCCATTTTTATTTTTTGTTTTGTAATCGTTGTTAGATTTATATAATCGCAAGAATATCTTCTTCACGCATAATCAGGTAATCTTTTCCTTCAAATTTTAAATCAGCTCCAGCATATTTTCCGTAAAGAACAGTATCACCAACTTTTACTGTAAGTGGTTCGTCTTTTTTACCATTTCCTACTGCTACTACTTTTCCTTTTTGTGGTTTTTCTTTTGCAGTATCCGGAATAAAGATTCCCGAAGCAGTTTGAGTTTCTGCAGCAACTGGTTCTACAAGAACGCGGTCTGAAAGAGGTTTAATATTTAATGCCATAATTGTATTTATTTATGTTATTATTTGCTTTTTGTATTTGTCAGAAATTATGCCAAGCCTTTAGAACTGACAATATTTCTTATAAAAAATGCCAGCATTGACAGGCTGGCATTTTGTATCGAATTTCGAAAGAAATTATTTTTTTTCTTCAGCAGCTGGTTTAGTAGCTTCTGGAGCAGTTTCAGTCGCTGCAGCTGGAGCAGTTGTCGTTGAAGCCGGTTGTTCCGCCTTTGGACTTGCTGGTATTGCTGTTGCATTTTCATCAATGATTTTAGAACCAGTATCACTTAAACCTCCATTGAAGCTTAAAGTAGATAATAAAATTAATGCAATTAATGCACCTGCTAAATACCAAGTACTTTTATCTAAGAAATCTGTTGTTTTTTGTACACCACCCATCATTTGAGAACTTCCGAAAGTTGAAGACAAACCTCCACCTTTAGGATTTTGAACCATGATAACTACGATTAATAAAAAACAAACTATAGTGATTAAAACTAAAAAAATTGTAAATGTGTTCATTGTCTAATTATTATTATTTTGTTGTAACGATTTAATGTCTAAAATTCGGTTTGCAAAGAAAGTAATTTTTTCTGGATATTTCAAAATTAATATTTCATATGCTTGAATTGCTTTACTATATTTTTTTTGCTCCAAATAAACCTTTGCTAAAGTCTCGGTCATTAAGTAAGAAGTATCTTCGCTTTTAATAGCAAAACTTGGTTCTGTGACCTCTCCTTTAACAGGTGGAATTTTTGGATTAGCTTCAAGAAACTTGTCTATAGTTTCTAATTTTGAAGCTAAACTGGCGTCTTCTGTTTTTAATTCTGTTGTGTTTTCTTCTCTAACAATTGGTTTTACTTTGGCCAATTGCAGCCATTCCTGGAAAGAATGTGTTTCATTATTGTTGAATGGAATAGGTTCTCCTATTTCTAATTTTTCTTCAATAGTTTCTACAGGAAGGGTTTCTCCAATAATAATTTTCTCTTCCTCATTTTGAGCCGCTTCATTAATGGATAGTATAATAGATTTCTCTAAAGTATTCTCCGTTTTTACTTCTGAAATCACTTTACTGTCAACAACATCAATATCTAATAAATCAGCTTCTTTTTCTTCAAATAATTCTTTCTGAATACCATTGAAGCTTTCCGAAGTAATAAAATCAAATAAAATAGTTCTATCTGTTGTATATGCCGCAGTACTTTTTAAAGCTTGATTATATTTGAAGCTGTCCTGTTTGTATAAACCCTTTAAATGCAAACTTCTCGCACTTTGAAAATACGGAAAATCATCCAGAATTTTTTCCAAAGACATGGCTTGCTTGTCATTGACAGCATCCGGTTTGTTGAGTAAATATGTATATTCAGTTACGTTCATTTCAGTTTGTCCTCAAATTTGTTATTCTAAATCAATAGCGTCCACAAATTTTACCATTTGGCTAATGTTTCGTTAAATATATCCTGAGTGATTCTTGCAAAAATTAAATCGACTGATGTTTTAAGTTGAGAACCTGTTAGCTGTTTCTCGCGATCAAAATCATCGTAAAATGAAAAACGCTTTTCAAAATTATCTTCCGGTTTGTTCTTGCTTGTAAAACGCAAGTTAACGGTGATTGTTAGTCTACTTTGAGCTGCTGTTAAGTCGGCTGTCGCAGTCATTGGGTCAATTCGGTAATCCACAATTTCTCCGTCATACAATAAATCGCCATCCGTGTTTGTTAAACTTAAGTTGGTCTGATTCTGAATTAAATCCTGTAAACGATTGGTAAAATCACGATCAATTCCAGGTTCGATTAACTCGGAAATGTTCTGGAAATAGTTTACCTGAAACGTTTTTGCATCTATTTTTCCAGCTCCAGAAAAGTTGTAAACTGAACAACCACTGAAACTGAAGAGAATAATAAACGCAACTATATATTTTGTGTATTTCATTTTAATTGTAAAAATTACTTTGCCAATCCGATAACGCTTGGGTCAAAGATATTCATTCAGTTGACAATTGACAATTCATCATTGACAATTTTTATAAGTCGAATTGTTTAATCTTTCTATATAGCGTTCTTTCTGAAATTCCCAGTTCGTCTGCGGCAGCTTTTCGTTTGCCTTTGTTTCGATCCAATGCTTTTTTGATGAGTTCAATTTCTTTTTCATCCAGTCGAAGCGAATCTTCTTCTTCAACAGTTTCAGCAAAAAGATAATTTTCGTCGTCATCATCAAAATCTTCGTCGTCATTTTGAGAAGCAATAATGGCAGATCTTGGTTCTTCTTCAAAAGAAATTTCACTTTCATTTTCTTTGGAACCGTATATTTTCTGAATTAGATTCGGATTGATCTCATGTGCTTTTGCCGAGCCGCTTTTCATCAGTTCCAAAGTCAGTTTCTTCAAATCATTCAAATCACTTTTCATATCAAAAAGTACTTTATACAAAATGTCTCTTTCGGTTGAAAAATCTTCCGTTTTTTTATCTTTAATCACCGATGGCAAATTGCTTCCTTCTTGTGGTAAATAAGACAATAAAGTATTTCCTGTAATGTCGCGATTGGTTTCCAACACCGAAATTTGTTCGGCTACATTTCGCAATTGACGGATATTTCCGCTCCAGCGAAATTTTTGCAAAACCTGAACAGCATTGTCGTCTAATCGTAAAGGCGGCATTTTGTATTTGTGGGCAAAATCGGCAGCAAATTTTCTAAACAACAAATGAATATCGTCTTTTCTGTCACGTAACGGGGGTAATGGAATATCCACAGTACTTAATCTATAATATAAGTCCTCACGGAATTTTCCTTTTTCAATGGCGTCAAATAAATTAACATTGGTAGCGGCAACAATTCGAACATTGGTTTTTTGTACTTGTGAAGAACCGACTTTAATAAATTCGCCATTTTCCAAAACACGCAACAAACGTACTTGTGTCGTCAGAGGTAATTCGCCAACTTCATCCAAAAAAATAGTTCCACCATCAGCCACTTCAAAATAACCTTCACGTGTTCCTGTTGCTCCTGTAAAAGAGCCTTTTTCGTGACCAAAAAGTTCACTATCTATAGTTCCTTCAGGAATAGCACCGCAGTTTACAGCAATGTATTTACCGTGTTTTCTGTGTGAAAGCGAATGGATGATTCTAGGAATATTTTCCTTACCAACACCGCTTTCTCCAGCCACCAATACTGAAATGTCAGTTGGTGCCACCTGAATGGCTTTTTCTATCGCACGATTAAGCTTTGGATCATTTCCAATAATCTCAAATCGTTGTTTTATTGATTGAACTGTTTCCATGTTTGTCATTGCGAGGCACGAAGCAATCTCTTTATATTCAAATTAATTAGGTGTAATTCACGAATTTTAATCTGCGAATCTGCGGTAAAGATTTTTAACTCATTTCACTCAAACCTACTGCTTTTCCTTTCAGTGTTCCAGAAGTACAGCTTTCGATTTTCACCATAACAAAATCACCAATTTTATAATGCTCTTTAGGGAATACTACAGTGATGCTTTGTGAATTTCTTCCTGAGAATTCTTCTGTCGATTTTTTGGATACTTTTTCTACCAAAACCTCTACGGTTTGTCCAATAAATTCTTCACTACGGAACCAAGCGTGTTTTTGTTGTAAATCGACAATTTCCTGTAATCTTCTTGCTTTGGTTTCTTCGGTTACATCGTCTTCCATTTTACGGCCAGCCAATGTTCCTGGGCGTTCAGAATACGAATACATATAACCGAAATTATATTTCACATAGTCCATTAAGCTTAAAGTGTCTTGATGGTCTTCTTCTGTTTCAGTAGGAAAACCCGCAATCATGTCTTGTGAAATTGAAGCGTTTGGAATAATTGCTCTGATTTTGTCAATCAAAACCATATATTCTTCACGCGTATGCAAACGGTTCATTTCTTTTAATATGCGATTACTTCCGGATTGAACCGGCAAGTGAATATGCTTACAAATGTTAGGGTATTTGGCAATAACATGCAATACACTTTCGTGCATGTCTTGTGGATTTGAAGTTGAAAAACGAATTCTCATCTTTGGGAAACCAACAGCGACCATTTCAAGCAATTGATCAAAATCAACAGCCGTTGCTTTTTGCATTTCAGAAGCGCTGGCAAAATCTTTTTTCAATCCGCCGCCGTACCATAAATAACTGTCAACGTTTTGTCCCAACAGCGTGATTTCTTTAAATCCTTTGTCCCACAAATCCTGAATTTCTTTCATGATACTTTGCGGTTCACGGCTGCGTTCGCGTCCTCGTGTAAAAGGCACTACGCAAAATGTACACATATTGTCACAACCACGGGTAATGGATACTAAAGCAGTAATTCCGTTGCTCATTAATCGGACTGGTGAAATGTCACCATAGGTTTCATCTTTCGACAAAATTACATTAATAGCATCACGACCTTCTTCTACTTCAGCAAGCAAATTGG
>JBDTNG010000216.1:0-4806 GCA_039933895.1 Flavobacterium sp. | reverse complement strand
AGTACTTTTAAAACAACTGGTTTTCCATGTCTTTGTCCAACTTTAATAGCAGTTTCAATGTCGCCACTTAAATGAACATGCTGTCTCTCTCTTTTTTTAATGCCTGTTTCCAAAATAGATTGAACTGATTTCTCACCTGTTCCATGATATAAAATACCTGGTGGTTTTTGATTGGTATAACTCAATTCAATTGCTACCGAATGCCCTTGACTTGCTCTAATCTTATCAAGAGTCTCATTAAAAGCAAAACGTTTCTTTGCATTGGTTTCAACAACATGATTCAAACTTTCTCTGTCAAACTTAATTCCGTGATTATTGGCTTTTTCAATCAAGTCATGAATGTCTGTCCAACCATTTTCGTCAAGCTGAATACCAATAGTTTCAGGTTGGTGTCGCAATACCAAACTTAAGAACTTACTTATATGTGTTATTTCCTTTTCGCTAATCATTTTGTATTGTAACTATTTTGTCAAATAATCCCAGTGTTTGTTGCTAGTTTTTCTCAACACTTGTTTCCCAACCATCATAATATCCATTATATTTTAACGATTGCTCCCATAAATACAATGCGTAATCATCAACACTCTTTTTATCAACTAAATCAATCCTTTTTATTTTCAATTCGTAAGGAAGTTCTCTAACAATTTTGTTTGTACTAACCAACACAAATTTATGAGTTTCAACCTCTTTTAAATATTTCTTTTCATCTTCTTCAGTCTTAAAATAAATCCAGTGAAAAACGGGTCTAGCCTTTGTAAAACTTTCACCACTTTTTTTTAAAGCATCTAATACTTTTTGGTTTAATTCAATCTGAAATTTTTTCTGGGTTTCAAAATCAGTATCTTTTTTAGTTTGACAAGCTGCCGGAAGAAAAGCAATAGCTAAAATTAAGTTCAAAAATTTTCTCATTATATTCTAATGTTATTATAATTCCTTGAATGTTTTCAAAGAATGAAGACTTCAAAAGTAGTGTTTAGTAGTAAACGAAGATAGGAATTAAAAGGAAAATTACATTAAAGACTCACTCGAGCGATATCGAACAAACAAAACTAAACCGTTTTTGACTGAAATACTTTTTCTATTTTAAATTCCAAAGCTGTTTGTACCACTTGTCTTTTTGATCATTTTCAATGCCATATTTTGTGGGATACAAATGCGGAAAATAAGAAGTTTTGAAAATCACATCCCAAAGAATTAATGCTGTTGCGTAATTTCCCATTGGCGCACTGTTTTCACCAATTCCGTGATGGGCATGATGTGTAGAGGGTAAGGTTATAATTCTTTGTAATAACCATGTTATTGGTTTTAAAAATTTGTATTTGTATAAAAAATTATCCCACTTTATATTCGTGTGTGTAATTACATCAACAATTCCAATAAGCATTGTTGAGATTATATATGCCTTTCCTAAACCAAAATAAACCATTGAAGCCGAAAACCATAAGTTTGGCATTAACACAAACCAAAGCCAGTTCTCACGATAAGAAACAGCAATATTCATTTCTGGCGAAGTATGGTGCGTTTTGTGTATATTCCAAAGCCAGCGCCATTCATGTCCTTTTCGGTGATACCAATAATGCAAAAATTCGTCAGGAATAAAAATAATCAATACGCCTAACCAAATAGGCAAGTTAGAAAGTGATCCCTGCAAATCTGAAAACAAATAGTGCATCAAAAAACTACTTGCAAAAACTATACTTGGTTTAATGATAACAGCCAATTGAATAATGCTAACGGTGTCAATTATCCAATCGTCTTTACGTCTTTTTGAATTGATATAGGCACCGCTAATGGCTTCAAGTATTCCAAAACCAACTAAAACGCTTGTTACAACAATAGTATCTTGATGTATCATAATTAACAACAGCTAATTTTAGCCCTAAAATTGTTCCAAACTATGGCAGTTTTTGGAATTGAAACCATCAAATGTAAGATTCCAATGATTACTGCCCCAGGGATTATGTTTTTTACCACAAAATTAAAAATTGAAAAGTTTTGGTAGTGGTAAAAATTTTGAACAATTGAAATTCCCTTGTCAGTAAATTGAAGTTTCATTGTCAAAAAAACAGCAATTGAAGCAAAATGGAAACCATTCACAAAAAGATGTAAAACATATTCCCAACGCGGCAAACCTCCCATGAATTTTCTACTATCACTTTCCACATAAGCATCAAGTACCAAAACAAGACTATCAATGATCACTAATGAAATACCAATAAAAAAACTGCAAGTGGAATTTTGTCTGAAAAATAAAAAATATACAATGGCAGGAAATAATATCGCTCTGACTGTATGAGTTATATGTTCGTTCTTGCTTTCGGAATGATTGTGTAAATTATATTTAAAAATGTGTAAATAAAAACCATCATATACGGCTAAAATTGCAAAAAGAATAAGTAAAACTGAGATTATAATCAAGGTTGATTCCATAAAAATTAAATTATTTGACAAACTTAAATGGAATAGAAAAAATGCGAAAGGACAAATGTCCTACTTTTTGTTTTCGGCTAGTTCTTTACGGATTCTACTTAAAGTTCTTCTGGTAATTCCTAAATAACTTGCAATATCTTCTAAAGATGCTTTTTGCAAAATTACAGGTTGTTCATTCAAAAGACGAAGGTATTTTTCTTTAGCAGTTTCAGTATTTAAAACCGTGGCATAATGTTCCATTGTAATATACTCTTTCTCTGAAAAAACCCTTCCGATAGTTTGCCAAACTGCATTTTTAGAATATAATTTTTGTAAATTATCGTAATCAATTAGCAACAATTCGGTTTCTTCAATGGCTTGAATTGAAAGTGTTGATGGGTTTTGAAGAATAAAACTTTTATAGGAAGTTGTGAAATTGTTTTCTGTGCAAAAACAAGAAGTTATTCCTTCGGATTTTTCGTTTGAATAAAAAGTTCTTAATGTTCCTTTATTGATATACGCTACGTTTTTACAAACTTTCCCTTGTTCAATAAAAAAATCACCTTTTTTAAGTTTCTTTTCTTTAAAAAATACTAGCGCCTCTTCAAATTCAATATCTGAAACTGGAACTTGATTTTGTATAAAATTTTTAAAATTATTTTTCAAAACTTAATATTTCTTTTTGAGGTTAGAGTGTTCGAAACAGCGTTTTTTTGCTGAACGAAGATAGGGATTAAAAGAGAATTGAACTAAAGCCTAACCCGAGCGATAGCGAACAAACGAAGTAATCTCACAAAACGGCTGTTAGTGGCTGTTTTTATTTCATCGCATCATTTACAGGTTGGCTATCTACAAATTGTTCAAATCTAATAATTTTCTCATCTTTCAATTTCCAAATATGAGCTACTCTTGCTGTAAAAGCCTTGCCAGTTAGTTTGTATGTGCCTGTATATGTGCCATAAGCAACAACTTTGTCATCGCTTGCAACATAATCTTCGGGTGTAAATTTGTAATCAACCCATTCACTACCCAACCGACTAAAGACATTCTTGGTTACATTTTCCAAGCCGATATAAGTTCCTGCGTAAGGAAAGCCTTTGGCTTCTGTCCACGAAATATCATCTGCAATATATTTGGCTAAATTTTTCCCATTTTCTTCCGAAGTTTTTCCTTCGTAAGTACTTTTTATAATTTCAAAATTTGTCATTTTACTTATATTTATAACACTAATGATAGTACCTACGGCACTATCATTAGATTTTTTTTTACCATTTCATTTCTCCTGTATTCACTTTTGCCCCGATTTGTAAAGCTGTTTCAAAGGTCAATGTTGGGTACTCTGTTTTTAATTTTGCAATTAATGCTTCCGAAGTTTTGCTTGTCTTCAATGCTACTTCGTAAAACTGAATATAATTTTTGGTATGTTTTACTGCACTAATATCGAATGGACTATTATTATTGGCGTGTGCTGGAATTACTATTGCTGGGTGCAATGATTCGATTTTATCCAAAACAGTTATCCATTTATTACGTGCTTCAGTTGTTTGTGCATCTGCCATCCACAAATGAAATGTATTTCCAAAAACATTAATACCACCAACTACTGCTTTAATAGAAGGAATCCAAACAAACGCCTTTTTGGGGAACTCTTCCAAACCAATGATTTCTAATTTTTGTCCTTCCAATTCTATTGAACTGCCTTGCAAAACTTGAGGTAACACTACGTTTGAAGTTAAGGCTTTACCTAATCTACCACCCCAAACTTCTAATTTTTTTTGTGCCGTTGCTTTGATGTGTTCGACAGTTGCAGAAGTAGCATAAATGGTTACTTCGGGAAAATATTTTTTGAATACTTCTAACCCAAAATAAAAATCAGGGTCGCCATAACTAACATAGATAGATGTTAATGTTTTGCCTGAGTTTTTTATTTTTTGAGCTACCAATTCGGCATCTGCCAAAGTAAATTGTGCATCAATTAAAACAGCGTCTGTTTTTCCTGAAACAATTACCGATGCTACACCAAAACTATTTTCTGATGCGTTGAACACTTCAAGTGTTAATTTATCTGTGTCAATTTTTTTGAAATTTTGAGCTTGTACTTCCATTTTGAATAAAATTAAGATTGTTAAGAAAATTGTTGAAATTGTTTTTTTACTTGTCATTTTATTTTTGCTTAATTTGATGATACAAAGATGCAGTCATCAAATGCTCATAAACATTGAACAAGTTCAATAAATGAAAAACATTATTTTTTCAACAAAATTTTCTTTCGGATTTTACTCAAAAATTCGTGACTGATACCAAGATAGGCAGCTATTTGAAGATTAGAAAGGCGTTGATGTAGTTGAGGATATTTTTCGATAAAGTCAAGATAGCGTTGGTCGGCAGTTTTACTCA
>JBDTNG010000215.1:0-7765 GCA_039933895.1 Flavobacterium sp. | reverse complement strand
CGGCCGAGATTTTTTGAGTGAGTTCTATGAATTGTTCCACCGAAATTTGTTCCGGTCGGAGGTCAAAGATACTATCTTCTCGCAAATTATCCGATAGATTTAAAGATTTTAAGCTATTTCGCATGGTTTTTCTTCGTTGGTTAAACGAAGTTTTCACTACGGTAAATAATAATTTTTCATCACAAGGCAAACGATAATTTTCTTTTCTTTTCATTCGCATCACCCCCGATTTTACTCTTGGCGGTGGTGTAAAAACATGCTCATCAACTGTAAAAAGGTATTCTACATCATAAAAAGCCTGTGCCAAAACAGATAATATTCCATATACTTTGCTTCCTTTTTTGGAACAAATACGTTCGGCAACTTCTTTTTGAAACATTCCCGCAAACTCAGGAATCTGATCGCGTAATTCTAAAGTTCGGAACACAATTTGTGTAGAAATATTATACGGGAAATTCCCAATGATTGCAAAAGGTTCTTCTTCAAAAACCTCTTTAATATTATACCTTAAAAAGTCTTTGGAAATGATTTTATCATGCAATTTCGGATAATGTGCATTTAAATATTCTACCGATTCGGCATCGATTTCGATCACATAGGTTTCAATAGGTTTTTCCAATAAATATTTGGTCAAAACACCCATTCCTGGACCAATTTCCAATACTTTTTTGTAGCCGTCTAATGTTAATGCATCGGCTATATTTTTGGCTATACTCTCGTCATTTAAGAAATGTTGACCGAGGTGTTTTTTGGCTTTTACTTTATCCATTTTCTTTTTGTCTTTCCCACGAAGGTGAGAATTAATGTTCTGATATTAATTCCAATTCTGTTCTGAAAGCCAGCATTTTATCAGCAAAAAGCTTTAACCCTTCCTCACGCAAACGAGGCGCGTCTTCATCATAATATTTTTGTAATGTTTCTTTGCTGTCGGTTGTAAACTGAATGGAGTAAGTAATACCCCCCATTTCCTCTTCTACTAAAACTTTGACCATTCTTGCAGAAGAAAATTTTCCTGTTGCCAAAACATCTTTAATGTGTTTTTCTTGCATCCATTGCATCCATTGATCGTGAACGCTTTCGTGTATATTGATGGTTACGTTGTATATAATCATGTTTCCAGATTGTTGAATTATTAGATTGTGGATTATGAATTGGCCTAAAAAAACCTACCAAACAATACTCTAATAATCTATTTATAAATTAGTATCTCCTCTTAATTTTCTATAATTATTTCTAGCCTCTACAAAATAAATGCTGTCTTCGTGTGTGAAGATTATTTTTTCGTAATACGCCTTGGCTTTTTCATTGTCTTGCAATTGTTTTCTGTAAATCTCTGCTGAGAAAAAAAATGCTTCATCCACATAGATACTTTCGGGATGCTTGTCTATAATTTCCTGATAGTGATGTAATGCTTGTTGGAAATCGTTTTGCTTTTCATACAACTTCCCAAGTCGCAGCAAGGTTACGTCTTCAATGCTTTGTCCTTTGTGTTGTTCTAAAATTAATTTGAATGCCTGTAAAGCTTCCGTATTTTTATTTTGATAACCTAAGAAATCAGCTTTGGAAAATTTCTTCAAGGCCACTTGTGTTGAATCTTCGACTGTATTGTCACTGATTAGCAAAAAGTACTCCATGGCATCGTTTGCAATAAGTTGCGAAGTTGATGATTTTAAAACTTTAAATTGTTTTTGTGCCCAATCGAAATCTCCTTTGTAATAACTGGCTTTTGCCATTTTCAAACTCGCTTCGTGGGCTACTTCATCGTTTTCTAAATCGTCTTCCACCTGAGCATAATAAATAATCGATTGATTGAATTTTTCGTCTAAAAGCAATACATCAGCCAATTCAATTTTCACTTCTGCTTTTTGGTAATTATTTAAAGGCAATGCCAAAGCGTTGGTCAAATTTGTTTTGGCTGATTCAAATGTCCTTAGATAAAATGCTTCAAAATGCGCATTGAGTATTTGCAAATTTAGTGAATATGGTGTGTTACCATATTGTTTCAACAGCAAGTCCAATTTGGTTTTAATAGCTGGATATTCTTTGGCGGAAGCCACATCGATATCCATTGAAACCAATTGGTAATTGGCTTGTATTTGCAAATCCAAATCCTGCGTATTGACCAAAATAAAATTTAAAATTTCTCTGGCAGTTTCATCTTCATTATCGTCGATGGCTAATTTTGCCAAATTGATGATATTGTAAAAGTTATCCGGATTGCGTTTGAAAATCGCTTTTTCCTGAATAAATGCTTTTCCATAGTCTTTTTGCTGCACAAAAAACCAACTCATATACTGGTTCCAAAATAAATCCTGCGTTTTTTGTGTGCGAAGTAACAATGCTTTTTTAAGGTATTCGGTGAATGTTTTTTGTGTGTCTTCCATCATAAACCGAACCAATTGGTTTTGAACCAAAGGAAGGTTGGCTTGATTGACAAAACTATAATCCAGTAATTTATCAGTCATTAATTCCAGCTTCCCTAATTGTCCTTGCAGCAAAGCTACTTGGTAATCGTAATTGGAAGTTGGAGTGATCTTAACCGCCATTTCATAAGCATTGATAGCCTGTTTAATCAGTGATTTTTGTTCAAAAGAACCCGCAACGATATAGACATTATTGGGGTTTTCTGCAATTTTATCAATGGCTATATTATAATTTTTGTCAGCTTTCTCCTGATTTTTCTGCAGTTGGTAATTGTACCCTAATTCAACGTATAAATTGGCTTGTTTGGTTCTTTCAATTCTACTTTGGATAATTTTCTCTGATTTTTCGTATTGTTTTAACTGCTGATAACAGAGAATTTGTTTTAGAAAATAAGCGTAATTATTGGGTTGCCCTTTGATTAAATCTTCATAAATCAAAATGGCTTTGTCAAATTCACCTCTATCCACATAGTTTTGCGCCAATTGTTCGTTTTGTGAAAAAACGACCATCGACCAAAGCAAACCAATAAATAAAAAGAATTTTTTCATTTTCTATAAAAAAACAATGTACTAATGTAACACTTTTATGCTTCATTAGTACATCGTAAAATGATAAGTTTATCTTAATTTATAATGTCAAAACCAGTGTATTTACGCAATACTTCCGGAATTACAATTCCTTCTGGCGTTTGATAATTTTCTAAAATTCCAGCTAAAACTCTTGGTAATGCCAATGAGCTTCCGTTTAAGGTGTGTGCCAATTGTGTTTTTCCGTCTTTTCCTTTAAAACGCAATTTCAATCGGTTGGCTTGGAAGGTTTCAAAATTAGAAACAGATGAAATTTCCAACCAACGGTCTTGTGCTGTTGAAAACACTTCAAAATCGTACGTTAATGCCGAAGCAAAACCCATGTCTCCACCACAAAGGCGAAGAATTCTGTACGGTAATTTCAACTCTTGTAAAAGGGTTTTTACATGTTCTACCATTCCATCAAGGGCTTCGTGTGATTTTTCCGGATGCTCGATACGAACAATTTCCACTTTATCAAACTGATGCAAACGGTTTAATCCCCGAACGTGTGCTCCCCAAGAACCTGCTTCACGACGAAAACAAGGTGTATAACCTGTACACAATACTGGTAATTCACTTTCTTGCAAGATGACATCTCTGAATATATTGGTTACAGGAACCTCTGCCGTTGGAATCAAATACAAATCATCTTTGGCATCATGATACATCTGTCCTTCTTTGTCAGGCAATTGACCTGTCCCATAAGCTGACGCTTCGTTTACCAAATGCGGCACTTGGTATTCTTTGTAACCAGCGTCTGTGTTTTTATCTAAGAAATAAGAAATTAAGGCACGTTGCAACTTGGCTCCTTTTCCTTTGTAAACTGGAAAACCCGGAGCTGTTATTTTCGTTCCCAATTCAAAATCAACGATATCGTATTTTTTAATCAATTCCCAATGTGGCATTGCACCTTCATGTAATTTTGGAACTTCACCTTCTTCAAAAACATTCAGATTTTCTTCAGGCGTTTTTCCAAAAGGAACAATATCAGCAGGAAGATTTGGCAATTTGTAAAGTTCTAAAGTCAGTTCCTCAGAAACAGTATTTAAAACCTCTGTCAATTCTTTGCTTTTTTCTCTAAATTGAGTTGATTTTTCTTTTAGGATTTCGGCTTTCGCTTTTTCTCCGCTTTTCATTAATTCTCCAATGTCTTTGGATAATTTATTAGATTCGCCTAGAATGTTGTCTAATTCTAATTGTGTAGCGCGACGTTTTTCGTCTATGGCCACCACTGTTTCAACTAATACTGTAGCGTCAAAATTTCTTTTGGCTAGAGCTTTAATTACTTTTTCTTGGTTTTCTCTAATGAATGCTATCTGTAACATGGCTTAATTTTTATAAGGAAGCAAATTTAGTAATATTTGCTTTAGTAACTTAAAAATAAGTTGAAATTCCTAAATTGTATCCATCCGTGATTGATGGCAGGTTTCCAAAGATATCATGTTGCTTTTGATAGCGGTAATTTAATCGAATAACTGTTTGTGGTGTTGGCCTGAAACTAACGGCCGGAACAATGCTCCAAATGTCTTCTCCAATATTACCTCCGGTTTCGTTAAATCGGCCTACATTCCAGTCGACATATTCGAATCGGCACGCCACATTTAAAACGGCATTTTCCCAACCTAAAATCGTTTTCTTCAAAACAGGTTGTACAATATCGATAAATCCACCGTGTTGTTTGTTTCCAAATTGTTGGGTGTAAGTGCTGGGAACATCTACGTTTATCCAGGCGAATTCGGTCGTAATAAAAGTTTTGAATTTTGTAAGTGTCGTATTGAAATCTAGGGCAAAAACGCTAACTCGTCGTTTTTTGTCCAGAATAACTCCATCATCTTGAAATTTATTATAAATACCGCCCATATAAGATATTCCCAGCTCACCAATTTTTGTGTTTCGCACGGCTAATTTCCCTGTAAACAAAGGCTCTCCGCTGTTGATTTCTTCAAAACGCTCAGGATTTTCTTTGGCTGCCGGAAGGAAAGTTTTATTTTCAGTATTTTCAATTATCGAATTGTCGAAACTCCCTGAGAAATAAGCCTCATAACCAACCATCCAATTTTTGTGGTACTTTTTTCCGAAGAAACCGGCACCTGCATTGCTAAAAGTTCCTGGTAACATTTGAGTCGCAGAAATTGGACGATCGGTAAATTCCCATTTTGGACCATCATGATTTTGGTTGAAAGAACCAATTGGATTGACAATAATACCGGCTCTAAAATTGACTAAATGATGAAATTCGACATCGACAGAAGCAAATTCAATTGCTACCTCTTTTCCTCCATCTTCGAATTCGATTTCACTTAAAAATTTAACGCGTTTGCTAATGGCTGAAGACATAAAAATAGACAGCCTTCTTGCTTCGAATTGATGCCCTTCGGAAATACCATCGGTTGTAAGATGTTGCCAGTTCATTTCCAAATACCCTCCAATAGCAATGGGTGTTTTGGCAATATTTAAAGCCGGGCGATTGTACATCGCGTCCATGTTTAGTGTTTTTACAGTGTCTTTTGGAATTCTTCTAAGTAAACTTGGATCAATTTGTGCGTGAAGGTTTGTATTGAAAAATAATGTAAGTGTTGTTATTAAACAGGTAATGGGTAATCTCATTTCAAGGATATTTTTAATGTATTATTTTCAATACTAATTGGAAATTTTCTTAAATCTTGTTGGGCTGGACCAGATTCAGCAACACCATTACTGCTAAATTCGCTTCCGTGTGCTGCACATTGTAATTTATCTCCAAAAGCTTGCAGTTCTGCTCCTTGATGCGTGCATTTCATTAATAACGCCGAATAATTTTTGGAATCAAATCGGTACACACAAATGGGATATTGCAAAATTTCGTTTTGAACAATTACATATTTTTTGAATTCGTTTTTCCCTTCCGATTGTATTTCAAAATCAGCTACAGGAACTAGAATATCGGATCCTTTTATTTCTTTGGTTAACACCTGAGAAGAAGAACAACTTTGCAATGTAGCTACTCCAACGATTCCGGCAACACAACCGAAACCACATGTTTTTAAAAATTCTTTTCTGTTCATATTTATAAAGACTTTAAAAATTTTATAACCGCATTTCTTTCATCTTGAGACAAATTATTGAAGGCTGCTCTACTGTTTGAAGCTTCTCCACCATGCATAGAGATGGCCTGCTCAATACTCATGGCTCTTCCATCGTGCATCAAGAAGTAAGCACCACCTTGTGCTTTTTCAGAAAGTCCCAATCCCCATAAGGCAGGCGTTTTCCACTCGTATGTTTTGGCAATTCCTTCCGTGTAACCATCATCTAAACCACTTCCCATATCGTGTAAAAGCAAATCGGTGTAAGGAGAGAATGTTTTGTTTGACAAAGCATTTATTGGCGAATATCCTGTCTTCAATTCCGATTTATGACAACCCACACAATTGATTTGATTGAATAAAATTTTTCCTTGTGCGACAACAGCATCGTTTTTATTGCGTTGGATAGGCGCTTTTAATGTTTTCAAATAAAACACCACATCATTTACTGTACTTGTACCAATTTCAGGATCAATTTCCTCGTTCGTATACGCATCTATTGGATTGTATAGCGATGTGATTCCTATATCCTGATTGTAAGCATTTACAGTTTGATGCAACAAATTGAAAGCCGCTCCTTTTTTTCCAAAGCGACCAATATATTTTCCGCCTTGAGAAATGGCGCCTGTATCATCAATATAGCTAGGCATAGAAACCCAGTTAGGCACTCCCGAAATACCATCGTCATTCGCATCATTTGGATCTGCCATGGCTAAAATATCTGCATCGGTAACGTATTGTATAAACCCTAATCCTGTATTGGATGGCGGTGTAAATTTCGCAAAAGTTGCGCCTGCAGGAATTTGTTCAGGCATAAATCCTGGCAAAGCTCTGTTTTGTAATTGTGGTCCACCCAAGTGCAAAAATGTATTTCCGTTTTCATCTGCTTGCCCAAATCGAACCAACGTTGTAAAAGGATGCCCTTTACCATCTCCGGCATGACAACTCACACAACTTGTTGCAACAAATGTTGACCCTAAACCTGTTTCACGTGTAAAAACTTCAGCAAATGCGGCATCTCCTTTTAAAAATCGAGCTGATTCGGCCGTTGTAAGTCCATCAATCGGGCCATCTAAAAGTTCATCTTGAGAAGGAACATTAACATATGAATCTTCACAAGAAGTAAAGAATATAGCTATCAAAACAAGTAAAAAAGGCAATACTAACCTTAAATTTTTCATTTGTATAATTTAATTTTTAGGCAAAACTAAAAAATAAATTCATATACCGCAAAATTATTTAATTATATTTGCGTCAAGTAATTACAATATCATGAGTAAATCGTTAGAAGAAGTACACGAATCGGTTTCAACACAAAATAAAACCACTGTTTTTAGAAAAATATTAGCCTTTTTTGGTCCAGCCTATCTGGTGAGTGTTGGTTATATGGATCCAGGAAACTGGGCGACTGATTTGGCTGGAGGAAGTCAGTTTGGGTACACTTTAATCTGGGTATTGTTAATGAGTAACATCATGGCTTTACTTCTACAGAGTTTAAGCGCCAGGCTTGGAATCGTAACACAACGTGATTTGGCACAAGCCTCAAGAGAAACCTACTCTCCTTTTATCAACTATATTCTTTATTTTCTTGCCGAAATTGCCATTGCTGCCTGTGATTTGGCAGAAGTTTTAGGTATGGCAATTGGTTTGAATTTACTCTTTGGAATGTCTTTAATTCAAGGTGTTGGAATTACAGTTTTAGATACTTTT
>JBDTNG010000214.1:0-3393 GCA_039933895.1 Flavobacterium sp. | reverse complement strand
TCCCAATCGGGCATTGTGACTGGTATCGCCTTTGTCGATTTTATTATTCCAGTATTGTAATGAATCTCTCTCGATTTGGTTTAAGTTACTTTCGATAAGATTTGGACCGTCGAGTAATTTTAAATCGAGACCACCGGAAGAAGATAAAATTAACTTCTCAATACTATTCGGATACAAAGTCGCATAATAAGAAGCTAGCATTCCGCCGAAAGAATGGCCTAAAACCACCCATTTTTTAATTTTCAGATGTATTCTTAACGATTCGATATCATCGGCCATTAACTTCATGTTGATGGTAGATGCATCCAGTTTTTTTAGCAATGACTTTCCAGTACCTCTTTGGTCGTACACAATAGTCTGGTTGTTTTTTGACAATGTTTTTGCCATTGCTTCAAAACCATTACTGTTCATTCCCGGTCCGCCATTGATAATTAAAATAGGAGTACCATTGCCAAAAGTTTTATAATACGTTTGACTGCCATCGTTGTTTTTAGCAAAACCTTCGGTTTGAGCGAAAGAGCAGCTTATGAAAAGGAACGAGAAGAATACAATTGCTATTTTCATGTAATGAGTTTATTAAACTTTGAATTTCTTCCATTTCGATTCGAGTGTATTTTGTGGAAGAGTGTTTGCAAAATTAGAAATTAATGTTTAATAGTAATATACAATCTGAATGTTGTTATGTTGTGATCTTTCTAATGATGAAATGATTGAGTGTTGAAATAATATATTAATGCAGTTCCGTTTTTATTCTTTTATTTAGGATCATAAAATGCGCCATTAATAAGTTAGGAATCCAACATAACCAAGCTACAATTCTATAAGCGGAATTAAATTCTTCAAAATAATTTTGAAGAATTGGGAACCAGATCCTTAATGTTACTGCAGCAAAACAAAGGGAGTAACTATAAAGCATCATGGTTTGGTGGTCTGTTATATTTCTTTTTCTAATAGATTTATATCCTAAGTAGGTTGTGGAAAACCAAATAATTCCCAAGCTGATGAATCCTATTTTAGCGATTGGGCCACCTTCGGCAAAAAAGCCAATACAAATTCCTGAAACGGAACCTAAGAAAGTTGTAAAGACATAAATTTTGCCTAGAAATTGATGTGTTTTTTTGAATTTTCCAATCCTCAGACGTTTAATGAATCCAGTCCAGCCAATTGATAAAGCTATTCCACTAAAACCAATATGCATGTAAAAACCAACGTGCCAAAAAACATTCTTTACCAATTCTTGGGATTTTTGACTTAAGAATGAATAGCTTTTGTTTTGAAAGTTTAATAGATAAGAAAAGGCATAGCAACTTATAAGGATTGATAGTAGGGCAATTAAAATTAATAGTATTTTAGAAAAAAATGTCTTCATTGATTATTGGATTTTTAAGTTCAAACAAATTGAATATTTTTTTCTTATAAATGAGTTCCGATTTATAAAATGGGATAACTTAAATAAATTTTCACGAGGAAAGTTTGATGTGTTCTTGTTTTAAAAACATTGTTGGTGTTTGACTGGTATTCTTTTTAAAGCTTCTGTAAAAAGCGGTCTTTGAATTGAAACCACATTCATAAGCCAGAGAAAGCATTGTGAATTTCTGACTCTCGGGTTGGATAACTAAGGTTTTAAACTCTTCAACTCTTTTGTTGTTTATAAAATCATAAAATGAATTTGCTTCCTTAATATTAATGGTTTGAGAAAGCGTATTGGGATGAATATTTATCAGATTAGCTAATTCGGTCAGTGTAAGGTCAGGATTTAAATACGGCTTATTGACTAGTATTATTTGTGTGAGTTTTTGGTGTATTTCGGCTAAAGCTTCTTCAGAAATGTTAGAATTTAGATATTTGGTTTTTGTCTGAACAGGTTTATCATAGATATCATCGGATAAGTTTTTAATAGAAACAGATTTGACAGTTAAAGTGTTTTCTGTAAATATGCCTACTTGTTTAATTCCAAAATAGCCCAGAAAAACAACAAATAAGGTTACTAAGGAATAAATTATTAAATCATTTTTCCATAACACAGAAATCCAAATAAGTCCTAAACTGTAAACCAAATATTGCAACCAATTTAAATTAACTCTTTGCAATGTTGAAAAACGATTTTGTATTGACTTCCTGTGTTTGTATAAAAGCCACAATGAAAGCATTACATAAATTATACCTGAAAGGTCAATCATACTATTTAAAATGTCACTTTCGAGTTCGAAGCCAGCTCCTTTGTTTTGTAGGACAATTATTTTTTTTCCATGAGGAAGTCGAAAAAAAGGAATTAAAATTGCATATCCAAAAAACAAAGGCAGTAAATGACAGACCCAAAGTTTTTTTAAATAAACATGCTGATTGGTTAAAGAGGCCGTGTAAAAATAAAGCATTGGGCCATGAATTAAAGGAAAAGGAAATCCTAAAATTAAAAGAGGCTCATAGTAAGGATTTATTGCTTTCGAGATATAAAATAAGGAAAGGTGTATTGCAATTAGCAGCAACCAATAGGCTAGAATTAAATCTGACTTTGTTTTGCCTTTTTTTGTTAATAGAATAACAGATAAGAAAAATGCTAATAAAACCCCAAATAGATAAAACATGACCGAATTGTTTTTTATAAATTTAATTTATAATAGTAGTATTTGAGTTAATAAGTCTAAAGATAAAACGACCCACAAAGTGAGTCGTTTATAATCTGTTCATTTAATATTTATGAATGCATCAAACTTTCAATTTCGTCTACTTCGATAGGAATATTACGCATTAGGTTAAAAGCAGCACCTTTCTCCTGAATCACGACATCATCTTCAATTCGGATACCGAAACCTTCCGCAGGAATATAAATTCCAGGTTCAACGGTGAAGACCATATTGGCTTCCATAGGTTGGTGCAATAATCCGTAATCGTGCGTGTCTAATCCCATATGATGAGAAGTTCCATGCATGAAATATTTTTTATAGGCTGGCCAATCTGGATTTTCGTTTTGCACATCGGCTTTGTCGATTAATCCTAAACCTAATAATTCTGAAGTCATTATTTTGCCCACTTCGATATGATATTGTTTCCAAAGTGTACCAGGAGCCAACATTTTTGTAGCTTCATTTTTGACATTTAAGACTGCATTGTATACGACTTTTTGTCGGTCAGAAAAACGTCCCGAAACTGGAATCGTTCTGGTCATGTCGCTAGAATAGTTAGCATATTCTGCACCTACATCTAAAAGCAGTAAATCACCGTCTTTACATTGTTGGTTGTTTTCAATATAATGCAAAACATTAGCGTTGTTACCAGAAGCGATAATTGGCGTGTAAGCAAAACCTTTAGAACGGTTGCGAAGGAATTCGTGCGCAAATTCGGCTTCGATTTCGTATTCCATGACATTTGGTTTCACGAAAGACAAGACGCGAC
>JBDTNG010000213.1:0-8333 GCA_039933895.1 Flavobacterium sp. | reverse complement strand
GCACAAATACTTGTATTGTATCATGTTCCTAAAGAAGCAGGAATTGCTCTGGGTTGGATAATCTGGACTTCCCAATTTATAATCACATTTGCATTGGGGATTTTTGGATTTTTAGCACTCTCTTTTACAAGTAAAATAAAATAAATTATTATATTGCTAGGGAATTCCCCAATATTATAATTTATAGATTATGAAACACTTTTTTTTAAGCGTCGCTTTTCTTCTTTCCGTTACTTTATTTGCACAAACTACAGACGAAATTTACTCTGCAAAATTAGATGCAAAAAGACAAATAACAGTTAAACTTCCAGCTTCTTACGAGGCTAATCCTGAGAAAAAATACCCTATGATTCTTGTTTTGGACAGTGAATTTTTATTTGCTCCATTTCAAGGAAATATTGCTTACGGAAACTATTGGGACGACATCCCTGAAGTGATTTTAGTAGGTATCAGCCAAAATAAAAACAACGAACGTTACGATGATTCCGAATTCAATCCTGCGACAGGTTTACCCGCAAACAAAGGAGGTGCATTTTTCGAATTTATTGGTTCCGAATTACTGCCTTATTTAGACCAGAAATACCGAGTAGCTCCGTTTAGAGTTATTGCTGGATTAGACTCAACGGCTGGTTTACTGAATGCTTTTTTATACAAAGACCTCCCTATATTTAATGGATACATTTCTATGAGTCCAGAATTAGCTCCCGGAATGGAAGACCGACTTCCACAACGATTAACCACAATCAAAGAACCTATTTATTATTACCAGGCAACAGCCGATGGCGATTTAAAAAAATTCCAAAAACAAATTAAAGCCTTGGATCAGAAAATGATACTCGTTAAAAATCCTTTGCTAAATTATAAGTTTGATGATTTTAAAGCAGCTTCTCACTATTCTTTGGTTTTACACGCTATTCCAAGTGCTTTGAAACAAATTTTTGCAGTATACGAGCCTATTTCTTCTATCGAATACCAAGAAAAAATTGCTCCTTTAAAAGAAGGTTATGTGGATTATTTGAATAAAAAATACGAAACAATCGAAAAATCTTTAGGGATAAAAATGAATGTTCGTCTTAATGATTTCAAAGCTATTGAAGCGGCAATCGAAAAAAACAAAGCCTATAATGAATACGAGCAATTGGCTCAAATTTCAGGACAACAGTACGAAAAAACGATGATGTACGATTATCATATGGGAATGTATTGGGAAAAAAGAGGTGAAGCTAAAAAAGCGGTGAAGTTTTACCAAAATGCTTTCATGAAAGAACCTATTGGCGTTTTGACCAAAGACATGATGATGAACAAGGCCGAGGATCTTAAAAAACTATTACCTAAAAAAGGACTGAAAGGCGGCGAAGCCAAAGAAAAAGCTACTGAAGAAGTGCCTGCTGATATACCAACAACTGACGCCCCTACAGAAACTCCAACAGAGACACCAGCCGAAACTCCTAAAGAAGAACCAAAACAATAAAATGGCCAAAATAAAAACGTCTTTTTTTTGTCAGAGTTGCGGTACTCAATATGCCAAATGGCAAGGCCAATGTAACGCTTGCAAAGAATGGAACACTATTGTTGAAGAAATTATTCAGAAGGAAGAAAAATCGACCTGGAAAATAGAAAGCGGAGAAGTTAAAAAAGCTTCCAGACCCTTAAAAATTAAAGAAATTGATTCGACTCAGGAAATCCGAATGGACACCACTGATGGCGAATTGAATCGTGTTTTGGGTGGTGGAATTGTTCCGGGCTCTCTTATTCTTTTAGGTGGTGAACCTGGTATCGGAAAAAGTACATTATTACTTCAGATTTCTTTAAAATTACCTTACAAAACACTATATGTTTCGGGCGAAGAAAGTCAGAAGCAAATCAAAATGCGTGCAGAACGAATCACACCAAATGGTGACAATTGCTATATTCTGACGGAAACCAAAACTCAAAATATCTTCAGACAGATTCAAGAAATTGAGCCTGAAATTGTCATTATTGATTCGATTCAAACCTTACATACGGATTATATTGAATCGTCTCCGGGAAGCATTTCTCAAATTAGAGAAACGACTGCTGAGCTGATTAAATTTGCCAAAGAAACCAATGTTCCAGTTATTTTAATTGGACACATCACCAAAGACGGAAGCATCGCTGGACCTAAAATCCTCGAACACATGGTTGACACTGTCCTACAATTTGAAGGTGACAGAAATCATGTATATCGTATTTTGCGTTCGCTGAAAAATCGTTTTGGTTCTACCGCCGAACTCGGAATTTATGAGATGCAAGGTTCTGGTTTGCGCGAAGTTTCGAATCCATCAGAAATTTTAATTTCACATAAAAACGAAGAATTATCAGGAACAGCTATTGCCTCAACGCTAGAAGGAATGCGCCCGTTAATGATCGAAATTCAAGCACTGGTTTCAACAGCAGTGTATGGAACACCGCAACGCAGCACCACTGGATACAATGCCAAACGATTGAATATGATTTTGGCTGTTTTGGAAAAACGTGCCGGTTTCCGATTGGGCGCCAAAGATGTTTTTCTCAATATTACTGGCGGAATTTCAGTAGATGATCCGGCAATTGATTTGGCAGTAGTCGCTGCGATTTTATCTTCAAATGAAGACATTTCGATTAATAAAGATTTTTGTTTTGCTGGCGAAGTAGGCCTTTCGGGGGAAATTCGTCCCGTAAATCGTGTAGACCAACGCATTCAAGAGGCTGAAAAATTAGGTTTTTCGACCATTTTTGTATCCAAATACAACAAAATTACATTGAAAAATATGGCAATTAAAATCGAATTGGTCGCTAAAATTGAAGATGTGGCGAGTATGTTATTTGGCTAAAATTCACCCGAAAATAGCAAGTAAAATAATTTTAAAACCATTAAAATGAAAGCAAAAACATTATTACTTTTCAGTTTTATCTTCTTATTATTTTCCTGCAATGACGCTACGGTTTATAGTAAAATTGATGATGATTTCGCAAACAACCGTTGGCAAAAAACAGATGCAAAAACCTATGAATTTGCGATAACTGATGTTGCTCCATTGTATAATGTCGTTTTAAAATTCAGTCATGTTTACGATTTTCAATTTCCCCAGGTTCCTATTAAAGTGCAAATAAAAGATCCATCAGGAAAAGAGGAAAATTTTACTTTCAATTTAAAAATCAAAGATGATGCTGGAAAAGAATTAGGAGATTGTGCCGGCGATATCTGTGATTTGAAATTTAAAATGAAAGACAAAATAAAACTCACAAAAGGAAGTTATATCATTACGATTTCAAATGCTTTCGACAAACCGTATTTACCAAATGTTTTAGCCGTTGGTTTAAACGTTGAGATGTCAAAATAAATACGCGTTGAAAGTTGTTAAAATTGGATGAAATTTTATAGCTATGAAACCCTATTCCGAAATATTACAATTGGTACAAACCTATCACGAATTAGGCGAAACCATTGCGGCTGCCAATTTGGTTGTAGAAGAATATGGCATCAAACACCCTAATTTCAAGAATTTCGAATTACGCGAAAAAGCCAAAGCCGAATACATTTTAATGACTACCGAAGGTGATTTTGGTCAACAGCAAATTATCAGAATTCCTGAAAATACTTTTGAATTTGAATTCATCCTAATGCTCAATCTTTTTACTCATGAAATGATTCACGTGGGACAAAAAGTACCAAGCAATGCCATTGAAGATCGTAACGAACGAGAATGGCAAGCGTATTACGAAATGTTATTTCACAAAACGTATCCGCAAATACCAAATATGCCAAAGCATCAACTGATTTTTTTTTCCAATAAAGCATTTGAGTATTACAAACGAATGGGAGAAAACAGCGAATTGCAAATCAAATACGCAGAACAAAAAAAAGAAGTGGAAAATTTAGTAGCTTCGCTGTCCTAATTAATATTTTTTCAATCCCCAATGAAAAGCAAAAAGCAAAAGTTTTTTCTATTCCTAAAAATCTTAGCAGTACTTCTATTGCTTCTTTTGTGTGCTCTTTATTTCTTTAGAGATGCATTACTGCAAGAAGTAATTTCCAAAGCACAATCTAAATTTGACAACGAATACCATTGTGCTTTCTCCATAAAAAAAGCTTCTTTCGATGGACTTTCAGGCATCAATATGGAAAATATTGAACTCATCCCTAAACAAGCCGACACCCTTTTATCTATTGCAAAAGTCAATGCCAAAATCAATCTTTTAGAATTACTGACTGGCGATATTCAGTTGCAACATTTGGAAATGGAAAATGGTTTTATTCAACTGATAAAAAACAAAAATGGTCGCAATTTTGACGCTTTTCTCCACCACAATAACGATGAAGAAAAAAAAGAAAAAAGAAATTATGCCAAACTCGCATATCGCTTGCTTACAAAAATATTGAATCTGGTTCCAACCGACATGCACCTGCAAAATGTCTCGCTTCGAATGGATGATATGGGAAGAAAAGTAGTCATGAAAATGCATGATTTACAATTGGAAAACCAACAATTAGAAACTACAATCAATGTAAAAACTAATACTTTTACACAAGATTGGAGTATTAAAGGTTTTGCCAATCCGAGAGACCGAAAAGCCGATTTAAAATTCTCTAGCAGTGATACTTCAAAAATTCAATTGCCTTATGTTGACGAGCGTTTCGGACTAAAATCTAACTTTGATAACATCCATTTAAAATTGGATAAATTGGAAATGGAAAGTGGTGACTTGCATATTGACGGTGTCGTTTCAGTGGAAAATTTTATGGTCAATCATCCTAGAATTTCTCAAAAAGATGTGGTCATTCAAAAAGCACAATTTGATTATCGTTTTCTGATTGGTTCTGATTTTATTTCGATAGACCCCAGTTCAACAGCGCAATTAAACAACATTAAAGTTCGTCCTTTTATAGAATACAACACCGAAAAAGATACGATTTACAAACTGAAATTAGATATTGAAAAAATGAAGGCTCAAGACTTTATTTCTTCATTGCCGCAAGGTTTGTTTACACATTTTGAAGGCATGGAAGCCGAAGGAAATTTCGATTACAAACTCGATTTTCAATACAACATAAACAGACCAAATTCTTTAATTTTCGATAGCAAACTCAGCAAGGAAAACCTTAAAATAACCAAGTATGGCGAGGCTAATTTAGACAAACTTAATGGTGTATTTACTTATAGAGCGATGGAAAACGGAGTCCCCCAACGTCCTATTTTGGTTGGTCCTTCCAATCCGAACTTTACACCGCTGGATCAAATTTCACCTTACTTAAGCAAAGCTGTTTTAACTTCGGAAGATCCTTCTTTTTACAATCACCATGGATTTATCAATGAAGCCTTCAAGCAATCGATTGTCAAAAATATCCGAACCAAAAAATTCTCTCGTGGTGCTAGTACAATTAGTATGCAATTGGTTAAAAATGTTTTCTTAACACGTGAAAAAACACTTTCACGAAAGTTAGAAGAAATCCTATTGGTTTATATTTTGGAAAACAACCGGATTGCTTCCAAAGCCAGAATGTTAGAGGTTTATTTTAATGTCATTGAATGGGGACCAAATGTCTATGGAATTGGTGAAGCTTCACAATTTTATTTTCAAAAAAAACCAATCGATCTGTCGCTAAAAGAGTGCTTATATTTAGCTTCTATTGTGCCAAAGCCGAAGAAATTTATGTGGCAATTTGACGGTGAAGGTCAACAAAAATCTTATGCCGAACAACACCAGAATTTCATTAAAAATTTAATGCTCAGACGTGGATTACTAACTTCGGAAGACACTGTTGGTCAATTTTTACCAATGGTCATTTCCGGTCGTGCGCGTTCGTTTTTGAAATTAAAAGTGGTGAAGGATTCTATTATTGTTGATTCGTTGGCAACAAATGAATTTGAATTTTAATTATTTGAAATTCCTCAGAAACTCTTCTTTATAAGTTGAAGAAATTTCAATTTCAGCACCATCATTTAGCATGATGTAACCACCTTTATTGTATGATTTTACAAAATTCACATTGATGATGTGTGATTTGTGTACGCGTAAAAAAGGGAAAGGTAAAATATCCGAAAAGTGTTTCAAAAAGCGACAAACCATTTTCTTAGTTCCGTTAGACAAATACAAATCGGTAAAGTTTCCATTACCACGCAAACGTACGATATCTTCCATTTTTACGACTTCAAAACCTTCCAAAGTAGGCAAAATAACTTGTTGCTTTTCTAGTTTTGTTTCCCTGAAATTTTCCAAAATGATTTTATTTCGATTAAAAATTTCGTGGCTTAAAATCTGCTGATGCACTTTATTGACTGCTACAATTAGCTCTTCAATACTAATCGGTTTGAGCAAATAATACGCGGCACTTTGGTTTAAAGCTTTCAAAGAATATTCTGAAAAAGCTGTTACAAAAATGGCTTCAAACCGCAAATCTTTACAAGCTTCCAACACGTCGAAAGCATTTCCAAAAGGCATTTCAACATCCAGAAAAACCAATTGCGGCAATACTTCATGTAACAACGGCACCGCTTCTTTGATGTTTTGTGCTTCTCCAATAATTTCCACTTGCGGACAGTATTTACTCAGATAATTTTTGAGTACTTCTCTCGCAGCAGCTTCGTCTTCAACGATTACGGCTCTTATTTTTTGCAGTGTCATCATAATTTATCTATCAATGGAAAAACGATTTCGACAAGAGTGCCGGTTTCTGGCGTTATTTTTTCGCATACTTCAAATGTAATATTGGTTTTGTACAACTCGTTAAGCAAGTTGATGCGCTCTTTAGTATTGGTCAATCCACGCGATTCATGCACTTTCTGATTTCTCGTTTTAAGCTCCTGACTTTTAGTTAAACCAATACCATTATCGTCGATGATGATTCCTATTTTACCCTTTTTTAATGTAAATTTCAACAACAACATTCCTTTCGTTTCTCTGTATCTCAAACCGTGCCAAATCGCGTTTTCCAAATGCGGTTGGACAATCATATTGGGCACAAAAGTGGTTTCAATATCGAGATTTTCATCGGCAATAATCTGGTAATCAAATTTGTCTTGAAAACGCAAATGTTCCAAGTCCAAATACTTTTTCAATTGCTCCATTTCATTACTCAACGTGACAAAATCCTTGTTGGAATTTTCCATCATGTTGCGCATCAAATTAGAATAAGAAGTCAAATATTTATTGGCTTCTAGTTCTTTATTTTGCGAAATAAATTGGTTGACACTGTTCAAACTATTGAAAATAAAATGCGGATTCATTTCCCTACGCAAGGACTGCAAAGCAATTTCTTTGTTTTTGGTTTTGATGGAATACAGCGCTTTGACAATAAATCCAAAAAACAACAAAAGCAAACCGATGGAACCCATCAGAAAATAATTGAAGGTACTTTTTTTTGAAATCAATTCGTCTTTCAAGACTTTTTCTTTTTCCAACTGACGGATTTTCTCTTCGGTAATTTGGAATGTTTTGGTGTCAATTAAAGAACTGTCCGATTGAATTAAATGATCAAAATTCTGAAAAAACTGTTCGTACAAAGCGATGCTTTCTTTGTCATTTCCGTTCGATTTATAGTATTGCAGCAATTGTGAGAGACTCTTTTTTACTTCAGCTGTATTTCCTTTTTGTGTGGCCAATTGACACGCTTGTTTTAAAGAAGCAATGGCTTTTTCAGGTTCATTCTTTTTGAAATAAATAGTTGCTAACGATTGCATTTGGGTGATTTGCGTATCGAAATCCTGCTTGGTTTGGGCTTCTGTCAGTAATTTTTCGTGAATGTCTATGGCTTTGTCAAACTGATTATCAGAAGCATATACCTTGGCGATTTCATTCTTAATTTTAATGACTTCTTTGGGTTTGTCTTTCGAAAAAGTAATGGCTTGTTTGTAATTTTCAATGGCAACACCCTTATTTTTTTGTTGCAGATTTACTTCTGCTTGTTGTACATAAGCATCGGCTACTTCTTCTTTTTTATCTTCCTTTTCCAGTAATTTAATATTCGATTGGCTATAAGCATTCTGCACCGCAGGATTTTTAGCACTACGCAAACGATTGGCGTCATTTCTATTAAGTTGTTCAGTGTTTTTATCCATGGCTACTTCTCCAGCTGCTTCATAGTTTTGGATGGCCGCTCCTACTTTATTTTGAGACTCCTGTACTTTCGCCAAGCTTCTGTTCACACGTGTTTTATCTGATTTTTTATTTAATTTGGCATAACTCGCTAAAGCTTTTTTTAAGTATTCTTCGGCTTTGGCCAAATCTCCTTTATCAATAAATTCCTGTGCTAGCTTTTCGTAGTTTTTGGCAATTTTAGCTTCGTCATTTACGTCTAACGATTGTTTTAAATCATCGGCAGCTTTAAATAT
>JBDTNG010000212.1:0-4196 GCA_039933895.1 Flavobacterium sp. | reverse complement strand
TATTTGAAACAATATCCTGTTGCTGGTGTGGAGACTAATATTCAAAAATCGAATTTTATTGTTAGTGTGAATCCAAGTTTTCAAATCCTAAAAGATGATTTGTCTATCGAGTTAGGGGCCGAAGTAACTTACTTTTCTAAAATGAAAGATGTGTACCAAGGTATTAAAAATGAAGCGGATAGCGATTTTTTTATTTATCCAAAAATTAAAGCCTCCTATAAAGTTGTCGGAGATATTATGATTGCTTTTGCGGGAGCAGAAGGCAAACTAATTCAAAATACATACGCTGATTTTACGGGGCAAAATAAATTTCTTTCACCAACGTTGTCTATCAATCCAACCGATCAGCAATATGATATTTATGCAGGTTTAAGAGGGAAATTTGCTAGTACTTTGGGGTACAATTTGAAAGCTTCTTACAATTCGTCTCAAAACAAAGCTTTGTTTAAAACCAATCCTTATTTGTCTTCTCCATCAGAAAATTACAGCTATGGAAATTCATTTGATGTCGTATATGATAATGTAAAAACCCTTTCTTTTTTCGGAGAATTAAAAGCCGATATCAATAAGAATATCGCAATTGGTCTTAATGCTGAAGTGAGTGATTACAATACAAGCTATGAAGCTGAAGCTTGGAATTTACCAACAATCAAAGCTACTTTTACTACTGATTTCAACATTGGTAAAAAATGGTACGCTGGAACACAATTGTATTATGTTGGCGAAAGAAAAGATATGTTTACGAATTATCAAGGATTTACTTTTCCAGACAGTGTACAAACGTTAGATAGCTATTTTGATATCAATGCGCATGTGGGTTACAAGCCTAACGAACGATTTACAGCGTTTATTAAAGGAAATAATTTAGCTGGTCAAAACTACAACCGTTGGTTAAATTATCCGGTACAAGGTGCCCAAGTGATATTAGGCGGTAGTTATAAGTTTGATTTTTAAACTTAGAAGGAATAGATTTGTAGGCTTTTTGGATTTTTAATTCTAAGAAGCTTACAAATCAATCTAATAAAATGACATTCAAGCAAAAAATACACCAACAATACCTTCAACTTGTTCAGGACAAAATCGATGTTTTTCAGGATATGATTTCGGCCTTAACCGAAGATTCTAAAAACGATGCCAAAGGTTCTGCTGGCGACAAGCATGAAACCGCACTTTCCATGATGCATATCGAGCAGGAAAAACTGACCAACAAACTCAAAGAAGCTATAGAACAAAAGGCGGTTTTGGATAAAATTGATGCGAGTCAAATTAATTCAAAAGTGGCTTTGGGAAGTTTGGTGAAAACTAATACGTTGACCGTATATATTAGTGTTGCATTGCCTAAAATTACTGTTGATAACCAAAATATTTTTGCCATTTCGCCTCAATCGCCTTTGGGTAGTCAAATGATGGGAAATCAAATAGGTTTTTCTTTCGAAGTAAATAATTCTAAATTCACTATCGAAAATATAGAATAAGCGAGCGAACTTTTTTATTTTAGCATTTCAAAATCAACAAAATGGATCTAAAACAAAAAATACTTTTTATCTTATTACTGATATCAACACTCACATACGCTCAAAAAAAAATACAAGCCGATTTAATCGTTACCAATGCCAAAGTATATACGGTAAATAAAAACTTCGATACTGTTCAAGCTTTTGCAGTCAAAGCAGGAAAAATTATCGCTATTGGAACTTCACAGGAAATCAATAAAAAATATACTTCAATAAAAACTATCAACGGAACTGATAAATACATCTATCCTGGATTTTATGATGCTCACGCACATTTCTACAGTTATGGGATGAATTTACAAACGGTTAATTTGAAAGGAACACAAAGTTTTCAGGAAGTAGTCGATAAAGTAATCGCTTTCCAAAAAACAAAAAATGTTAACTTCATTCAAGGGAGAGGTTGGGACCAAAACGACTGGAAAGTAAAAGAATTTCCAACCAAAGAACTTTTAGATAAATATTTTCCAGATACTCCTGTAGCTTTAACGCGTATAGACGGTCACGCGATGCTGGCTAATAGTAAAGCTTTAGAATTGGCTGGAATTACTACAAAAACAAAAGCGGAAGGTGGTCAAATTGAAATCAAAGACGGACAACTGACAGGAATTTTGATTGATAATCCAATGGATTTGGTGAATAATATTGTTCCAAAACCGAAAAGAGAAACGCAAATAACAGCCTTAAAAGATGCTCAAAAAGACGCGTTTCAATATGGATTAACCACTATCAACGAAGCGGGCTTAGAAAAAGATATCATCGATTTAATTGACAGTCTCCAACAAGAAAATGTTTTGGATATCAATATTTACGCAATGGTTTTGGCTTCTAAAGCGAATGTGGATTACTATACGCAATTGGGGACATACAAAACAGATAAATTAGATGTTCGTTCGTTCAAGTTTATAGGTGATGGCGCTTTAGGTTCTCGTGGGGCTTGTTTGCACCGTGAATATTCAGACAAACCAGGGCAGTTTGGCGCCTTGCTTTCGCCAATTTCAGAAATCAGACAAATTGCAAAACAAATTGCCGATTCCGATTACCAAATGAATACACACGCCATTGGTGATTCGACCAATACAGTATTGCTAAATATTTACAAAGAGGTTTTGACAGGAAAACCGGGTCGACGCTGGAAAATCGAACACGCCCAAGTCATGCGCGAGGCCGATTTTGATTATTTCAAATTGGGTATTATTCCATCAGTGCAACCAACACATGCAACATCCGACATGTATTGGGCTGAAGAACGAGTGGGCAAAGACCGAATAAAAACTTCATATGCTTACAAAAAAATGCTGGACAAAGCAGGTCTTGTAGCACTTGGAACCGATTTCCCTATTGAAGAAGTCAACCCCATGTATACTTTTTATGCCGCTGTGGCTCGAAAAGACTTAAAAAACTATCCAGAAGGTGGTTTCCAAATGGAAAATGCTCTAACGCGAGAAGAAACACTTAAAGGAATGACCATTTGGGCAGCATATTCTGATTTCGAGGAAAATGAAAAAGGAAGTCTTGAATTGGGAAAATGGGCCGATTTTACCATTTTTGATGCTGATATCATGACCATGGATATTGACGGAGTTCCATATGTAAAGCCTGTTAATACTTACATTAAAGGAAAACAAGTAAAATAAAAAAAATCCCAGACGAAAGTTTGGGATTTTTTTTAACACTTTTTAATTACAAATTTTAACTTCAAAATCACTTTTTCGATATTTTTAATTTCATATTTAAATAATAAATTAATTTTTAGTTATAAATTATAATCAAAAATTGTTTTTTGGTTTCAATAATGAATCGTATGGCGCAATTTTGTTTCAGTTATAAATAAAATAGCACAATAACCAGTAAACAAAATTATCATGTGTGGAATATTAGCCATTATCGGAAAAGGAAAAGATGTAGAATTAGTAAAATCGATGTCTAAAAGAATGTCACATCGCGGACCAGACGAAAGCGATTTGTATGTTACAGAAAACGGACATGTTTTAAGTCACGAGCGTTTGTCTATCATCGACTTACATTCAGGTCGTCAGCCTATACAAGGAACATCGACAGCTTATATGATTCATAATGGCGAAATATACAACCATCAGGAATTGAGAGATGGTATTTTAAAACACCATACTTTCAGAACCAAATCCGATTCGGAAGTGATTGTGCATTTGTACGAAGAATTTGGCTATGATTTTCTGGATAAATTAGACGGTGATTTTGCTTTTGTTGTCGTTGATGGTGATGATTTTATCGCTGGTCGTGATCCACTAGGAGTAAAGCCATTGTATTATGGAATTGACGAACGTGGACGCACTTATTTTGCTTCAGAAATGAAACCAATCGCAGACCAATGTAAAACGTTTGCTACTTTTCCTCCAGGACATTTTTACACACCAAAAACAGGTTTTGTAAAAATTAATGTCTATGATGTATTGGGAAAAAATGTGAGAGCTCTTGTTAATGAAAGACTTACAGCAGGAAGTTATCAGGTAACTTTTGATGCAGGGTATTTTCCAAGCGGTATTTATTTTTATAAATTGGAAACAGAAAATTTTAGTGAAGTGAAGAGAATGACTCTTTTGAAATAAACTTTTACAATTATGAAAAAAATATTTCTTGCATTACTTTTGTTAATGCTTTGCGAAAGCTCATATTCTCAATTGCCAAATCATAACATGACATTCC
>JBDTNG010000211.1:0-7426 GCA_039933895.1 Flavobacterium sp. | reverse complement strand
GCACCAAATCCATTGGAAGCAAAAGCTCCAGCTTTGGTATTGTCAATAGTAAAACCCGCTTTACCGCTAAGAATTAAAAATAAAGTTCCAGCAGCTAAAATTGCACCTGAGCATTGTGCTAAAATATATGAAAGCAAATCTTTAGCAGGAAATCTTCCACCAGCCCATAATCCAATAGATACAGCAGGATTAAAATGACCTCCTGAAATGTGTCCCACAGCATATGCCATTGTTAAAACGGTCAAACCGAAGGCCAAAGCCACTCCGGCAAAACCAATTCCTAAGCCTGGATATCCGGCAGCAAATAATGCCGCGCCACATCCTCCAAAGACTAACCAATATGTTCCAAAAAATTCTGCAAATAGTTTTTTCATAGTACTAAATTTTGATTGTTTGTTGGTAAAAAAATGTTTAAGTGTATAGATAAGCCCAAACAGTCAATGCAATTTGCAAGGGCAATCTAAGCGTTCTAAGCTTTTTAGATAAACCCAAACTTGCGCTTTCATTTTGGTACATATATAAGTTTGCTGGGAAAACAGCAATCAATAGCATGATAATTCCCCAAGCTGCATATTTTGATGTGAAAGGAATACAAAGGGTAATTCCCAAAATAATTTCGGCTAAACCACTTAAAAAGTTCAACATTTTGGGATTAGAAAAATAAGGAGGGATGGTTTTAAGGTATAATCTTGGTTTTCTGAAATGATTGATTCCTGCTACAATGTATAGCAAAGCCATTAAATACAAATGCCAAGGTAAACTCATAAAAAATACAATTTATACGAATTTACTTAAAAAAAGTATTGAAAAATTAGAAAGTTGTTTATTTCTTTTGAAATTGAATATTCATGATTACAATAGCAAAGATGATGAGCGCTATACCAATCCACTGCGATAAAACAACTTGTTCTCCTAAAACTAAAAATGCCATAGATACAGAAACCGGTAGTTCTAAAGAAGCTACAATACTTCCCAAACCAATTCCGGTATGAGGAAATCCAGCATTCATTAACATTGGAGGAATTATGGTACCAAATAGCGCCAATAAAATTCCCCATTTGTAGAAAATGTCATAATTAAAAGGCGTTACCTGTGTGTAAAGTGCAAAAATAAAGACAATAACAGCACCACCTAAAAGCATATACAAACTGCGTTGTGCTGAAGAAATTTCAATAGCTACTCTGTTTGCGGTAAACATAGTTGTAGTAAATGATGCTGCAGCTAAAATACCCAAAACAATTCCACGCCAGTCTAAAGTGGCCTGATTCTGTAGTAAATTTGTAGCTAAAACAGTACCTGCTAAAACAATACCAACAGCAATGATTTTGACAGTGGAAGGTCTTTTTTTCTCTAAAAAAATTTCCAGTAAAACACCCATCCAAACGGTTTGCATTAATAATACAATTCCAATAGAAACAGGAATGTATTTTACAGCCAAATAATAAAAGATACTTGTTAGTCCCGTTGAAGTTCCAGCAATCATCAATTGTGTGATGTTTTTCTTAGATGCTTTAACTACTTCTGTTCCTTTTCTTGCTTTTTGAAACGCATTGATTAAAAGAATTACCAGAATTCCCAAAACAAACTGTGATGTGATTACTTCGGCAGGCGTAAATGGAAGGCCAGTCATTCCTTTTTTAGAGTAAGCTAGTTTTACAAAAGTGGCCAACATACCATAACTGGTAGCGCCTAAACCCACTAAAAAAACCCCTTTTAATACACTATTATTTGTCATTTGTTTCAAATTTAAAAAGCCGGCAAATATAGAATATTGTAATGAGTTATAAGATATATGTTATTTTATTTTTAAAATATTCCTTCTAAAGTTTTGTTTTTAATACCTATTTTGGAGTAATCAAATTGTAATTTCTGCTGTAAAAGAGTAGCATAGACACTTCTAAAATCGGTTTCAAACTTTAAATCACCGTGATCTAAATCGGACAGATCAGGATTTTTTCCAATAATTTGTCCTTTATTACTTCCGCCAATGACAAACATAGGAGCTGCAGTTCCATGATCGGTTCCTTTTCCATTATCATTTACGCGGCGCCCAAATTCTGAAAAAACCACTATAGTTACATTTTGTAGCAGTTTTGCATTTTTTAATTCTGAATAAAAACTAAGCAAAGCATCGTTTAATTCAGTCAGTTTATTTTGATGAATGGCAAGTTGGTTGTCATGTGTGTCAAATCCTCCAAGTGATGTATAATACACTTTAGAGTTTAAGTTTCCTTTGATTAATCTCGCAATCCATTCTAAGTTTTTAGCTAACCCAGTTTTAGGATAAATAGTTTCTGTGGCAGATTTTGATAACGCTTTTTGAATTTCATCCGAACCTTCTGTGACCGAATTTGCGATTTTACGAACAAAATCCAATTCAGGATTATCCGATAATTTTACAACATCCTCATTTCCGTTTCTGATTTTAAATCGGTTCGGATCTTTAACAGTAATCGAATTGGGTTCTTCTCCTTTTAAAGCAAGATTGTCTATCGAATCTAAATTGATTCCGGCAGTTGGCGTATGATCGTGACATTGTAAATCAAGATACCTTCCCAGCCAACCGTCATTTAAATATTGATTGGAAGCCGAAGCGGTTTGCCAAATTTCCTGACTTCTAAAATGCGAACGATTTAGTTCAGGATATCCTACATTTTGGATTATGGTCAAATCTCCATTTTGTTGAATTTCTGCCAATCCTTTCAATGCTGGATGAAATGCCATTCCTTTATTTTTGCCAATAACATCGTCTTTGGATAAGGCGATTTTTGGACGTAAAAAATAATAATTAGGATCTTCAAAAGGAACAAAAGTGTTCAGACCGTCATTTCCGCCATTTAACTGAACAAAAACCAAACATTGTTCTCCAATGACTAAATTTTGCTGTGAACCCATAGCAAACAAGAAGTCGGGTAGAAGTAAAGCACCTCCAGTGAAAGTTCCAGTGAGCGATAAAAAGTTTCTTCTATTCATAATCGTTAATTTATGATGGACAATTTCCTATTTAAATAAGCTGGAATTCGGGAGTTTTTATCATGTTATTGAACAATCTTAATACGGCATAATGAGCATTTTCTTCATCCGAATCGAAATCATATTTTAAGAGGTTTTCAAAATCTTTTTGAGTTTCAGAATCTACTTGAAAAATCAGTCTTTCCGATAATTCAGTAATGATTTGTTTGTTGCTTCCTTTTTTCCAATTCAGATGAATATCTATTTTTTGTAATGGAATGTCTTCCGTTTTTTCGTCCGATTTGAACATTTTCCGGTTGATGGTTTTACCATTGCAAAATAAATCGGCTATATTATTTCTTTGCAGATAAATTTGAGAAGTAAGCCATGATTTCCCGCCTTCCCAGCCTTTTACATTCGGTTGATTGAACAAATCCATTCCTTGTTCTTTCAAGAAAAAGCCTAAAATTTTAGTGTTTGGCAAATTGATATTCAACTCGGAAAGCAATTGCAAACTATATTCTAACGGATTCTTTATTTTCGAACCAGCCGTATTTTTTTCAAACTCTTCGGTGAAAATTTTGGTCAATAATGGCTTGATTTCAAAGTTGATTTTCCTGAAATAATCACCATAATAAGTAACCAATTCTTCCTTTGGATTATCGTAAATAAACCATTGCAATATTTTACGGGTAATTCGGTATGGAATGTTTTTTTGTTCAAAAATAATATCAACTAATTCATCGGCTTTAAAATTTCCTTTTTTGCCTAAATAAACGATAGTATCATCATCTTGAAGCATTCTTCTGTAGATGGCTTGGTCTTCACCAATGCCCAATCCGGCGAGTGCTTTGGCGCCATTTTTAATGTCATCTTCAGTGTAATTGCCAATGCCTAACGTGAAAAGTTCTAACAATTCCCTACTCAGATTTTCATTGATCTTGTCCTTTCTGTTATCAACATTGTCCAAATAACGAACCATAGCATTACTTTTCAAAACCAGTTTGGTTAATTCCTTAAAATTGCCAAAAGCATGCTCTCGTAATAATTGATTGTGTTGAAAAACCCAATGATTGACTTTTACTTTTTGATACGTTGCCACAAAATGATTGTGCCAAAGGCAGGTCATTTTTTCACGTAAAGGAAATTTTTCGGTAATCATCTTTTCGATGAACCACGCTTTCATTTCATTTGAAACTTTCATTTCCTTGGCCAAAACTTGTTTTATATTTTCTGGATCTGATTCCTTGATTTTTTTTCTTAATTCACGCAATTCAACTAATGATTTTGGACTGTCATTTAGGAAATCAGGAATTTGTTTGTCTATTTTCGTTTGAAAAGAGGCTTGCAGAAATTGATGCAATCCTAAATTTTCAATGGTTTCTGTTTGATCGTTTGAAAAGCCTAAACGAAGTGACCAAAGGGAATTGCGGTTCATGGTTCAATGGTTTTAAGTTATCTTCTTCTGCTCATATGAACAGCCTTAACCCTTCTTGGTTTTTCTTGTCGAATAACTTTTGTTCCTTTTCTACTTTTTACAACTAATGTAGATGAATGTCTTCTTGATCCATAAGTTCTGTGCGCAACAATAACACGACGAACTGGTGTTCTGTGAAAATAAACCCTGTGTGGAGCACAACGACTTATGAAAACAGTGTGACGGTAAGGTCTCCAAGGTTTCCACCAACGAGGATAATATCCCCAACGGTTAGGAGACACCCAAACATGATATCCTGGTGCATAAATAAAACGAATGCTTGGCCAAAACCATACATTGACCACCATTCCTTTTGTAATGATTACTGGAACTGCAGGCCCTTTACCAGAACTATCTAGTTTTTCAGAGACGTCTGAAGGTTCAGCAATGGTGTTTGCAGCATATAAATCATTATCGCCAGTAATTTGTAATTCCGCTTGTTCTTTCCCAGTTTTTTCAATGTCGATTGTAGCAATATCTTGTTTTTCGTTGTCGCCCAATACAGCACTTAACACAATAACATGATTGTCACCATTCATAATATCTTCAACAGATACATAATCAATGTCACCATCATCATTAAGGTCGAGGTTGTTTACATTGTTATTTTCTTCGTTGAGTAATTTTTCAAAATCTTCTAAAGTATTGGCGTTTTTAAACATAGCTAGAGCACCTTCTAAACTAAAATTTTCTCCAGTAGAGTCTGAGTTGTCCTTTTCCTGACTTAAAGCAGAAGTCATTCCTACAAGGACCAAAAGACATGTAATAAATGGTTTCATAATCGTATAATTTTTTTAGTTTATAGTTAAGACTATGAAGTTACAAAAAGGTTTAAAAAGAATTTCAGATTAATAGAAATATAAATTATTTCTACTATTTGGTAGAAGTGAGGCGGTGCTAATGAAATTAGTTAAATAGCTAGTAATCAAATTTTTGTTTTTAAAAAGGGGAAAATCCTGCTCAAATAGGGGAAATAACCTCTGTTATTTTCTTTGGCTAATATTGAAATTTGCTTTTTGATTTAAGACAGTTGAAAGGTTTATAAAAAAAGAAAAATTAAGAACTAATTATTTTTTGTTGAAAAGTTTTTTATTTGTTTTATAAATAAAATCTTACTTTTAATGTAACGGTAAAGTTAAATAAAAACCAATAAAATGAAGTTTAATTTATTGTAATTGAGTGTATTATGTTATAAATGTTATCATTGTTTTAAGGTTTTGAATTACGAATAATGAATCAAGATAAAAATGAAATATTTGCCTCCAACTAACTAAAATATAAATCTAAAAAATGAAAAAAGTACTAACATTATTATTGTTGTTGAGCTTCTACTTTGGCATAGGCCAGACTAATTTTGTTCCTGCAAATTGGTCAGGAATTTTATCTGGCTATTGGAATTTTGATAACAGTGCCAACCTTGTTCAAGCTCAAGTAGGTACTAATTTGACAGCACAAGGAACTTTTACACAGATTGCAGGTCCAACTGCTTCTAATTTTGCAGTGAGAAAAACTGTGGGGAATTATTTTAAATGTACTCACGGCGTACCCAATTACGGACAAACTTATCCCAACAAGTATTCGGTAATGATTGATTTTAAAGTTCCTTCAATTGGGCAATATTACGCTTTTATGCAAACCAATCAAGGGAATGCTAATGATGGTGATTTGTTTATTAATCCTGCTGGAAAAATTGGAGTAACAGCTTTAAACTATTCCAATTCAACAGTTTTGCCAAATGAATGGTATCGATTAGTTAT
Source organism: Flavobacterium sp. (assembly GCA_039933895.1). Classification (GTDB taxonomy): domain Bacteria; phylum Bacteroidota; class Bacteroidia; order Flavobacteriales; family Flavobacteriaceae; genus Flavobacterium. The sequence goes on along the minus strand of JBDTNG010000211.1, from coordinate 1,240 downwards.
TACTGCCGATGTAGGTAATGAAATTAAAATGTACATCGACGGACAATTATGGAATCCGGGTCTTCCAAATGCCTTAAACGGGCGTTATGCTTTAGATCCTTTATTACTTTTGTTAGCAGATGATAATGGGGAAGACAATCAAATGGATGTGGCGTCTATTGGTGTGTTTAACCGTAATCTGACAGCTGCGGAAGTAGCAACAATTGGCGGATATGGTCATACAACTGCTCCAGTATCAAATGGAATGAATCCTTATTTACAAACTGCAACACCTACATCGACTTATGTTTCTTGGCATTCAACCAATACGGCACAAAATCCAATAGTAAAGTATGGAACAAGTAGTGCTAATTTAAACCAAATCACTACTGGAACTTGGGAAAGAATAAATTTAACAGATAATTATTATTGGCACACCGTTAAATTGAATGGTTTGCAACCTGATACGGAATATTTTTATCAATGTTATAATGGCACTACTGCTTCAGCGGTTAACGCTTTTAGAACACCTGCATTAAGAAGTACATCAAACCAACATATACGAATGGTGCTTTTGGGAGATAATAGAACTGATGTGGCTAAAACAACTCAAAATGTTTTGCAAATTAAAAGTAAGTTGGTTGAATTGTATGGGCCAAACTTTCATGATTCCGTAGATTTAATTTTAAATTGTGGTGATATTGTTTCAACAGGATCTGTTGTGAGTCAGTACACTGACGAGTTTTTCACGCCATTTGCTCCTTTAACAGCTTCGATTCCAACGATGATTAGTATTGGAAATCATGAAGGAGATTCGTCTAATTTCTATAAATATATGAAGTATGAAGAGTTAACCAATGGTTACCCAGTTGGTAATTCATACAATGAAAAATTCTACAATTACACATATGGAAATTCTCAAATTTTGGCTGTTAATGGTAATTCAAGTTATAAAGTAAGTGATCAGATTAATTGGATTGATGCCAGATTACAAGAGTCAAATGCTGATGCTAATATTGATTTTGTGTTTTCATTCTTGCACCATCCAGGACATAGTGAAATTTGGCCTGACGGTAACGAAGTGTATGTACAAAACAGTATTTTGCCAAAATTGAAACAATATCCAAAAAATGCAGGTCTTTTTTATGGACATTCACATAATTACGAAAGAGGTATAACTGATATTCCTTCGGGAACTCACGACATGTATCTCGAATTGTCTGGAGGAGCGGGTTCAGCCTTAGATCGTTGGGGTATGTAT
>JBDTNG010000210.1:0-7029 GCA_039933895.1 Flavobacterium sp. | reverse complement strand
GATGTATATGTAGATGCAATTACAGGAGAAATTTTATTCTACAATGCAACTATCAAGCATTTGGGAGAACACAGTAATGGTATAGGAACTACCGGATCTGAGGTAGCACCATTGGCTAAAAATCAATCCAATATGGCGGTAGTGGCTGCAACAGCTGCAACTCGTTACAGTGGATCACAGTCGATTGAAACCACATTAAGCGGTTCGTCTTATATATTGTCAGATGTTATCCGTGGAGGAGGAGTTCAAACGTATAACTGTAATAGAACAGGTACGCTTGGTACTACAAACTTTACAGACGCTGACAATAACTGGACTGCAGCTGAATTTAACAATACAAATAAAGACAATGGTGCTTTAGATGCGCATTGGGGATCTGAAAAGGTTTATGATTTCTGGAAGAACACTTTTAACAGAAACAGTTACAATAATGCTGGTGCAAAATTGAAAAGTTATGTGCACGTTGATTTAGTGGCTGCTGGACTTAGTGGTGACCAAAACAATGCTTTCTGGAATGGAAGTGCCATGGTATATGGTGATGGAAGTACGGGTGTTTTTGATATTTTAACAGCTCTTGATGTTACTGGACATGAAATTGGTCATGCAGTTTGTCAAAGTACAGCTGCTTTAGCATATCAAAGAGAATCAGGTGCTATGAATGAAGGATTCTCAGATATTTGGGGTGCTTGTGTTGAATATCAAGCCGCGCCTAACAAAGCAACTTGGTTAATTGGAGAAGATATCGAAAGAAGATCAGGACACACAGCCTTACGTAACATGAGCAATCCTAACGAGGATGGGCAACCGGATACTTACAATGGGACATATTGGAAAAATGTAAATTGTGGTACACCAGTACAAAGCAATGATTATTGTGGTGTTCACTATAATTCAGGTGTATTAAACCATTGGTTTTACATTTTAACTATCGGAAAATCTGGAACAAATGACATTGGAAGTGTTTTTAATGTTACCGGTATTGGAATTGATAAAGCAGCACAAATTGCTTTCCGTACTGAAAGCAATTATTTAACATCGAATTCTACGTATGCAAACGCAAGAACTTATGGTATTCAAGCAGCTACTGATCTGTATGGTGCAGGTTCTGCTGAAGTTATTGCTACAACAAACGCATTTTATGCAGTAGGAATTGGAGCTGCTTATACTGGTCCAACTGATACAACAGCGCCAACAGCTCCAGCAAGCTTAGCAGCTTCAGGAACGACTCAAACAACAACAAACTTATCTTGGACTGCTTCAACAGATAATGTTGGTGTTACAGGTTATAATGTGTATCAAGGAACTACTTTGAAAGCTACAGTTACAACTACTTCTTATGCTGTAACAGGTTTAACAGCTTCAACAGCGTATACTTTTTCTGTAAAAGCGAAAGATGCTGCTGGAAATGTTTCTGCTGCAAGTAATACTGTTAATGTAACAACAACTGCTTCAACAGGTGACACTTCAGCGCCAACAGCGCCAGCAAGTTTAACGGCTTCTGGAACAACTCAAACAACAACAAACTTATCTTGGACTGCTTCTGCTGATAACGTAGGTGTTACGGGTTATAATGTGTATCAAGGGACAACTTTGAAAGCTACAGTTACAACTACTTCTTATGCTGTAACAGGATTAACAGCTGCAACGGCTTATACTTTCTCTGTAAAAGCAAAAGATGCTGCTGGTAATATTTCTGCATCAAGTAATGTGGTAAATGTAACAACTTCATCTACATCAATTACTTATTGTAATTCAAAAGGAAACAGTGTTTCTGATGAATTTATTGATTATGTAGCGATTGGAGGAATCTCTAATGTTACAGGAGCTAATGGTGGATATGGTAATTTTACTAATCTAGTTGGAAATCTTTCTTACGGTGCAAACGCACTTACTGTTAGTACTGGATATTCAGGAACTGTTTATACTGAATACTGGGCGATATGGATTGATTTCAACAAAAACGGGACTTTTGAATCTACAGAATTAGTAGAATCTGGATCTGCTGCCAGCAGTGCAAATTTAGCAGGAACTGTTACTGTACCAACAACAGCTTTAGCAGGACCTACAAGAATGAGAGTTTCTATGAAATATGGATCAGCCCCAACAGCTTGTGAAACTTTCGCTTATGGTGAAGTAGAAGATTACACAGTAAATATTGGTGGTGGTTCAGTTTCTGGAGTTGCTACTACAAACCAAATTGGAAACGAAGCTAATAACTACGATTTCAACATGTATCCAAATCCAGTTGACAATGTATTGAACGTTTCTTTATTAGACAATAGAGCGGCGTCATATAAAATTTACAACTTAATTGGACAAGAAGTTAAAGGTGGAAATTTAAATCAAAAAGAAATCAGTGTTTCCGATTTAGGATCTGGTGTTTACATTTTTGAAATAAATGATGGTCAAAAAACGATCACGAAAAAATTCATCAAGAAATAATTTCTAGACTAGAATAAAACTAAAATGCCTCACAAACGTGAGGCATTTTTTTATTAGCTTTTTACTCGAATAATTTTTTTTACTTGATCTGATTGTCCAAATTCCAGTTTTTCTAAGAAACTATATATTGGTTCAGGGAAGTTAATCCAAGGATTGGTGGCAAGATATAATTCTTTCAAATTGACAAGATTTATGATTTCTTGTGGCAACGTTTTGAATTGGTTTTCGTCGAGATCTAATGAAGTCAGAAGCGTTAATTTAGTAATCTCAACCGGGAATTTTTTAATTTTATTCTTTTCCAATCCCAAGCTTTTCAAATTAACAAGATTTCCTATTTCTGTTGGAACTACCTGAATTTGATTACTGTTTACATTCAATTGTGTTAGGTTCACAAGATTGCCTACTTCAACAGGAAGTACTAAGACACCATTCTTTTCGAAATTTAAAATTTTCAACTTCGTCAGTTTTCCAATTTCTAGCGGTATTTCTTTAATCTTATTGTCGAATAAAACCATTTCTGTCAAACTAGTCAAATTGCCTATTTCAACTGGAATCGTTTCAATTTTATTATTGCTTAAATTCAGCTTTCTTAATTTGAACAATTTTCCAATGTAAGGCGAAACGGATTCCAATTTGTTTTTTTGAATTTCCAGTTTTTCTAACGCTCCTAGTTTTCCAAGTTCGATAGGGAATTTCAGAAACAGATTGTTGTTCAAATACAACTCTTTCAATTTGGTCAACTTGCTTATCTCAATCGGTAAAGACTGAAGGTTGTTGTAGTTAATCCAAAGTTTTTCAATATTAACAAAACGGCCAATTTCCGGTGGAAGTTTAGTAAGGCTTCGATTGTTTAAATTAAGCTCTTTGTATTTTTCAGGATTTGGTGCATTCATGATATCGTTCGTAGAACGACTATCGGCTTCTTGTGCATTTAAGGAAGTAAAAGCAAAGTTGATCAATGCTAACACGAGTAGTTTTCTAATCATAGGTAGGTGAGAATTTGGGGCGGTAAAAGTAGTAATCTTTTGTCTATAAAGAAATTATAATTGCGAAAATGCGATAAATAAAATTGGTTATAAATTAAATCACCTTGAATTAAAAGAACCAACTGGCTACAAAAATGGCTGTAATCACACAAATCAAATCAACCAAAAGCATAGTTCCTAAAGCGTAACGGGTATTTTTTATATTGATAGAACCAAAGTAAACCGCAATGACGTAAAAAGTACTTTCGGCACTGCATTGAAAAATGCTACTCAATCTTCCTGTTAAAGAGTCGGCCCCAAAAGTATTCATCGAATCAATCAAAAAGCCACGTGATCCTGCTGAACTAAAAGGTCTGAGCATCGCTACTGGCAAAGCATCTGTTATTTCTTTACTGACACCCATATTAGAAAAACCAATCGCTAACAAGTTGCTAATAATTTCAAACAAACCACTGTTTCTAAATAAAGAAATAGCTACTAACATCCCCATAACGTATGGAAAAATAGTAACTCCAGTTTTAACGCCATTATTGGCACCTGATACAAATGCTTCGAAAACTGTGGTATTCGCTTCAGCAAATTTCTTCTCTTTAATAAATGAAAATATCAATGTAAAAGCAATAATTCCAACCAATATTAGTCCTGAAAGATTTGAGGTGAAATAGTTTTTCCCAATTAAATCCAAATGATTTACATACATCAATAAACCAACTATTCCAGCGATTAATGCCATCAAAGCCACAACCAAAGAAGCACTTTTGAAATTAATTTTTTGTTTGATTCCAACAATTAGAAAAGCTGCAATCGTACCAATAAAAGAAGTAATAATACAAGGCAACATAACATCGGCAGGGTTGCTGGCATTCGCAGCAGCACGATATCCGATAATAGAAGTTGCAATTAATGTTAGTCCCGAAGCATGCAAGCACATAAACATAATTTGTGCATCACTGGCTTTGTCTTTTTCGGGATTTATTTCTTGTAAACTTTCCATGGCTTTTAATCCAAATGGTGTGGCAGCAGAATCCAATCCCAAGAAATTAGCAGCAAAGTTTAAGGTCATATAGGAAATAGACGGGTGGTCTTTTGGAATACTTGGAAACACCTTTACAAATACGGGACTTAACAATTTAGCTAATTTCCCAGATGCTCCAGATATAATTAAAAGTTCCATCAAACCACAGAAAAATGCCAAATAAGCAATAAGCGGAATGATTAAATCAAGTAAGGTGTTTTTACAAGTTGGTAATAAACCATCCGATTTTTGAACGCCACTATAAATTTTTACAGTTTTATTTTTATAAACATAAGTTGTGTCGGCATTTAGTGTATCACGATTGACAATCATGGTTTGATCTGGTGCCTTTTTTATACTGTCTTTGATAAAAAAAGGAACGTGGTCGATATATTTCTCAGAAATTAAAACAGGATCGTCTTTTTTTCCATTCAATACAAAATCAAGGGTATAGGTATTGCCTGTAAACAAACTAATGACAATAAAGACAATTGATGAAATAAAAATAGCCAGCCAAAATCTACTTAATACCATAATCTTAGTTTTTTGTAAATGTAATAAATCAATGTCAATTGCAAATATCATTCACAATATCAATCGCTGAAATTTCAAAAAGCAATATCAATAGCAAAAAGCAATATCAATCGTAAAAAACAGTATCAATTTCAAATTGTAGTTAGTATTGCTGTTGTTTTTTACACATGAATAATTTCATCATCAATCAGTAATTCTTCTCGACGCAAGCGCAATAAAACCTGAGCCACTGCAATAACATCTTTTTCGCAATAGGTTACGATTCGGTCGATGTCTTTTTCAACATAAAAGGTATGGCCTACTTGGCTTCCGTCGATATCATCTTTTGGAGAAGGAATACCCAATACTTTAGTCAATAATTTTAAAGAAGTAAAGGTTTTATAGTCGCCAAATTTCCACAATTCCATTGTATCCAAATGCGGGATTTCCCAAGGTTTTTTGCCGAATAAATTTAGTTTTTGTGGAATGGAAATTTGATTGATAATCATACGACGTGCAATGTATGGAAAGTCAAATTCTTTGGCATTATGGCCACACAAAACATGCTGCGGTTGTCCGAAATGGTTGTTGAGTAAATTGCTGAAATCTTTTAGGATTCTATCTTCGGTGCCAAAAAAGGAAGTCACTCGAAAATGACGAATATCTCCTTTGAAAGTAAAATAACCAACAGAAATACAGATTATTTTTCCAAATTCGGCCCAAATACCTGCACGGTCATAAAAGGCTTCCGGAGTAAAATCGTCTTTGCGTTGGTACTGTGTTTTTTGTTCCCAAAGATGCTGAAAATCTTCGTCAAGGTTGTTGTAGTTTTCTTGTTCCGGAACGGTTTCTATATCTAGAAAAAGAATGTTTTCCAGTTGGATTTTTTCTATCATTACTATATCATTTTGGCGTTTATGTTACGAATGTAAAAAATTGCATTTAAATCTCGGAATATGACGTTAACTATTTTTAAAATAAGCTTTGTTGTGTGGTGGGATTTTCGTGTTCAATGAGCCATTTTTTGCGCCACAGACCACCAGCATAACCAGTCAGTGAGCCATCAGTTCCGATGACACGATGACAAGGAACAACAATCCACAAAGGGTTTTTCCCATTGGCGGAAGCCACAGCACGAATGGCTTTGACATCACCTAATTTTTTGGACAAATCCATATATGACATGGTTTTGCCAAAGGGAATTTTGAGTAATTCCTGCCAGACTTTTTGTTGGAAATCGGTTCCTTTCGGATTGAGTTTGAAGTCGAAATCGGTCCTTTTTCCTTCGAAATAATCCTGTAATTGAGTAACAGCTTCTTGTAACTCTGAAGGAATTTCGGGCGTAACTTCTCCTTCGGATAAAACCGAAATAACGGAAATTCCGTTTTCATCGCCTTCGATTTTTGTAATTCCTAAGGGTGAGTTTATAAATGCTACGTTCATCTTATAAAAGTAAAAAAAATACACAAGCATAAAAAATGATTTCTCATCAATTGTGTTTTTAACCTAGTGACTCATGGCGATTTCAAGAACAATAATCCTATAAAACGCTCCGATACTTTACTGCACCGACTAAGGAATGCTTTGCACCGGGCAAGAAACGACTTGCACCAGTTATTTTTTGCTTTGCACCGACCAAGAAACGATTTGCACCGACTAAGAAATGACTTGCGCCGGCTGTTTTTTGTTTTGCACCGGCCAAAAAACGATTTGCACCGCTTGAGGTATGCTTTGCACCGGTTAGGGAACCATGGGCATTAGTTTTATTTTTGTTGGAAATGGATGGAATAGGCTTTGTGGCCTGCTTTATTTTGAATGACTTAAAATATAAGCTTCCAACGCTTTTAATTCTTCTAAAGGAAGATTTTTTGTAACCGAGAAATTGGTTTTCATCACTTCGTATTGTGAAGGATCAACCAGAGGTTCGTGTTTTCCTTTTAAAAATTCGATGATGTTTCCCCCTTTGGCTTTGTAAATTGTTGCAATCTCCTGCAAACTTGGCCCAATTACTTTTTGATCCTCTTTATGACTCCTGAAAACTTAGGAAGCAGAGTGAATACAGAAGGCGATGAG
>JBDTNG010000209.1:0-4003 GCA_039933895.1 Flavobacterium sp. | reverse complement strand
GCTGTTTTATCATTAAATGAAGAACCCCATTTTCCACCAACTTGCCATGTTCCAAGGGCTATTTCAGAAATTTCTAAATTTGTTTTACCTAATTTTCTATACTTCATTTTGTTTTTCTTTTTTGCAAAGTAACCATTTTTTTCTTTGAATTGTTTTGAAATATCATCCAAAAAATCACCTTCAATAATAATTTTCAGAAAACATTTTGTTATCGCTGTTGGTTTTAATGTTGGCGTTTGTAATAGATAATGGATTCACATTTAATTTGATTTCATTTTTGGTTTATGGATTTATATAATTTAATATTACCTAAATGTGTTTTATTTTTTTAATCAAAAAATAGTACATTGCGGTCACAATCCATTTTATGAAACGAAATTTTTTTATAGTACTTTGCTGTATATTGACTTTTTATAGTTCTATTTCTCAGAATATAAAATTTCAACACTATAATGATAATAATGGATTGTCTCACAACTCAGTTAGGCATATTGTTCAAGATAAAAATGGTTTGGAACCTTTTCAGGACTGAACCGTTTTGATGGCTATCAGTTTAAAAATTATTCTAGTTCCTCGTTGGGCGAGAATAAATTGCACAATGATGATATTACAGCACTTCGACTAGACGATTCATCAAACAATTTGTGGATTGGTACAAGAAAAGGGCTGACACTTTTTAAAATAGACACCCATACTTTTACTACTTTTTTACCACAAAAAAATAATCCTAATAGTTTACCAGATGAAGAGATTCGATCGGTATATGTAGACAAATTTAAAAGGGTTTGGGTAGGAACTAAAACGAAAGGGGTTTACCTTTTTTATTTAAAAGAAAACAGATTTGAAAAAATACCCATTAAAGGATTTGAATATGTTAAAGAAATTTTCGAAGATAAGAACGGGAACATTTGGGTGGGAAGTTACGAAACGGGGTCGGTTGCAAAAATCACATTAGACTCAAGTGGTACTATAATAAAAATAATTAATTATACACTTTCGATTCCGTTTTCGGATGAGAAAAATCCTTATATCAATTTTATTTTTGAAGATTCAAAATAGGATATTTTTGTTGGAACTCGTCAAGGACTTTATAAACTCGATAAGCTAAATAATACATTTGTCAATCTTTATATTTCAAATGATGAAATTAGAGGAAATCTAGGGCCTTACTTTTTGTCGGTGGCTAAAGCTCCAGACGGTAAATATTGGGTGGGTACTCTTGGCGGTTTGTTAGTTTGTAATGAACTAGAAGATATTGCAAAAGGGAAATACAAATGGTATTATTCCATATTATCGGATGATAAATCCATAGTTGATAATTTGATTTCAGCCTTGTATTTTGATGCTTCAGGAGTTCTTTGGATAGGAACTGAGGATGGATTAGATAAATATGATCCTTACGAAAATCAGTTTACTCTCAATAAAGACATCTCTCGTTATATTGGCAATCAAGCCCCTCGAATTAGAGGTTTTTCTAAAACCTATGATGGTAAAGTAATTGCCGAAACTAGGCATAATGGTCTTTTTATTTCCAATTCGGAAGGTGGTTTTGTTCCTTTAAATAATACCAAAAAGGATATGGCTAGTATCTTTTCAGTTGATGGTAAACTATTTTATTGCGGTTTGTGGAATGGCAATTTATTGGTTTATAATTATTTAACCAATAGTTCAAAAGAGATTAATATTGGTTTTAAAGGTTCTCCAATATTTGCCTTTACACAAGTTTCAGAACAATCCATAATGGTTGGCTCTTATGGTGATGGCGCTCTAATTTTAAATAGTCAAACCCAAGAAATTGATACAAAAACAGGTCGATTATTGCCAGGGTTCAGAATCAATGCTGTTGAAAAAGATAGTTTAAATAATTTTTGGTTTGCTACAGAAGTAGGAGTTGTTAAATATAATATTAAATCAGGCAGTATTAAACGGTATAAGTCACTTTCTAAAAAAGAAAATGATGCATCAAACGATGAAGAAGAGGAAGATATAAGTGATATTATGGTAGATCAAAAAGGTAAAATATGGGCTTCTTCTCGCTTAGGTTTATATCTTTTGGATCCTTTAAAAAATAAATTTAAAATCATAACATATCCTAGGGAAATAAAGGGGAAGTGGATTACAGAAATGCTTTCTGACATCAATGGAGATTTATGGCTGAATATAAATAACAATAGTATTGCAAGACTTAAATCAAATTTAAAAGACATTAATATTTATCATGTAAATAGTGGAAATAGATTGGATGTTTTTAGTTCTAGTGGTTTTTTTAATTTTGATGACAAGACTATTTATTTAGGAGGTAAAAATGGTATTATATATTTTTCGCCTCACAAAATGATAAAAAATAAATGGTCACCAAAACCAATTATCACCGAGTTTAAAATACAAAATGAAGAAATACTTCCAGGAATGGAAATTAACGGTCAGATGCCTCTTTTGACTGATATTAATTATGGAAAAAAAATAGAGTTAAGTTATAAAAACCGCAATTTTTCATTGGAATTTTCAGCACCCTCTTTTGCCAATGAAAAACTAAATAAATTCCAGTATATGCTGGAAGGATTTGATAAGGATTGGATCACTACAAACAGCAATTCAAGAATTGTTCAGTATACAAATCTCTACCCTAAAGATTATGTTTTTAAAATAAAAGCAAGTAATAGTGACGGAACTTGGAGCAAAGTTGTTTCGTATCAAATAAAAGTTAATCCCCCTTTTTGGTTAACACCAATAGCGCTTTTACTATTTCTAATTGTATTGTCTCTTATTTTTTATTTTGTTAGAAAAGAAATTAAAAATAGAATTCGATTAAAACAAGAATTACTTACCGAGAAAGTAAAACGCGAACAAGATGTTAAATTGAATAATGAAAAATTGCGTTTTTTTACCAATATTTCGCATGAGTTAAGAACGCCTTTAACTCTTATTTTAGGCCCTGCAAAACAATTGATGGAAGAAGAAAACGCAACAGAATATCAAAAAAGTAAATATAATTTGATTTATCAAAATGCGAGTAGGTTGTTGAGTTTGGTCAATCAAGTGCTCGATTTTAGGAAAGCGCAGTCAGGTGAATTGAAACTTAAAGTTTCAAAAACCGATATTGTTGCTTATTCTAAAAATATTTTTGAATCTTTTAAAGAGTTAGCCTACAACAAAAATATAAGATTAAATTTCACTACTGAAATTGAGAATATTAATGGATGGATCGATAATGATAAGTATGATAAAATCCTTTACAATCTTTTATCTAATGCTTTAAAATTTACAAATAAATATGGTTATGTAGATTTGTTTCTTCGATTAAAAGATGGGGATGAAGGGTTGTTAGTCCTAGAAATCAGTGACAATGGAGTAGGAATTCCTTTGAAAAGTCAAGAAAAAATTTTCAAACGGTTTTATCAGGTTACCAACAGCAAAGAAAATAATACCGGATCTGGAATAGGTTTGTCGCTTGTAAAATCATTGGTAGAACTTCACAAAGGAATAATACGAGTAGAAAGTACACCTGAAGAGGGAAGTATATTTACAGTTGAAATTCCAATTGAACGCAATTTTTACAATGATAAAGAAGTATTTGAATATGTTTTGAAAAATGACAACCAAAGCATGCCTATTTCTGAAAAAGTAATGAAAAAAATACTTCAAAATACGGAGTTGAAGCAAAAAATAGTTGTTATAGAAGACAATATTGAACTTAGAAAATATTTAGTTGATTATTTATCGGATTATTACAAAGTATACCAGGCTGAAAATGGCGAAGAAGGACTTAAAATTTGTCAACAAATTAAACCTGTACTTTGTATAGCTGATGTTATGATGCCCATTATGGATGGACTCGAATTTTGTGAAAAACTAAAAAAGGATGAATTCATTAGTCATATTCCCGTTGTCCTATTGACAGCTCTTTCTGAAAATGAAGATAAAGTAAAAGGATATGGTATTGGTGCCGATGGATATATTGTAAAACCATTCAATGAATCTGACTTGAAGACGACAGTTGAAA
>JBDTNG010000208.1:0-10695 GCA_039933895.1 Flavobacterium sp. | reverse complement strand
AAAACTGCATTTCCGAAACGTTGGTTCAGTTCGACCAAACCATATTTGTTATTCTGAGCGTTAAAATAAGTTTCAATGCTAGGCGTTGCTGAGCCTAATAATACTTTTGCCTTATGGAAATTGGCCAAAACAATTGCTGCATCACGGGCGTGATATCTTGGCGCAGGATCAGTTTGTTTGAAAGTCTGTTCGTGCTCTTCATCAATTACAATAAACCCTAAATTCTGAAAGGGCAAAAACAATGCAGAACGGGCGCCAATGACAATTTGCGCTTTTTCATCAGCATTTAAAACCTGATTCCAAACTTCAACACGCTCATTATTACTGTATTTCGAATGGAAAACGGCCACTTTATTTCCAAAGTATTGAATCAATCTGGAAACCAATTGTGTAGTTAAAGCTATTTCTGGTAATAAGTACAAAATTTGCTTTTTCGACTCCAGTAAATCTTCAATCAGTTTGATATACACTTCCGTTTTTCCCGAAGCTGTGATACCATGCAGCAAACAAACTTCTTTGTGAGTAAAAACAGTTTCAATTTCCTGAAAAGCTTTGGTTTGAAAATCATTCAAAATTACTTTGTCTTTTTCAGAATCAGAAAAAGAAACCCGATCTTCCTGAACATAATATTCTTCAAAAATCTGCTTGTCGATTAATACTTTAATAACTGCTGCAGTTCCACCAGAAAAATCAGTCAATTTCTTTACCGAAATGGGCTTTCTTTCCGAAGCTTGCAATTGAAAATAACTCAAAATCAAGTCTTTTTGCTTTTGGGCATTCTTCAGTAACATTAAAAGTTCTTCCAGTTTTTCATTTGAATTAAATTCCGGAAACAATCGAATATAGCGAACCAATTTCGGTTTGTATTCTTCGACCATTTCTTCATTAAGTGAAATGGCATTTTTAGACAATAAGGACTGAATAACTGGCAAAATATTTTTCTTATTCAATATGGAAATGGCTTCCTGAATTTTGAGTGAACTTTGCTGATTTAATGCTTCTATCAATAAATATTCGTCATCCGAAAGTTGGGCTTCATCAATAAAATGATCTTTTTTAGAAGAAATAACCGTTTCACTTTCGAGCATGAAAGCCGAAGGTAAAGCACTTCTAAAAACTTCGCCAATGGTACACATATAATACAACGCAATCCATTGCCAATGCTGCAACTGAATTTCAGTTACAATTGGTTTTTCATCAATAATTTGATGAATTTCTTTGGCTTCGTATAATGTGGGTTGATTGTGATGCAAACTGGAAACCAATCCAGTGTAGAATTTACTTTTACCGAAAGGAACTGCAATTCTCATTCCAACTTTTAAATAGTGGAATTCGGCTTCAGAAACCCTATACGTAAAGGTTTGAGGCAACGCAATTGGTAAAATAACTTCTACAAAAAATGACATCTTTAGTTTTTATTTAACCCGAGTCCAGGTTTGAGAGCGTCCAATAAAAGAGAGTCCCATATAGCCGCGAACTTCTAATTTATCTTTGCCTTGTAATTTGATAATACATTTGTATAAATCTCCCGTTTCTGGGTCAAGAATTTTACCTCCATTATATTCATCATCGTCTTTTGACAAGCCTTTAATGACTACTAAACCAATAAGCGCTTTGTTTTTATCGGCACCTTCACATTTTAAACACGTTTTAGTTCTTTTTGCAGCATCTTCAATTTCTATAATTTTTCCAAAAATTTTTCCGTTAGCTTCATAAATTTCTACTATCGATTTCACTTTGCCCGTTTTATCATCAATGGTTTTCCATTTACCGATAACGGTTTGTGCTTGTAATTGGAGGCATGCTAAAAAAATAAAAAGTAGGGTTAGTTTTTTCATAATGTATTATAAATGAGGGTGTTTTGAGGGGTGTTCTTTAAGTTTGGCAATGGCAGCATCAAGTTCGAAACCTAATAGCAAAATCATGCAGTTAATCCAAAGGTAAAACATTACAATTAATAAGGTACCTATCGAACCGTACAATTCGTTGTATTTTGAAAATTTAACTACCCAAATTCCAAAAAAATAAGAGGTGATAATAAATAATATAGTTGTAAAAACAACGCCAATAGAAATGAAAGCTTTCTTTTTGGTTTGTCGGATTCCGAATTTAAAAAGTATGGCTACAGACAATAAAATCATGATAATTACAAAGATATATCTGCTGGATTCTATCAATGATATTTTATCCGAAATTCTACTGGAAAGTACATCTTGAATAATTGTTTTTTGAATAAAAACCTCAAAAACAACAATCGCAGAAACAGTTACTAACAAACTGATTGTTAACAACAAAGAAATAAAAAGCGCTACAAAATACTGTCTGAAATAGGCCCTTTTAATGACGATATGATGCGAGGTTTCAAATCCGCTCATCACCGCATTTACGCCGTTGGTCATCAAAAATATAGACATAATAAAACCTGTAGAAAGTAACCCTGAATGGCTATTATGAAGAATATCGTTGATAATCGTTTTTATAGCATCAAAGGTAGTTGGCGGCACATTTTGCTGCACAAAACCTAAAAAATCATCTTGAAAACCGGGAATTGGGATATACGGAATCAAGTTCAAAATAAATAATGTAAATGGAAACAATGCCATAAAGAAACTAAAAGCAATCGCTGCTGCTCTATACGTTATGGAACCTCGAACAATACCATCAATATAAAACTCCATTAAATCGTATAATGAAATGCCAAGCAACCAAGGCAACTTGACATTTTGCAATAAAACAACGAGTTGTTTGACTACAGGTATTTTTTTAAGTGTATTTTCTATTTCGTGACTCATTTTTTTGAAAATGGATTTATGGAGAAAGAGAGAAAAGAAAAGAGATTATCAATACTCTATCATTTCAGCTTTTAACTATTACATTAATTTTATATCGCTTTTAAACTCAAATCCATATTGTAAACGGAGTGTGTTAATGCGCCGGATGATATATAATTAACACCGCATTCTGCGTATTCTCTTATGGTCTTTTCATTGATATTTCCAGAAGATTCTGTAAGGCATTTATTGCCAATCATAGCAACTGCTTTGCGTGTATCTTCAAAATTAAAATTATCAATCAAAATGCGATAAACACCTTCAGATTCTAATATTTCCTTGATTTCGTTTAGATTTCTTGCTTCAACTATTATTTTTAAATCTAAATTATGTGCTGCGAGATATTGTTTTGTTTTGGCAATAGCCAAAGTAATTCCGCCTGCAAAATCATTATGATTGTCTTTCAACATGACCATATCATATAAAGCAAAACGATGATTTTCTCCTCCTCCAATTTTCACTGCCCATTTTTCTGCGGCACGGAAACCAGGGGTTGTTTTACGAGTATCTAGAACTTTTGTAGTTGTTCCTTCTAATAAATTGACATATTTTTTGGTTTTGGTTGCAATAGCACTCATGCGTTGCATCGAATTGAGCACTAATCTTTCCGCTTTTAAAATCGATTGTGAACTTCCAGAAACATGAAACACTACATCTCCATATTTTACATTCGCTCCATCTTCGATAAAAGTTTCTACTTTCAGATTTGGGTCAATTTGATTGAAAATCATACTAGCAAATGCAACACCAGCGATAACACCTTCATCTTTGACTAACAATTTGGCTTTACCAACTGCAGCATCAGGAATACAAGCCAATGAACTATAATCTCCAGGGCCAATATCTTCGCGTATTCCGTTTTTTATAATAGCCAATAACTCCTCTTGAAATTGCGCTTCTGAAATCATATTGTAATTTTATATCGCTAAAATAAGATATATTTTGCAATCACGTACAATTGCGGAAATGATAATAAGACTATTTTAACATATTTTGAAGTATAATAAGCCATACCAACAGTATTGTGATTATACTATTCAAAGTTCTTTTGGTATATTAGCGGTAAAATTAAAAGGAATATAGCATCTATAAATACGTTAGACTAGTCAACCCAAAATTATGATTACCACAAAAAAATTCCAACTCACGAAAAAGTCATTTTTTCAGACTCTTGTCATGGCACATTTGAAAAGAAGATGGTGGTTTTTTATATTAATTTGGGCATTGGCGTTCTTATTTTCATTGAATGGTAGAAATGATCCTTTTGAACAATTTTATGTGTTCTTTGCCGCTTTTTATCCTATCTATTTTTTATATAGGTATTGGAATTTTGCCAGATCAAAAGACAGTGCTGTTTTTTTGCTTGAACGCTATTTTGATATTTATGAAGATCGATTCGTTGGTGTTCTAAGTGATGAAACTGAAAGCACCATAAAGTTTGAGCATTTCATAAAACAAGTGGAATTAAAAAACATTTATTTACTTTATATCTCAAGAAATCAGTTTGTTTTTATCCCTAAAGATGCATTCAAATCAGAACATGATAAAAATTGGTTTGAACAAAATATTATATCAAAAATAAGAAACAATGAATCATAACAGACAAGGTGCAATTGGCGCAATACTCGACGAATATTCTAAAGCTATTATTGAATTACAAGAGGTAATTAAAAATATTACTCCGTCAGACTTGACAACTATTGTCGACCAGACTACCCAAAATCCAGATTGTAAATCGATTCAGACGATACTGACTCATGTTGTTGGTTCTGGATACTCCTACTCCATTTATATTCAAGAATTAAAAAATAGCAGCGCCAGAATCCGTCAAAAAAATACTCGAGAATCTGCTTCAGACTATATTGATGATTTGAATAGTGTTCTGGCATTTACTTTTGAAACATTTTCAGATTTTGAAGATCATGAATTTGAAGAATTTGAGGTTGTAAAAAAAATTAAAACTTCATGGGGACAAATCTATGATATTGAACAAATCATGGAACATGCCATTGTACACATTTTACGTCATCGAAGACAAATAGAAAAGTTTAAACTTTTAGTACAGTATAAATAATCATCCCATTTATCTAAACACTTCAAAATGGATAAAAACAAAATTGCAGTAAGCATTTTTGATAAACTGGCCACAGATTATCAGAACAAATTTATGGATGTGAATTCGTATGGCAGTACTTTCGATGTATTTTGCAACAATATACCAAACGAAAATGCTACCGTTTTTGAAATTGCCTGTGGGCCAGGAAACATTACCCAACATTTATTACAAAAAAGACCTGATCTTAAAATTTCAGGCATTGATTTGTCACCTAATATGGTTTCTTTGGCTAAAATTAACAATCCAACAGCACATTTTGAAGTGATGGATTGTAGAGATATTAGCAGCATTACTCAAAAATTTGACGCAATGATGTGTGGTTTCTGTCTGCCATATTTGTCGAAAGAAGAAATGACACAACTCATAAAAGACGCTTCCCATTTATTACATCCTGAGGGTGTACTTTACTTGAGTACTATGGAAGATGATTACAGTCAGTCGCAATTTAAAAAAGGGAGTTCCGGCGATGAAATATTCATGCATTATTATCGAGAAGAAGATTTGACAAGCGTTTTGGATGATAATAATTTTGAAATTATCCATTTACAACGCCAGGATTATCCAGCGAATGATGACACCGATTTAATTATTATCGCCAAAAATTCAATGTAATTTGAGGAAATGCAAAACTTTGTATCTTTGGAACTTTGAAGACTAAAAAATGAACATCAGAATTATCGCCATAGGCAAAACAGATAATAAATCGCTACAAACACTGATAGATGATTATACCAAACGGTTGTCTTTTTATGTCAAGTTTGAATTAGAAGTCATTCCAGATATTAAAAACGTAAAAAACTTATCTGAGAGTCAACAAAAAGAAAAAGAAGGTGAATTGATTTTATCAAAAACTACACCCACGGACCAACTGATTTTATTGGATGAGAATGGCAAAAACTTTTCCAGTGTTGGGTTTTCAGAAGAATTACAAAAGAAAATGAATTCTGGAATTAAAACCTTGGTTTTCGTAATTGGAGGCCCTTATGGTTTTAGTGAAGAAGTGTACAAAAAGGCTTTTGGAAAAATTTCGCTTTCACAGATGACTTTTTCACATCAAATGGTTCGTTTGTTTTTTATTGAGCAATTGTATCGTGGTTTTACTATCTTGCGTAACGAACCGTATCACCATCAATAAATGCTTTCTATATTAATTCCAACATACAATTACAATGCGTTTCCTTTGGTTCAAGAACTTTGTAATCAGGCTGCTGAAGCTGGGATTATTTTTGAAATTATTGTACTTGATGATGCTTCAACCAATCAAATTACAAGGCAAGAAAATTTAAAAATCAACACACTTACTAATTGTTGGTTTGAGGAAAATCAATCCAATTTAGGTAGAGGGCAAAATTTAAATATATTAGCAGAAAAAGCAAATTACGATTGGCTTTTAATATTAGACACGGATACTTTTCCGAAAAATGCTAAATTCATCAGCAATTATATCGCAACAATTCCAGAACATGAGGTCATTTTTGGTGGCATTGCATACCAGAAAGTAAAACCAAAAGAAGAGGATATACTTCGATGGAAATACGGCTCAGAAAGAGAAGAAATTGACTTTAGAAAACGAAAAGAAAATCCATTTGAAACGACATTAACTTCTAATATTTTAATTTCAAAAGCAGTTTTCAATAGTATAAAATTTGATTCTCGAATTACAAATTACGGTTATGAAGATTTGGTTTTTATTAATAATCTAAGAGCTAAAAACCACACTATACATCACATTGACAATCCAACCTATCATTTGAATTACGAAACCTCTGAAATATTCTTAAATAAAACTAAAGAGGCTTTAGAAACACTTATTTTTATTGAACAAAATAGTTTGTTGGCAAAACCGGTGACAAAAATTCAGCTGCTATTTAAAAAATTACAGCGATTTAATTTAGCTCACATTATCCAATTTGGATTCTTAAAATTTCAGAAAAAGATAGAAAAACATCTTTTATCCAAAAATCCAAGATTGATGGTCTTTGATTTTTACAAATTAGGCTATTATATTACTTTGAAGTTAAAGTCATAAAGAGCGCATTCCATTGCTTCATAATGGCATCGATATTGTATTTTTGGATGGCCATTTTAGCTTCATTTCCAATTCTTTTTCTTACTTCATAATCCTCTAGCAATTGAATGGTTTTTGCTACAAAAGCTTTCTCATTACCATCTTCAATTAAAAAACCGTTTTCTTCATTCGTAATAATTGATCTCGGACCAATAGGACAATCATAAGCAACAATAGGCAATCCAACTGACATGGCTTCTAAAAGCACCATTGGAAACCCTTCTTGTCGTGAAGTCATTAAACATACAGAAGATTCTAAATACTTGTCATTAATATTCTTTACAGGTTTGTAAAAATTGGTGTTGGATAAAATATTTAAGTCAGATGCTAATTTTTTATTTTGCTCCAAATAAATGCCTTCACCATAAATATCGAGTGTCCATTCAGGCTTTACAGAAATTATTTTTTGCCAAATGGATAGTAATCGGTCTACCCCTTTTTCATAAGAATGTCTCGCAACTGCAATTACTTTGGTTGATTTTAATTCCGATTTATCCAAATTTGTAATCATAGGATTTGGAATGATATTCCCTGTTATTTCCCATTCTTTTTGGCTATTGGAAGAAAGAAAAACGACATGACGAAACATTTTTAAAAGTAGTTTTCTAATACTTGCACGAACAAAACTTAAAATGGGAAACTTAATTGCTTTGGTTTCATTAAATATTGAACCATGAACTTCAAAAATGAGCGGGATTTTTGTTTTTACAAAAAAATTGAAGCAGAAGCCTTTCCACCCAAAATCACATAAAACCAATAGATCTGGTTTAATTTCTTCAATTTGCTGGTTTACTTTCTTGTAATGGTCAATGATTTTAAAAGGTTTAAACCCTTTCGTTTTTAAATCAATCGCTTTAGTTTTAGTATTAAACGGATGAAAAAAGGAAGTTTTATCATTGTTTGACGTTAAGACATAAATCTCATAATCAAATTGTTCGATTAAATAGTTGGTTTTTAACGCGAGAACTTTGGAAACACCACCTTCGTCGTAAATAGTTGGCGTTATATATAGAATTTTCATTTTTTAGAATTCAAAAATTCATCATATTCTCGAATATAATCTTCTTCTTTAAAAAAATCGGAGGCAACGACCAAACAAACTGCTCCCGAAGAAAAATTTTCCAATTCGCGCCAAATTCCTGGCTTGATGTGCATTCCAATATTAGGTTTGTTTAGGAAATAACTTTTCTTTTCAATACCATCATTAACAATTACTTCAAAACTTCCACTGAGCGCAATTAAGATTTCGTTTTGCTCCTTATGCGAGTGTCCGCCTCTATGCGCAGTACTGGGTACATCATACAAATAGTAAACTCTTTTTAATTCAAAAGGCAAATTATCGTTTTGAAGAAAAGCAAGATTTCCTCTTACATCATCAATTACGGCTAATTCAATTAATTCTATTGTATTTACATTACCCATTTAAATTGTATTTATGTTTTTAAGAAGTGTATGATTTGTAATTTTAGTATTTTAGCATCAAATATATGACACTCTAACGTAAAAATGAAAGAAACACCATTAGTAACTGTAATTTGTTTGTGCTATAATCAAGAAAAATATGTAGTTGAAGCATTGAATTCGGTTATTAATCAAAGTTATAAAAATATTGAAATACTTGTTTTAGACGATTGTAGTGATGATAATTCAGCAGCTGTAATTCAAAATTGGCTTTTAAATTATCCCAAAGTTCAATTTATTAGCAATAATCAAAACGTTGGAAACACAAAATCCTTTAACCAAGCAGCAAAATTCGCAACAGGTGATTATTTAATTGATTTGGCTACTGATGATATTCTAAATCCGAACTGTATTGCCCTTCAAATAGATGCTTTTCAGAAATCAACACATTCTAATTTAGGAATGGTCTATGGAAATGCAGAAAATATTCATGAAAATGGAAGCTTTGATTCGTACTATTTCCACGTAGATGGCGACCAAAAAGTAATTTCAAAACGTCCAACAGGCAATATATACACTTCAATTTTGGCTGGAGGCAATTGTATGTGTTCGGTTTCAGCAATGATTAAAAAAGAAGTTTTTGATCGATTACAAGGTTTCGATGAGAACTTATATTATGAAGATTTAGATTTTTGGATACGTGTTGCCAGAAGCTATAATTTTGACTTTATTGATGCTGTATTGGTAAAAAAAAGGAAGCTTAGCAATTCACTGGGAGCACAATTTTTCGAAAGAAAGGAGATATCTAAAAACATCAATTCTACAACGTATCAAATTCTTAAAAAAGCGTTTAAACTCAATAAAACAAAAGAAGAAAATAAAGCATTACTTAAAAGAGTTCACTTTGAAATTGAGCTTAACCTAAAAAACAAAAACTTTTCATTATTACTAAAACTCTTGGTTTTAAAACTGAAAATTAATTTAAAAATCTTGTTTTGATAAAACGGTTCAAAGGTTTTTCAAAATAAGTATAAAGTAAAACTGAAATCAAATTGAGTCCAATAAAGATCACGAAATAATTAGTAGAAATTTTATTTAAAAGTATTACGAAAATCCCCATGTGTACTAAATAAAAGACATAAGAACTCTTACCTAACAATTGTAGCAATTTACTTTCCAGCATTTTGGAGAGTATCGTTTTTTCGTAAATCAGTCCGAATAAAAGTGGTGAAATTCCAAATAAAGGCAATAGGAATGTATTGATAATTTTACCCATGGTGGAATCGGTACCAAATCCGTCAGTAGAAACTTTTAAAATAGATAAAAAGTAAACAAACAATATCATTAAAATTATTCCAAAATAAGTACAATATTTTATACTAAAACTAGAGGCATAATTTCTAATAAATAGTGCCAAACCCATACCCACAACAAATTCAGTACACCTACCAAAAAAAGTATAGTCAAGCATGAAATTATTGGTACCCATTATTCCATAAAAAGAAAAATCCTGAAAAGAGTAAACCAATATAAAGCCTAAACTTAAAAACAATACTGGTAGCAAAAACAAAAATATTTTTTTCCATTTTATCAATACAAATAAAAAAGGAGCTGAAAAATAAAACACTTCTTCAACGGTTAAAGACCAACCTTGAGCAATTCCAGAGAATTTAAAATCATCAAAAAAACCACGTAAAAGAGTAATGTTTAGCAAATAAATTTTAAAATCAAAAAAAGACTTTTGAGCTCTATAAATAGCATAAAATAAAAATGTTCCTGTGGTTAACAAAAAATACATTGGATATATTCTTGCAAAGCGATTCAGCAAATACCTTTTAATATTAATCTTGCCGACATCATAATATCTATAGGTAATTAAAAACCCACTTAGTACAAAAAAAAGAGTAACTCCTATATGTAATTCTGAAAAAAAATCAAACATTGTCGGTCCAAATACTTCCTTATCAATGGGATTAAAATGATGAAAATAAACCATATACGCAGCTATTGCCCTTAATCCGGTTAAAGCAGGAAAGTAGTTATTTGTATTTGTTTTTATATCCATCTAAAACAAAATTTTTCTAAAGTAAATACCCAAAACTAAACAATACATAAAATAAGTAAAAGCGTGAGCGATAACAATTCCTTCAATATCAAATATTTGAATAAAATAAAAGCTAGATAAAAACAAGATGACTAACGAAACTATTTCGGTAATGATGAATGCTTTTGTCATTTTTTTAGCAAAAAACTGAAATCCTAAAATTAAAGAAGCTACT
>JBDTNG010000207.1:0-11950 GCA_039933895.1 Flavobacterium sp. | reverse complement strand
ATGTGGGATTGGGTTGGCGGTAGGTTTTCTTTGTGGAGCGCTGTGGGATTAACTATTAGTTTGGCGGTAGGTTTTGATCGTTTTGATGATTTATTAAAGGGAGCTAATAAAATGGATCAACATTTTAAAAAGGAACCCTTAAGTCAAAATATACCCGTTATTTTAGCTTTAGTGAGTATTTGGTACAATAACTTTTTTGGTACGGATAGCGAAGCTGTAATTTCATACTCTCAATACCTGCAAAAATTCGCAGCGTTTCTACAACAAAGCGTAATGGAAAGCAATGGTAAAAGTGTGGGACGCGATGGCAAAGCAGTCAATTATCAAACTGGAAATATCATCTGGGGAGAAACTGGTACCAATGCACAGCATGCTTTTTTTCAGCTAATTCATCAAGGTACAAAACTTATTCCTACTGACTTTATAGGTTTTGTAAAACCATTGCACGGAAATAAAGAGCATCATGATAGATTGATGTCTAATTTCTTCGCCCAAACCGAAGCGCTACTAAACGGAAAATCAGCAGCGCAAGCCAAACAAGAAATGGAAGCTGAAAACATTTCTAATGAAGACATGGCTTTTCTTTTGCCATTCAAGATTTTCCAAGGGAATAAGCCAACCAATACTATTTTAATTTCATCATTAACACCAGAAACTTTAGGGTCATTAATCGCTTTATACGAACATAAGATATTTGTTCAAGGCGTTATTTGGAATATTTTTAGTTATGACCAATGGGGAGTTGAATTGGGCAAACAATTAGCCGATTCTATTTTAGGTGAGATAAATTACGGAAGTGTTAAAGAACACGATTCTTCTACGGAGTTTTTATTAAGGTTTTTCTTAAAAAAATAACAATACTTCAAAATTACACCTTTGTGAAGCCTTGATTTCATTGAATATTTGTTATTAAATTTACTATGCAAGCATAATATTTTGTTTCAAACTTAACGATTTGTTAACATTGTAGTCAAATATTTGTAAGAATTTTGCGTTAAGTAATTAACGTATTATTTAGACAATGAAAAAAATGAAAAATTGGTGTTTAATGGCTTTCTTTTTTCTTGCAGTTTCAGCAGGATTTGCACAAGGAAAAGTAACAGGAATGGTTTATGACGAGAATGGACCATTGCCGGGGGCTAACATAGTAATTGAAGGTACAGCGACAGGTGTAGCGTCAGATTTTGATGGTCACTTTAGTATTAACACAGCTTCTGCAAATGGAGAAGTTGTAATTTCTTTTTAGGTTTTAAATCTAAAACCATAGGTTTTTCTGTAGAAAACGGAAAAACAATCGATTTAGGAAAAATCATTTTAGCTAGTGATCAAAATGTACTTGGAGAAGTTGTAGTAAAATCTACTGTAGTCGATTTGGCTAAAGACAGAAAAACGCCAGTAGCAGTATCTACAATTAAAGCTTCAGAAATTAAAGAAAAGTTAGGATCTCAGGAGTTTCCAGAGATTTTAAAAAGCACACCATCGGTATATGCTTCTAAAGCAGGTGGAGGATTTGGAGATTCAAGAGTTGTTATTCGTGGATTTGATCAAAAGAATGTTGCGGTAATGATAAATGGAATTCCTATTAACGACATGGAAAACAGTGCTGTATTTTGGAGCAACTGGGCAGGTTTGTCTGATGTGACTTCTGCAATGCAGGTTCAAAGAGGTTTAGGAGCTTCTAAATTAGCTATTTCTTCTGTAGGAGGGACAATTAATATTGTTACTAAAACTTCTGATATGAAAGAAGGAGGAACGGTTTCAACTACTTCTGGTAATGATGATTATCTTAAAATGCAGGCTTCTTATAACACAGGTGTTATGAAAAACGGACTTTCTGCTTCAGTTTTATTCAGTAGAACTGCCGGAGATGGTTATGTAGATGCAACAAAATTTGAAGGATATAATTATTTTATGGCATTTGGTTATAAAGCAGGTGAGAAACACAACTTTCAATTTACTTTTACAGGAGCGCCTCAATGGCATGATCAAAGATCAACATCTCCTTTATTAAGTGATTACTTAAAATATGGAAGTTATGGTGTTGACCCAAACATCAAATACAACTCTGATTGGGGTATGAGAAACGGTGAAATATATAATTTAAAAACAAATTATTACCACAAACCGGTAGCTTCTCTTAACTGGGATTACGATATTAACACAACAACAAAATTATCTACGGTTCTTTATGGTTCTTGGGGACGTGGAGGAGGAACTACTTCAATTGGAAATATAAAAAATTATAATCCATACTCTACAACTAACCAATTAAGAACTACAGACGGGAATGGATTGATTAATTTTGATTTAATTCAAAACTGGAACTCAGGACAACCATCGGTATTAGGTACAAGAACAGCTGTTGGTGGTGAATATCAAAACAGTTCAGCTCCCGCTGCTGCTGGAAACTTAACTAATGGTATTTCAGAAATTGCTTCGGTAAATTCACACAACTGGTATGGAGGTGTAATCAATTTAGATAAAAAATTAACGGATCATTTAATTTGGAATATTGGAATCGAAGGAAGAATGTACCAAGGCATTCACTTTCAAAATTTAATTGACTTATTTGGAGCTACTAACTACAAAAATACTGCTGATGTAAATAACAACCCTAGGTATTTCAGCACAGTATATGCGCCAAGACCAAACGGTAACCCTTTTGTTAGTACTGATTACCAAGAGAGAATAAATTACTGGAATGACAGTAAAGTAAACTACTATGGCGCTTTTACACAATTAGAATATTCTATAGGAAACTTAACGGCTTTCCTTCAAGGAGCAATATCACAACAAGGTTATCAAAGAATTGATCATTTTAAATATAATACCGCTACAGATCCACTTGCTAAAACATCTTTCAAAAACATTAATGGTGGTGACGTAAAAGCGGGAGTAAATTACAATATTAACGAACAACATAATGTGTTTGTAAACGGTGGTCTATATTCTAAACAACCATTTTTTAATGCGGTATTCCCTAATAATGCGTCAATTATCAACGAAAACCTTACAAACGAAAAAATTAAAGCAATCGAGGTTGGTTATGGTTTCCGTTCAGGAATTTTCAATGCAAATTTAAATGCATATTATACTACTTGGGAAGACAGATTTACAACTCTTATAGACAATACGCCTTCAAATGTTGGTGGATTCTATACTTTCTCTGGTGTTAATGAAACACACAAAGGAGTTGAATTGGATGTAACTGCTAAAGTGCTTACCAAATTAAAACTTAACGGGATGGTTTCTATTGGAGATTGGAGATACAATGGTAATGCTACAAGTAATCTTTTTGATGTTTCTAATAACCCTGTGGCTTCAGGGACTGCTAAACCTTTATATTTAGACAATGTTAGAGTTGGAAATGCTGCTCAGACTACCATGGCAATTGGAGCTGCTTACGAAATATTAAAAGGTTTGAATATTGATGCTAACCTTAACTATTCTGAAAAATTATTTGGAAACATTTCTCCAACAAATTTTATGATTGAAAATAATAAAGGGGCTATGGAATTACCAGCTTTTGCTACTACAGATGCAGGTATGTCATACAAACTGCCAGTAGGTAAAAAAGCAGGGGCATTAAATTTCAGGGTAAACATGAATAACGTTTTTGATAAAGTATTTATCAATGAATCATTTACAAACATTTTTGCAGATGATATTAAACCTGGAACGAGCCCTGCAGTAACTTATGCTGATGCTGGAGCTGTTTACAAAGGAATTGCAACTGCAAACAAAGTTTACTTCGGTTTTGGAAGAACTTGGAATTTTACGGTAGCGTATAATTTCTAATATATATTTGAGTTAGTTAGTTTAAAAAACCATTCGTTAAAGCGGATGGTTTTTTATGTTTTTTGATTATATTTGTTAGAACAAAAACAAACAAAAATGTACGAATTTATTCAAAAGTTCCATTCTGGATGGGCCTATTTAGCCTTGTTATTATTAGTTGTTGCAGTTGTTAATAGTGCTTTAGGATTGACTTCCAAAAAAGAGTTTACATCACGTGATAGAAAAATAGCCTTGTTCGGTTTAATAGCAACACACATCCAATTGGTATTGGGATTGATCCTTTATTTTGTTTCTGATTTAGGATTTAAACTTTTTAGCACTGTAGGTGCAAAAGAAGTAATGAAAACCGCAGCTTACCGTTTAACTGCCGTTGAACACCCAACAATCAATATCATCGCTATTGTTTTAATTACAATCGGTTGGTCAAAACATAAAAGAACTACAGACGGTAACGCTAAATTCAAATCTATAACAGTGTTTTATGCTTTGGGATTGTTGTTAATATTGTCTAGGATTCCATGGTCATTATGGTTTTAATACAAGAATAAAGTCCTTTTAATAGGGCTTTTTTGTTTTTGGGTATGGTATTTGAGTAAGGAGTGAGTAATGTTTAATAAAATAACCATGAGAGATAAGTTTTTATTGGTAATTACCACAACAGTAGCGGCAATATTGATCTCGAATTTTTCTTTCAAAAAATTTGACAAGCAATCTTTTACGACCAGACCTATTCTGGATACTATAAAGATAGCAGATACAATAGCCATCGACAGTTTAATTATAGAAGACGAAGGGCTGTTCAATTACAAATTATTAAAATCAAAAGCACACGCTTCCTATTATGCTAATAAATTTCAAGGAAGAAGAACGGCTAGTGGACAACGCTACGATAAAAATAAACTAACTGCTGCACATCGAAAATTACGTTTCGGAACCAAAGTTAGAGTTACAAATATGCGAAACGGAAAATCGGTAATTGTCACCATTAATGACAGGGGACCATTCGTAAGAGGTAGAGACATTGATCTTTCCAGAACGGCTTTTATGAAGATTGCACCAAGTAAATGGGGTGGTGAACTCAAGGTAAAAATAGAAACTGCTATAGCAAAATAGTTACCATTTTGTATATGGAAACTGACTTAAATAAGAATTGTAATACTGCTTGTTTCCGGTAACTTCTTCGCCTAACCAATGCGGTTTTTCAAAACTTTCGTTCTCTGAAGTCAGTTCAATTTCGGCTATAATCAAACCCTCATTTTCTCCATCGAAAATATCCACTTCATAGGTGTGTTTTCCTGACAGAATTTCATGTCTTGTTTTGTCAATCACGCCACTTTCGCACAAAGTCAGTAATTTTTCGGCTTCAGCCAAAGGAATTTCAGTCTCCCATTCCAATCGTGTAGTGCCCGAATCGTTTCCTTTTCCTTTTATGGTAAGAAAGCCTTGGTCACCTTTAATCCTAATGCGAACAGTACGCTCCGGATCCGAATTAAGATAACCTTGCACAATTCTGTTTTTGGTCACAGCCAAATCGACAAAATCATGATTTAGTACTAAAAACTTACGTTCTATTTCTATCATTTTCAGAAGCTTTTTCCAGCTATTCGTTGCAATCTTTTGCTTTTTAAAGAAAAAAGCAAAAGGATTTCCTCTACTATCTGGGCTAGGGGTTTAGTGAATCAAAGATAGCTTATTTTTAAAATCAATCTCTGCCTAATTGTAGTCCGACTTCATCAAATATTTTTAAATTTGTGTTATGTCAGAAACCACCCCACTCCGAAAAATCATCCATGTCGATATGGATGCTTTTTACGCTTCTGTCGAGCAAATGGACAATCCTGAACTCAAAGGAAAACCATTGGCTGTAGGTGGAAGTGAAGCACGTGGCGTGGTTTCTGCAGCAAGTTATGAAGCACGGAAGTTTGGTGTTCGAAGCGCCATGAGCGGCGCTCAAGCAAAAAGAAATTGCCCGGATTTGATTTTCGTAAGGCCCAGGTTTGAACGCTACACCGAAATCTCGAAACAAATCAGAAAAATATTTTACGATTACACCGATTTGGTAGAGCCTTTGTCCCTCGACGAAGCTTATCTCGATGTCACACAAAACAAAAAAGGAAATCCAAGCGCTACATTAATCGCGGAAGAAATTAGGAAACGCATATTCGATGAAGTAGGGTTAACAGCATCGGCAGGTATTTCGGTCAATAAATTTGTCGCCAAAATCGCTTCCGATTACAACAAGCCCAACGGACAAAAAACCATCAATCCTGAGGAAGTGGAGTCTTTTCTGGAAAGTTTGGATGTCAAAAAATTCTATGGTGTTGGTAAAGTCACCACCGAAAAAATGTACCAACATGGTATTTTCACAGGAAAAGATTTAAAATCAAAATCCGTTGAATATTTAGAAGAACATTTTGGAAAAAGTGGTGTTCATTATTACTATTTGGTTCGTGGAATTTCAAACAGCGCCGTTCGGCCAAACAGAACCACAAAATCAGTAGCTGCTGAACATACTTTTAATACCAACTTAACTTCCGAAATCTTTATGGAAGAACGATTGGATCGCATTGCCAAAGAATTGGACAAACGATTGCATAAGCATAAGATTTCAGGGAAAACAGTCACCTTGAAAATTAAATACAGCGATTTTTCTCAACAAACCAGAAGTAAAACCCTGCCCTATTTTATCTCCGACAAAGGGTTACTGTTTGAAACCGCCAAAGAGTTATTATATCAGGAACGAATGAAAGATTCGGTGCGGCTTTTAGGTATTTCGTTGTCTAATTTAAATACAGAAATTAAAAAAACAGTTGTAGTACAACTCAGGTTTGAATTTTAGATTGATAATCAACGAAATAGACATATTAAGTAAGTTCTAATAAAAACAATTGACTTCACGTAAATCAACTATCTTTTTTATACTTTTGCAGAAATTTGTGAAGGGTTTTTTGTGGGTATCCCTTTATGCATACAATAATTCCATTATTTAAATTTTGTTTAATGAACAACAATAAAAGAGTTCTGGCTCTTATTTTATCGGTAACATGTATTCTACTAATGTTGTCTTTTTTTTCCAATGCAATTGTTGTGTATTTCCCTAATTTCAAGAATATAAACTTAATTTCGGATATTTTAAAAAAGAAAGAGGATTCCAAGATCACAAATCCAAAGGCAGTAATTTCTTCTGAAAACCCTAAAGATTCATCCTGTTATACTTTTGAAGATTATATAAAAAAAGAAACTATTGTTAAGTTTGAAGCGGATACATTGAAGCCTTCGCTTCAAAAACTGAGTGAAAAATTACTACTACTCTCTCAACATAAAAAAGTCAAAATTCGTATTGCATGGTTTGGCGATAGTCAAATAGAAGGTGATTTTATCACTCAAGATTTGAGAAAATTGCTGCAAAACTATTTTGGAGCAAACAATGGAGTAGGATTTGTTCCTGTGGCTTCTATTTCTTCCGATTTTAGAAAAACGGCTACTTTAGAGGTTAATGGAGCAGTAAAAATCGATAATTTCAAAAAAACAAACGGCCATACCAATCTTTTTTTGTCGGGTTATTCGTTCTACGGAAATAATTTGTCCATTAATTTTAAAGACAATACTCAAAAAAACAGCAGTCAAATCACAGAGAAGTGGTTACTTTATGGAAAAGGGGATTCTATTGCCATTAAAAATAATGATACGATATATAAAAAGTATCCTGCTAATTCTTATTTCAATAGAGTATTGCTAAATAAGTCTTCTTTGAATAATGCAAAATTTGCATTGGCCTCAGGCAATACACCTATTTATGGAGTGAGTTCCGAACCGGAATCCGGGATTGTTCTGGATAATTTTTCCTTCCGAGGAATTACAGGAGTGGAACTTAAAAAGTTGAACGTCAATTTGCTTGACCAATTGAATAAATCTGGATATTATGACTTGATTGTTTTTCAATATGGGGTGAATCTGATGTTCAGGCCAAACGATACCAATTACGATTATTATTATAAAGTAATGAATCCTGTCCTGAAGAAAATGAAAGACCATATGGGGAATTCTGAATTTCTTCTTTTGAGTTGTTCGGATAGGGCATTTAACTATAATGGAGAATGGAAAACCGCCATAGGTCTTGATTCTTTGATTTATACACAAGCTAGATTAGCTCATGAGAATAAAATACCTTATTATAACTTCTATAAATCAATGGGAGGTAATGGAACCATGGTAAAATGGGCAGATAGTACTTCGGCATTAGCAAACAAAGATTACGTTCACTTTAATTTCAGAGGGGCTAAAATCGCTGCCAATATTATTTTTAAAGCGATCATCAACGATTATCAAAAAGCAGAAAGGAAAGTGAAATTTTCCAAAAAAACGGTAAGTATATCTTCTAAAAAGAACACTCAACAATGATGAATATTGATTGGAATAGCGTTTTACATCAATTCCTTTATGATCCTAAAAATCCATTACTTTTTAATAGTGGTTTTTTTGTGTATTTTTTATTTTTCTTTATCATTGCCTATTATGTTTTCCGTAAAAACTATGTAAACAGGGCGGTTGTGTTGACCCTTTTTTCTTTGTATTTTTTCTACAAAGCCAGTGGTGGTTTTGTACTGCTCGTTATCATTTCTGCAGTGGTCGATTTTTGGCTGACTAATTTGATTTTTAAACAACAGAAGAAAGCCCTGAAAAAGGCTCTTTTGATACTTTGTATTGTATTTAATCTGGGGTTGTTGTTTTATTTTAAATACACCAATTTTTTTATTGAACTCCTTAACAGTATTGGAACAAAGCAATTTAATCTAATCCATATTTTACTGCCTATTGGGATTTCATTTTACACTTTTGAAAACCTTAGCTATGCTATTGATGTGTATAGAGGAGAAATTGAACCTGAGAAAAACATTGTTCATTACATGCTTTTCTTATCTTTTTTTCCAAAGTTAGTCATGGGGCCTATTGTTCGTGCTAAAGATTTTATTCCGCAATTGAAACAAGATTACCATGTTACAGATTCAGATTTTTCGAAAGGATTTTATCTTATTTTTAGTGGGCTTTTTAAAAAACTAATCATCTCGGATTACATTACATTGAATTTGGTAAATTATGTTTTTGACGGGCCTAATCTGCATAATGGTTTCGAATGTTTAATTGCTCTGTATGGTTATGCCATTGTAATTTATTGTGATTTTAGCGGTTATAGTGATGTAGCTATTGGAATTTCGAAATGGTTAGGGATTACGATTCCACCTAACTTTTTGTCTCCATATCAAAGTTTATCAATTAGTGAGTTTTGGAGAAGGTGGCATATTTCGCTTTCTACCTGGCTACGGGATTATTTGTACATTCCTTTAGGTGGAAATAAGAAAAGTAAGTTTAGAACGAACCTGAATTTGTTTTTGACGATGCTTATTGGTGGTTTTTGGCACGGCGCAAGCTGGAACTTTATCATTTGGGGTTCAGTACATGGCCTAGGGCTAATCATCAATAAATTTTGGACCAAATTTTTTGGAAAAATAAAACTCTTTTCGCCTTTTGTCAGAGATATGATTTACGGCATTATTACGTTTCATTTTGTGTGTTTCTGCTGGATTTTCTTCAAAGCTACAGATTTGAATACTGCTTTGGTGTTTATCCATCAAATTACCCATCAATTTACGTTTGAAGGCGCTCCACTTTTTCTAAGTAATTACAAGTATCCAATTATTATGATGGCTTTTGGGTATTTTATCCACTTGATTCCAAATCGTTTTGCGGATAAATTTATAGAAGAACAAAAAGATTTTCCTTTGTTTTATCACATCACTGTAGTGCTTATGTTTGTTTTTCTTTACTCGCTATTTAAAAGTGCCGAAGCCGTGATGCCTATTTATCTTCAGTTTTAATGGCTTGGAAAACCATTTTGATTCCATAACGCAATAAAAGCGTTTACAAATAAGTTTCCCTGAAGTTCATAACCTTCTTTAGAATAATGAACTAAATCAGGGCGCAACAAACGTTTGGTTTTCCATTGATATGATCCTTTCAATCCTTTACTTATGCTAAATAAATCCCAATAGGCGATTTGATTGGTAGTGCAATACGCAATAAGTGCGTTGGTAATCATAGCAAGTTTTTTGTTTGGCTTGTGTTTTTTAAAGAAAGAAACAGGAGGTGTAGTTATAATAATACTTGCATTAGGCGACGTTTTTTTGATTTGAATGATTGTATTGTCGACTTGTTTTATAAATTCTTCTGAAGTGAGCTCTTGATTTTGGGCTTCATTGGTTCCAAGTGAAAGAATGAAACAATCTGCTTTTAGATTTTCTTGCTGAGACCAAAATAATGAGGTTTTGTTGTAATCTGAATATTTGGCACCATTAACCCCAATAGCATCATAAATAATTCCATTTTGATTTTTCTTTTTCAAGTTTATGCCATAAAAAGGAATAGTATCTTGAGTGTTGAAATGTATTTTAAATCCTGAAGCAGGAGTTTTTAATGCCAAGGTTGTAAAACCCAAAGTGGTTTCTTGTTCAATTTGTTCAGGTATTTCGGTCGTGGTTTCTAGTTTAAAAGGCGAGTTTTTTGTACCCAAGAAGAATTCGATATAATCAAAAGTTTCTTTTTCTCCATTCATTGTTCTGAAGTCAAAGGCAAATTCTGGATTAACCTGTTGTGATACCATACCAAAACCACTAATGCCACATGCAGGAATGCTGTCTTTTTTAGCGAGTCTATTTCCTTTCCATGAACTTGTTGAAGAAAAAATTAAGTCTGTTGGACCATTGGTTTTAATTACCTGATAAGGAAATACTAATCCTCTGCCAGCATTGCCAAAATAATTTTGAAATGCTTTTCGAATCACTGCTGTGAGCATGTCGGCTTGTATGTGAGAATCTCCAAGATGGACAAACGTTACTTGTTGGTTTTCTCCATTTTTAATGGCTCTGAGTTTGTGCAATAAGGTTTTTAACGATTCGGCATTTTGAATTGTATTTGTATCTTGATTAATACAGGTTGAATAGTTTAAAGAAATGTCATTTTGAGTTGTCCAGAGAGTGTTTTCTTGACCGCTTACTAAATTACTTAAGAATAATATAATCAGAAAAAAATAGATTTTAAATCGCATTTAAATAGGTTTTATTGGGATTTTCCAAGAATAATTATAATCTTTGATTAAACGGTGATTTAGTCTCTTCTGAAAAATTAGATATCACTTATAAAATAAAGATAATTTCTTTTATCAAAAAAATTGCTAAGTATATGAGGTTTTTTAAATTTTCAGTGTTTTTTTTAAGTTTTAGCTTCATGATGTGTTCTAATGGGAATGATAATTTAAATCAAAATTACGTTTCAAAATACACAGACTTGGCACATTCTTTATCTGCCGAGTTTGGCATACCTTATGAAGTTATTATGTCTATAGCCATTATAGAGTCGGGTTCAGGAACCAGTAAAGTGGCCAGAAAATTGAATAATCATTTTGGAATTGTAGGCCCTAATAAAGTTAGTTGGTCCCGTTTTAAACAATATGCAACCGCAGAGGACTCCTTTCGTGATTTTTGTGTTAAAATGACAACTAAAAATTTTTACAACCGGTTAAAAGGCAATGACAACCATAAAGAATGGATTCGGGAAATTAGTAAAACAGGCTATTCTTCTCATCCGAAACGTTGGAGAGGTATGTTATATAAAGCCATCACCACAAACAAATTATTAGTTAAAACAACATAAAAAAAACTCCTCATTTCGTGAGGAGTTTTTTTTATGACTAATCTAAGAAAAACTCTTTATTCTATCTCAGAAATACGCAAGGTATTTACCATTCCTTTACTAGCTACAGGCATGGCAGCCAAATTAACTAACATTTCTCCCTTTTTGACAAACCCTTTTGCTTTAGCAATCGCGTTAATATCGTCAATTGTATCATCAGTACTGACAAATTTATCGTAGAAGAAGGCGTTTACACCCCAAAGCAAGTTCAATTGCGTCAAAATTCGTCTGTTCGATGTAAATACTAAAACATGAGCATGAGGACGCCAAGCAGAAACCTGAAAAGCAGTATAGCCACTGTTGGTCAATGTAGTGATGGCTTTGGCTTCAATGTCGTTTGCCATTACTGCTGCATGGTAACAAATGTTTTTGGTGATATAACGATTTGTTTTAATCTGTGGTTGGT
>JBDTNG010000206.1:0-11567 GCA_039933895.1 Flavobacterium sp. | reverse complement strand
ACCGAAGCCCACTCCCAATTGGATTATGCGGTAGAAAGAGGTGTCAATTTTATCGATACTGCCGAAATGTACCCCATTGGTGGGAACGAACATATTTTTGGAAGCACAGAACGACATATCGGTTCTTGGATTCATAAAATAGGTAAAAGTAAAAGAGAACAAATTGTCTTGGCTACCAAAATTGCCGGACCAAATCGTGGTATGGGTTACATTCGTCAGCCGTTGGATTTTTCAAAGAAAAACATTCACGATGCAGTCGATTTGAGTTTAAAAAACTTGCAAACGGATTACATTGATTTGTACCAAATGCATTGGCCGGAACGAGTGATGAACATGTTTGGTCAACGTGGTGTTTCCAAAATTGACGAACAATGGCAGGATTCTATTTTTGATATATTGACGACTTTTGATGGATTAATCAAAGAAGGGAAAATAAAGCATATTGGCCTTTCCAATGAAAATCCTTGGGGTGTTATGCGTTATTTGATGGAAAGTGAAAAACACGGATTGCCTAAAATAGCCACAATTCAGAATCCATTTTCATTACTAAACCGATTGTTTGAAGTGGGTTTATCTGAAATGTGTGTCCGTGAAAATGTAGGCTTAATGGCTTATTCTCCGCTTGGTTTTGGATTCTTAACTGGGAAATATTTAAACGGTTTTCCTGAACATTCTAGAATGAAATTGTTCCCAAATTTTGTACGTTATACGAATGAAAATTGCTTTAAAGTCACTAAACTGTATCAGAATTTAGCCTACGATTGCGGATTAACATTAACTGAATTGTCGCTTGCTTTCGTGAACCATCAAGAGTTTGTTCTGTCAACCATTATTGGTGCTACTTCTTTAGACCAACTGGAAGAAAACATCAATGCTTTTGATGTGATGTTAACCGATGCTGTTTTGGCAGAAATTAATAAAATTCAGGAACTCATTCCAAATCCTGCACCTTAATTATTCGATAGCCAATTTGTGTGTAAATTGAACGCCCAAATTATTCTTTACACTCATAAGATAAAAACCCGATGCTAAACTTTCTGTACTTACAGTGTTTATCGGCAGGTTTTCTGTTTTTTGAGTAAGTAATAATTTTCCATTCAAATCAAAAATAGCCACTTCTGTTGGATAACTTTCATTTGATTTTTGAATAAAAACGGCTGATTTTGTTGGATTCGGATAAATTATAAATTCTGTTTTATCAAACTGGTTTACACCTAATGACGTGTCTGTTATTTTATATATTATTCCATTGTTGATGGCAGCAACGTAGAGTTCCCCATTGTTATCTTCACCAAAAGTTGTAAAATTGTTACCCGTAAAAGTGGTGGAATAAGTAATAGCACCCGTCGAAGTCATCATCCCAATTTGTGGTTTGCAATAATCTGTGAAAAAGTACAATCCTGCAAAATTTGGATACGTGGTTCCTGTATAAACATAACCGCCGGTAATAGAACAAATGCCTCCCGCATGCGTTACAACTGCCAACGGAAAAGTCATAGTCGCCGGAGCGGCACAGCCAGTTGTATTGTAATTTGAATTGCCTTCGTAGCAACGCCATCCGTAATTTAAACCTGGAAGTGTTGAACTTACCTTATTGACTTCCTCGACGCTGTTCTGGCCCACATCGGCAATCCATAAATCACCATTGTTTCGGTTGAAGGAAAATTTCCATGGATTTCGAAGCCCGATGGCCCAAATTTCATCAGCGCCTGCAACACCAACATATGGGTTATTTGCAGGAACCCCATATGGAGCACCAGAATTCACATCAATACGAAGCATTTTGCCTAATAACTCAGTAATATTTTGCGCACGGTTTTCCGGATCACCAGCACTTCCGCCATCACCCATTCCTATGTAAAGATAGCCGTCAGGACCAAATTTGATAGTTCCACCATTGTGGTTGGAATAAGGTTGTGTAATCGTTAAAAGTACGGTTCCAGTTGTATTGGCAACATCTGGATTTCCACTCACTGAATAACGTGCAATTACTGTATTTCCAGCTGGATTGGTATAATTAACATAGAAAAAGCCGTTGCTCGCATAATTAGGATGAAAAGCCAGGCCCAACAATCCTCGTTCGCCGCCAGAACTTATAATACCCGACACGTTTAAGAAAGGAGTTGCATTTGTGGTTCCGTTAGTGTTTAAGATTTTTATTATTCCACCTTGTTCCACAACAAATAATCTACTATCGGCTGTGTGTGTAATTTCAACCGGACTTGTAAATCCGGTCGCGAAACTAGTCAAACCAATAGTTTGTGAAGTTGAAGAGAAACTGAAATGTATCAATACCATTAAAAATAGTAATCTTTTCATAGTTGTAAGTTTTTTTGGGTTGGGTAGGTAAATTTATAAAAAAATATTTACAAAATTGTTATAACTAATTGATTTTGATAGTAATAAAAAAACCCCAATCAGGATTGATTGAGGCGCTGTTTTTATTCATTTTTGTGAATTGTCTTCGGGGATTTTATTTCTTTATTTTTTCCAAAAACAAATCTACTTGTTCTTTGTGACTAATGCCTATGGGGAGATCAATGCCGAAAACTTCGATATCGGTATTTGAAAAAGCGGTTATTTTAGAAGCATTAATTATGAAAGATCGATGGATTCGTACGAAATTATCCGAAGGCAATTCGGCTTCAAAATTACTAATTTTATATTTTGAAGTGATATGAGTTCCGTCTGTTCGATGTACTTTGATGTAATCTTTTACACTTTCCACATACAAAATATCGTCCAATTTGATTTTAAAGTTTTTTCCTGCCGCTTTTAAAAGAATGTATTCCTCTTCTTTGGAAGTTTCAAAATTTGAAAAAGTTTTGACGGAATTAATATCTCTTAAATAACGATCAACCGATTTAAAGAAACGCTCGAATGTAATGGGTTTCAATAGATAATCCATGGCTTCTAATTCATAACTCTCAATAGCAAAATCACGATAAGCCGTAGTAAAAATGGTCTTTGGCGGGTGTTTCAAACTTTTCAAAAAATCAATTCCGCTAATATTTGGCATTTTGATATCCAGAAAAAGTAAATCTATTTTTTGAGTGTTCAGAATTTCAAATGCTCTCAGAGCGCTACTTGCCGTGGCTACGACTTCAAGAGCATCAATTTTGGCAATGTGATTTTCGATTAACCGAATCGCTAAAGGTTCATCATCAACAACGAGACATCTAATTTTCATCCTTATTTTTGGTTTCTAAAATCAAAGTTACTTTAAATATGTCTTTTTCTCTTTCTGTTTGTAGCGAATAATGAGTGCCGTACAATAATTTCAACTGCTTGTTAATGTTCGTCAAACCAATAGCTTCTTTGGAATGGTTTTCTTTAAAATTAATGCAGGTATTTACTACTTTGAATTCGGTTTGTGTCGGCTTACTTTTAACAGTAATCCAAATCTTTGGACTACCACTGTCTTCACCAGCTCCATGTTTAAAAGCATTTTCGACTAAGGATAAAAAAACGAGTGGTGGCACTTGGTTGTCAACTAAAATATCCGATTCTAAATGTACTTCCAAACGTTCATCATAACGTAATTTTTCCAATTCGATATAATCTTTCATCAATTGCATTTCGGCAGTAATTGGAACAAAATCGGTATTGCATTTGTACAAAACAAAATCCAAAATATCAGATAACTTTCCAATAGCAGAGGAAGTTTTGGGTGAATTATCGATGGATAAAGAGTAAATATTATTGAGTGTATTGAATAAAAAATGCGGATTGAGTTGAGCGCGTAATGTTTTAAGTTCAGAATCACTTTTTTCTTTACTTAACAACAAACTTTTTTCTCTTTCTTTATTAGAATCGGAGAAAAACTTCGCCAAAAAAAAAATAAAAGCCGCCGTTAAAATAGAAGGGCCATATTTGAATGCCAAAGTATGAAAATCGGTAAAAATCTCCAAAGGTGTTTCTTGAGAAAAGGGAGGAATTCGTACCAAAGGTTCCGCAATATGAACAACCGACAATCGGCACAACGCCGAAATCAGATACATAGTCAACAGAAAAGAAAAGGCAAAAATTAAATATCCTTTCTTGATAAAACGCTCCGTAAGTAGGTAATAGGCAATGATGTAAGCAGCAATAACGCCAAAAAATGTATCGTTCAAATGATAAATAAGTATTTCGATAAAGCAGTGATCATTGAACTTTGAATAATCACTAAATACACCGGCAGCTATAAAAGCCGTCCAGAAAAGTAGGTGTTTAACGACTCTGTTTTGTGTGAAAATCTGTAAATTCATAAATTAAAAATATCCTCAAATGTAACCAAAGCCGCAACCTGTTCGTTCAACAATCGACCAATAAACCGAAAAGGAACACGAATATACTTCAATAGCAGTTGAAATAGTAATTTCAGTCCTAAAATCATTATACGTCTTCATTTTTAGGCTATTCATCTACGAAATAATCCTTGCAGTTGAATATTCTTCAATTTTGGTTCAGATTTAAAAACAATAAAAAATGAAAAACGTTATTTATGCCATTGCATTACTATTGCCAACATTATTTTTTGGGCAAGAGGTAGTGGTAAAAGGTTCAGTATTGGAAAAGAAAAGCCAGAAACCTATCGAACTCGCCAGTGTCACTTTTTTAGACCCGGTAACGAATGCTATCATTCAAGAAACTTCTTCAGATGCTAAAGGGGATTTTGTAGCTAAAATAAAATCAGGGCAATACAATTTACAGGTTGCTTTTTTGGATTACCAATCAGTTACTTTAAAACAAGTTTCCTTTTTGGAAGACCACAATATGGGAAAGGTTTTTTTGGAAGAAAACGCGACCAACATATTAGATGAAATTGTTGTTACTGCCGAAAAATCATCAGTAGAAACTAAACTTGATAAAAAGATATTTAACGTAGGGAAAGACTTGATTTCAAGAGGAGGTTCTGCAAGTGATATTTTAAACAATGTGCCTTCGGTTAATGTGAATGCTTTGGGAGCGGTGAGTTTGCGTGGAAATTCGAGTGTTCGTATTTTAATTAATGGCAAACCTTCAGTGATGACACAAAACAACGGATTGGAGCAAATTCCTGCTGAGACTATTGACCGCGTTGAAGTCATTACCAATCCATCGGCACAATATGATGCGCAAGGTGCTTCGGGGATTATTAATATTATTCTGAAGAAGAACAAAGTCAATGGTTTTGGAAGTTCCATCACACTAACAACGGGAGTGCCTAACAACAATTCGTTGGGGGTAAACATGAACTACAAGAAAGAAAAGTTTAATGTTTTTACAGACATCCGTTACGGGAAATTGACGGTTTTAGGAGATGATAAATTATTCAGAACCAATTATGAAAATGGTATTGTTACTAATTATATAGACCAAAGAACGGAACGCACCAGAAACTTCAATCGATGGAATGTTTATTTGGGAAGTGACTATTATATTGATGCCAATAATACCTTGACATTGAGTTATTTTTATCGCAATAACGTTAGCAGAAATGCAGTCGATTATCAGTTTAATTATTTAGACATCAATAACAATACAACACAATTAATCAACGCCAAAGAAGCATACAAAGAGCCTCAAAAATCCAATCAGATAGAATTAAATTATGTGAAAAATTTTGAAAAAAAAGGAAAAAAACTAACAGCGAATGTGCAGTATGATTTTTGGAATGATGACGAAAACGAATTGATTACCGAAACGGTAAAAATCCCAACTCCTGATATAAAAACCATTCAAAGTAGGGATGTAGAAAGCAGTAAGGATGTTGTTTTTCAATCGGATATTTCTTTTCCTTTTTCTGAAAAATCAAAATTAGATCTTGGTTTAAAAGGTGAAATCCGAAGAATAAACAGCGATTATATTGTTTGGGACAATGTAGTTAAAATTGACAGTTTAACCAATTTATTGCATTATGATGAACGTATTTTTGGTTTTTATACCCAATATTCTAATGGGTATAAAAAATTCCAATACCAAATTGGATTAAGAGCCGAACATTTTGACACCGGAAGTAGTGATTTAAATAATGAATTCAATACCGATAAAAAGTACACTAAATTATTTCCGACGGTTCATATAACTTATGAAATTAAAAGCAATATCAACTTACAATTGAGTTATAGCCGAAGAATTGACAGACCTAGTTTTTACCAATTGAATCCATTTGGTGGCATTGCCGACAGAAGAAACATACGAATAGGAAATCCTGATTTGAACCCAATGTTTATCGATTCGTACGAATTGGGAACACTCTTCAAATGGGAGAAATTCACTATAAATCCGTCTATATATTACCAATACACAACTAATCTTTTCGACATAAGTGTGACTAGAAATAGTGCCGATTATTTAATTGAAAAACCAATTAACCTAGGCATTGAAAACAGATATGGTTTCGAATTTAATGTAACTTACAACCCTTACAAATGGTGGTTTTTATCGAGTGATTTTAACTTTTACAAATTTGATCAAAAAGGAATGTTCTCCGTTTCAGATCAAACCTGGTTTTCTAAATTAAATTCGAGAATCAAGCTTTCATCATGGAGTATTCAGAATAATTTCAACGTGATTGGAGCAGTAAAAAGCGGTCAAACTGAGTCGAAAGCGCAATTATGGACCGATATAGCTGTTGCCAAAGAATTTTGGAAGGAAAAAGCAACAATCACTTTCAAAGTAGATAATATTTTTGACAGTCGCATCAGCCGAGATTACACCCATGGAACTAATTATACTATTGATGGCGAAAGACGATTTACAGGAACAAGAGCTTCTTTGACTTTCACTTATAAATTCAATAGAAAGAAAACAGACAGAGACAGGCTTCCTGACTAATAAAAAAAATCCCGACACTTAGTCGGGATTTCTGCTTTTATAAATTTTCCATTGTTTTATCCTTCGGATATTTGACACTGTAACTGATTCTGATTTTCTTGGTTTCATTGGGTTTCAAATCCAAATCCCAAGTTAAAATTCCGGTTTCAACATTGGCTTTGGCACCATCCTTTTGAAGCAATTCAATTTCAACTTCTTTGTCGGTACTCAAAGGGTATTGGTCTTTCAATAACATTTGAATACTTTCTTTTTTGTTGTTTCGAATAGTAATATCAAACGTAAAAACCTGTTCCTTTTTAGAAGATAGAAACTTAGTTCCCGATTTGTCGACTACTATTTCACGTTTTATTGTTACTTTTTTATCACGTCCCATGCTCAAATTCAAAGTATCTGAAGTCTGACTTGGATTAATGCTTGTTTTCCCTACATACAAACCTTCAAAAATGATATTCGCTTGTCCAGGTAATAAATTGTATTTTGAATAATCTTTGATTTCAGCCAATAAGAACGCTTCTTTTTCCATTCTTGGCGCGGCATAAAACTTGAAAAAAGCTGGTAATTTTATCTCTTTCAAAGCCACGCTGTGAATTTTCCCGTTTGATAAAATATCATAAGGAATGTCAATATCGAAAGTAACGTTCAGTTGGGTTTCGTTGATAGAAGTATAGTCACCCAATCCTTGTTTTGTAGTGACAATGATTACACCATTTGAACCTAATTCACCATACAAAGCCGAACCTACAGGTCCTTTAACTACTTCAACATTTTTTATCGTTTCTGGAGGTAAAGCTTGTAATATTTCTGCAGTAGAAATTTTGTTGTCAATAACTACGAGAGCCTCATTATCACTAGATATAGAACGAGAGCCTCTTAATGGAGTTTTTTTAATACCACTAGATGTCTCTACTTGCAATCCTGCAACTTTTCCTTTCAGTGATTGAACTGCATTTGGTTGAACAATTTCTCCGGATTTAAACTCTTGAGCATATTGATATTTCAAAAACCAAGGATTTACAGTAGGTGCCTGATTGTTCTGATTTGGTGTTCCGCTGGATAAAGTTAGTTTTACTTTTTTCCAATCGATGCCTGTATTTTGAACAACTTGTGCTTTGTACGACATGTTAATAGGATCTTTTACATTATCCGCATGCAAATCATAAAAAGGCGACCAGCTGGCATTATTCGTTAAGTAAGAAATGTCTAAAGGAACATTCCCAGCCACAGTATTCATTACTTGCAACACCAATTTTCCCGATGACATTTTCTCTTCTTTACTCGTGTCGATTTCCAATCTATTGTTGAGTCTATTTAGCGTTTCATTCAGATTTTTTTCTTTCTCATTCAAAGTATTTATGTTATTGCTGATTTCGGTGCGTTTTGCCTTATAGTAATCAACCATCTTCATTAATTCTATTAAATTCAGACCAGAATTTTCACCATAAACCTGCTGGTTTTTATCCAATAATTCGATGGTTTTGGCTTCTGAATTTCTTTCGTTGATTGTTTTTTTCAACGCTTTCTCAACCAAAATAATACTATCCTTTGCTTTTTTTATTGCTGGAGAATTTTCATCAATTTCATATTCCGACATATAATCATCTGTAAATTGTACCGAAAGCACTGTGATGTTTGGTGGCACTCCAATTTGAACAGAATTTTCATTGAGGAAGTTTGCCACATTTTTAACCACAATTTCACTGGTTCCAACAGGAAGGGTGGTACTTATCGTTTGTGAAATTTCGGCAGCGTTAAAATAAACGGTGGCTGATTTTACCTTGGCAGAAACAAAAATGGGTTTCTGTGCCAAGGCAATTGTTGAAGCTAATAAAGCGAATAAAAAAAGTATTTTTTTCATGGTGATGATGTTTTATACCTCTAT
Source organism: Flavobacterium sp. (assembly GCA_039933895.1). Lineage (GTDB taxonomy): Bacteria > Bacteroidota > Bacteroidia > Flavobacteriales > Flavobacteriaceae > Flavobacterium. Next base: position 2,887 of record JBDTNG010000206.1, on the reverse strand, counting down.
AGAGCGCAAACCATTAGAAAAGGTTGGAAACGCTCCTGTTTATTTTTCTACAGTGTATCCTTTTATTTTGGCGAATGCCATAATAGAAGTGTTTATTGCGTTTCCTAAATCGTCTTGCGTTTTTGTTTTTTTAGCTTCGGTGTCAATATAATCTTGACGTTTTTTAGCTAATTCTGCAATTTCCTTTTGAATTGCTTCTCTTTCTTTCGATTTCTTTTCCACATACACTTTGATTTCTGCTGTGCTTTTGTTTTGCAGTTCTTTTGGCAATTCTTCTTTTTTCAATTTTGAAACCGCTTCTTTGTCGTCTTTCACTTTGTCGACCAAATCCCAACTGTCGTTTTTATACGCTGCTTTCGATTTACTCACTGCACGTTCGGCATAATTTGCTGAAGAAACGCCTTGTGCATTTTGGTCTTGTGCTTCTTGGTTTCTTTTTTTCTCGTAACCTTTCGTTCCATAACTGATGTATGTGGTATTGATTCTAGTATTGCATTCTGAAATTCGAACATCATAAGGCGTTACGATATATTGAACAGATAAATTTGAATCGATGTTGAAGTACTTCCCTTTTCCATAATCGGCACCATCTTTCCAAAAAGAATTAACGCCTTCCATCGCATCACCACAGAAAATAGTGTTCACATAAATGTCATTTCTCAAAGCATCACTAACTGCTTCTTTGTAATTTATACTCCCTTGGTTGAAAGGCTCGTTTCCGGCGATGTAAATCAGTTTCATGTTCGAATTGTCTTTCCCCCAAGAAAGTTGTTTCGTAGCATCCTGAATCACCGCGCCACAATATTCTGAACCACCATTGGTTCTCAGTGAAAATAATTTTTCCGAAATCAAATCCAAATCGGTTGTCAAAGGTGCCACTTGTCGGATGTAATTGGATTGAGGTGAAAGTCCGTCGTTTCCGTATTCATACAAACCAATTTCAATATTTGGCGTTTGACCTTGGTATTTTAAAGTCGTTAAAGTATTCACGATGTTCCACAAACGCGATTTGGCTTGCTCAATTAATCCGTCCATACTATTGGAAGTGTCTAATAAAATAGCGACTTGAATTTTGGTGCTTCCATCTGGTTTCACCGTTTTTACGGTTGCTGTTTTCTTGTGATTGTTATGAGTAGGACTGCCGTTTGCAAATGAAAGAGAAGTCGCTAAAAGGGCTGCTAATAAATATACTGTTTTCATAATGTCTAAGTTTAAAATTATTGTTGAAGGTTTTTTATATCGTTTTCAATGGTTAAAATCAATAAGCTTGTTGCTGTACAAAAGGCTGGACTTGTAATACAGTGATGTCCGTTCCAGCTTCCATCAGGATTTTGAATTTTGATTAATTTTCCGCCAATGTTATCATACCAGTTTTTCCAGTCGTTGTCTTTTTTGACAATCATTGATTCTCCCGTTTGAAGGAAACTTAGAAATTCTTCACCACCGTTATTTCCAAATCCGTTTAATACATCTTTATCCATGGCTTTTACTTTTGCGGCTTTGTACACTTTGTCGGCAACGTCATAACTGGCTGCTTTTTCTTTTGAAACACCTATTTTTTCTAGATTTTCACGATTCATTGGTGCTTTTTTGTCGATTTTTCCTGAAGTTTTAGCTTCTTCAAATAACTTTTCAGCTTCTTGGGCTTCGGCAGCACTTCCCCTCACAGAACTACTCACGGCATAAAGCATAACTCCAGCTCCGTCATCAGTTTTAACCGAATTATCGGTTGGATTATAATTGCTTTTCTGGTAGTTTCTAGCAGCATCAATTTTGGCCTTATTTACTTTGATGTTTTTATTTTTGGACGCTTGCTCTAACCCTGAATTGGCAAAAGAAGACTGCAAAACGCCAGCCCATCCGGCACCGGAAACTTTCCCATTACTATCGTATGATTTTTCAATTTTATCAACGCAAATCTGTATTGCTTTTTCCACTCTTTGGGTCATTTGTTTGTCGGTTAATGTTGGAACCACCTGATTCAAAAATTGAAGCGTTAAAACGGCATCGATATTTTGACCTAATTTTGTTTGTATCTGCGTTCCTCGAATTTGAGTAATAAATTCATGGTCCTTGTTTTTTTCAACTTCGTTCAATAAAAAATTAAGCGCTTCAGTAAGGTTTTCTTTGTAAGCTCCTTTTTCGATTGAGTAACCGCATCTATATAATGCCATCGCTGCCATTGCAGTGGTTGCTGGATCTGAACTTACAGCATGCGGATTCATTTCTCCTTGATTATTGTGAGAACCTGCGCCCCAACCTCCATCTTTATTTTGAGCTTTTAGAAGCCATTTTTGACCATCTTCAATTACTGATGTGTTTTTGGAATCATTTTTGTAAACTCCATAATTGCTAACAGATTGTTCGCCCATAACAGACATGAAGACACAAGGTTTTTCTTCTTCTGCAGGTTTTTGATAATTTATGATAGAAGTGTTCTTAGAGGTGATTTCGTTTTTAAGATACACACCAGTTAAAAGTGCAGAAGCACTCAATGCTATTAAAAGATTTTCGATTTTCATGATTTCTAGTTTTAAGATTACACTTCAAAATTACCGAGATGAATTGTTCGTTTTTTGCAGAATGGGTGAACTGGTCTTCTGACTTGGTGAAACGATTAGGAAAAGCATTTTAAATTAATTTACTTTACATTATTAAATACAGAATAGGAAATGCGTTTAGTGTCAGCACTTTTTGGTTGTCTTTTTTTGATGGTGTTGTTTCCAAGTGAAGCAATGGCACAGGATAGTATTGTGAAAAGCAAGAAAATGATACAAGCTAAAATGAGCAAGGCTGCGGATGATTTAAAAAAATCATTAAGCGAAAATGACGAAGCGAAAATTGCTAAAAGTTATGAAGTTTTCGCTCAGGAATTTATAGATAAAGG
>JBDTNG010000205.1:0-6485 GCA_039933895.1 Flavobacterium sp. | reverse complement strand
AAAGCATCCATTGCAATTTCTAATTTAGTATCAATTTCCCAAGCGCCTGAAGCATCAATTTTGTCTTGTAAGGCTGCTTGACGATCCATTAGTTTGTCCATTTTATCTGCATCTTCATACACTTCTGGCAAACCAAACATATCGTTAATTTTGTTGAACTCGTCTAAAAGCGCTATGGTTTCAGCCACACCTTCACGAACAATTTCAATAACCGTTTTTGTTTCGTCTAATTTTGGTTCTTGCTCCAAATACCCTACGGTATAACCTGGCGCGAAAACTACATCTCCTTGGTAATTTTTATCTACACCAGCGATAATTTTCAATAATGAAGATTTACCTGAACCATTTAAACCTAAAATACCAATTTTGGCACCATAGAAAAAGCTTAAGTAAATATTTTTTAAAACCTGTTTATCACTTCCTTGATACGATTTACTCAATTTTGACATTGAGAAAATTACTTTCTTATCGTCTGACATCTCTTTTTATATTTCTAGTTTATATTTTTTTAAAACGGATACAAATATACATATAAAGCTAAAATATTATAGTATGAACTTCAAAGCATCTTTGTATTTTATTCGTTTAGAAAGTTAAAAATGTTGAAAACTATTACTCCCAATCTCTTTTTCAAACGACAGTTTTGTTTTAAAATTCCTATTTTTACGAAACTAATTAATGAAACACCGATTCAGACAGTCATCTTCTTATGAGAAAAATCAGAATATTTATCAGTAGCGTACAAGTTGAGTTTGCTCAGGAAAGACAAACACTACACGATTACCTGCATTCTGATCCATTATTGGGGAAGTTTTTTGAACCTTTTTTATTTGAATTGCTGCCTGCGACAGATATACAAGTCAGTCAGATGTATCTTAAAGAAGTGGAATCCTGTGATATTTATTTGGGTTTATTAGGTATAACATACGGTTTTGAAGACACTCAAGGCATTTCTCCAACCGAAAGAGAATTTGACCACGCCACAAAACACCACAAAACACGATTGGTTTTTCTAACAGGTCACGAATCGAAAGAAAGAAATCCAAAAGAGAATGAATTTATTGACAAAGCACAATCCGTTTTGGTACGCAAGCGCTTTTCAACCATCGACGAATTACAATCGGCTGTGTATGCTTCACTAGTGAAATATTTGGAAGAAAAAGAAATCATCCGCACCGGTCCTTTTGATGCCACTGTAAATCCAACAGCAACTTTGGCCGATTTAGATCCCGAAAAAATCATTGCTTTTGTGCGATTGGCAAAATCCAAAAGAGGTTTTCCGTTGTCTGAAACTGTGGCTATAGAAGACATTCTTACGCATTTGAATTTATTTCACGACGGACGATTGAGTAATGCGGCTATATTGCTTTTTGGCAAAGAACCTCAACGTTTTTTCATCAATTCTGAAGTACGTTGTGTCTCTTTTCATGGTACTGTAGTGGAGAAACCCATTCCTTCTTATAAAGTATTCAAAGGCGATGTTTTCGAATTGGTTAATCAGGCGGAAGACTTTGTTTTGTCTAAATTAGACTATGCCATAGGAACGCGTGCGCTGGAAACTGCCATACCCGGAACCTATGAAATTCCAAAAGAAATTGTAGCAGAAGCCATTGTGAATGCTATTGCGCACCGAGATTACACCAGCAACGGTAGTGTACAAGTTATGTTGTTTAAAGACCGACTGGAAATTTGGAATCCTGGTTCCTTACCTTTGGGCTGGACCACCGAAAAACTTAAAAAACTACATAGTTCTGTACCAGCAAATCCTTTATTGGCGGAGCCTATGTATTTGGCAGGATATATTGAGCGATTGGGTACGGGAACCGCCGATATGGTGCGTATTGCGAAAGAAAACGGACTCAAAGAACCGGAATTCATTCAAAATGATGATTTCGTCTCTATTGTATATAGAAAATCATCTTCTGAAGATACAAACGGACAAGTAACCGGACAAGTAACCGGACAAGTAACCGGACAAGTAACCGGACAAGTAACCGAAGAACTTTCTGTAGAAGTTAAAAGGGTAATACTTGTATTGGAAGCCGAAATGAAAAGAGCCGAAATTCAAGCTATTCTTCAATTGAATCATAGAGAGAACTTTGTAACCAACTATTTAGAGCCTGCAATGAAATTACAACTCATTGAACAAACCAGTCCTGAAAGTCCAAACAGTCCACAACAAAAATACCGACTTACAGAAAAAGGATTGATATTAAAGCAAATGCTAAAATCTCAATCCTAAAATAAATGTATTATTAGTGGTTTATATTCTTCCTTTCAAAGAACTAAAAACCCATGCATTTGCTAAGAATCCAATACCTACAGCACCAAAACCCCATCCTGCAACATCATCATAACGGAAAATTCCAAGTCCAATTAATATCAACCCCATTATAATCATAATTAGAGTAGCCCAACCCAGTACCGTATTTTTATTCATCATTTTCATTTCTTATGTAATTCTATTTCCGAAGATTTCGGGTTGCAAATATGGTAATTTTTATTGTTTTGAAAAAGAAATTAACTGTATTATAATCTTCTCCTAAAACAGAAAAGAAATAACATCCTAAAAAGCTCTTATTACTTTATTTATTTCGGCGACTTAAAGCCAGCTTTCCTCCTAAATAAGCCATAGGAATATAGGCAACAACCAAATCTAGAATAGTAAACCACGTTGGAGATGGAAGCATACAAACATTGGCAATACCTCCAATAATAAAAAAGGCACCAATACCAAGAGCAATTCTCATCTTATTATTAGCTGCCATAAGACCTGCAACAAAAGCACCTACAAGTGTTCCTAATGCATGGGCTAAAAACGGAAAAATAAAATGTTTAGGTTCAAACAAATGTATAGAAGCTTTCAATCCTGCTGCGGTAGTAATATCAGCACCTTCAGGTGAAGGAATAATAAAACTACTCATCATAATAATCCCCATATTCACTATACTCCCTATTACAATACCTGCAAGTACCGCTAAAATATTCTTAATAATTGGGTTCATATTTTAAATGATTGATTTAAAATACAATATAGTGATTATTTTTGGTTTTTTAAAGTAATAATCTAAATCCGAAGACCGGTAATTCCCCTTGCATAAAATCTAAATCTGGTGCGCTTTGAAAACCTAAATTCTCATACATTTTCCAAGCGGTTTGCATTGCCATAGTTGTATGAATGATTAGTTGGTGTTCTTCGGCTCTAGCTTTCTGAATACAGGCATTCGTGAGTAATTTACCAATCCCTGCTCCTCTTATGGATGGATCAACGGCCAATAATCTAAAACCAGAAGCGTTCAATTCTTTGGTAGCTGTTCCTCCAGATCCGTAATATTGCATATCATTAAAATAAACTACACCTCCAGCAATATCATCATTTGATGAAACCGCAACTAGCAATTCAGTTCCCTGATTTTTAGTCAGTTCCCCAATATTCGCCAGCATTTTATAATAATTAGGTTGTTATATTGCTGATGGAAATCCTTCTAATTGAGAATAAACAGCAACCATCAATTTCCCAATAGTTTCAAACTCGCTGGGTTTGGCATTTCTTATGGAGTATTCTTGTGAAGCCATGTATTAGAAGTTTTATTTTAAATGTACTGCATATGATAAAGATCAAATCCTTTTGCCCAATAATCATTTACAATTTCGGTTAAACCAAATCCTTGCTTTTCATAAAATTTATAGGCTACTTGAGAAGTTCTAACGGTAATTTCCTGAATACTCTCCATTGATTTTAATATATTAAGTCGATGTTGTGTAAGCAAAGTTCCTAAAGATTTCCCTTGATATTCGGGATGTAAAATATCCCAACTAATTTTTCCGATGGTTTTATTTTCTTCAAAATTGATTCCGCCACATCCTACAATTTTATGGTCAATCTCTATCACATAATACAAATCGATTTCATTATCTAGATAATTCTCTAAATCTGTTTCCTCTTCTGAAGCAAAATATTGCGGTATATTTAAACGCAATAGCGCTATGATTTGATTTTTATCTTCCAGCTTATATTCCCTTATATTCATTATTTAATTTTTTGAAGATTTTAGTTGGACAAAAAAACCTACTCTATACCGCTAATATAAGAAAAGACCGTCTCATCAGACAGCCTTTTTTCTTTATAAATGAATCACTTTAATTTTTAATTAGTTTTTCAACCAACCATTTCTTTAATTTTATATTATCATAGATTTCGGCTAATAAAGATATGGGTTGACTGTACAATGTATCATTCGTAAATATGACATTCCAATCTACATCTTTCATCATCAATCCTGCTTTAATCATTACTTTTCTAAATTCATAAGCAATTAGTCCCTGCCCAATGGCTGTAGGGTGTACGCCATCTAAACTAAAAATTCCTCCCGCTTTAATTTCTCCAACTCTAGTTGTTCCATAATAACGGGTGTCAACTTTTGGATAACAATAAGTAAAATACTCAGGAAATTCATATTTAGGATTGTAATTATTTCTTTTCAATGACATGTCTGACAAAGCCGTAGAAATGTCGACCAGATAAAATCTTTTCTTCCCTACTCTCTTATTAGCTAAAGCGACCAACTCCTGAATGATTCTATTATATTTTCTGATGCAATTGTCAATATGCACCACTTCGTTTCTGTTCAAATGTGGAAGTGCTAGCTCAAAATTATCGGCAAACAAAAAATAAGGATAGTACTTCCCATAAGAAACAGTTGTGTTTACTCCTACTTTCAGTTCACTAATATCCATAGGTGCTGGATTTTGTGGGTCAACTTCCCAATTAACTACTTCAATCTCTTCCCTGTCCATCTGCTCTCCAACAGATTTAATCAACGGACATATTGTTACTAATGGTATGGTAGCAATAAAAACTTTATAATCGGTGTTGTTGGGATTGTTTTCCAATATATCAATTACTCGGTTGAGCATATAATCGTATTCGACTCTAAAATCTTCTGGATGCCATAAGTTCCAATTCTTCTTTCTTCTTTCATCGTAAGAAATTTTTTGAGGTCCGTCTTTAAAAGTCAAGCCGTCATTTGAAGTTTGTCGGATTTTTAAATCAAGTACCGTTCCTAAGGCATTATTGGCACCCAACCACAAAAAGGTATTTTCAACGCCTTCTTTTTGATGATGGTATTGCAGCCAATCCAATTGTGAAAAATCCTCCTTATTGCTTTTCTGTCCAGAAGCCAATACTTTATAAGCGGTCCTTAGTAATGATTCATTAACCATTCCAAAAAAACCATCTCTGTCAGTCTTTGATTGCTCAATAATATCTTTGCAAATTTTAGGGGTAATTTGCCATGAATTTGAAATATCAAATCCTCTTATTGATACATTATGAAATAGTTTATCTCCAATAGATTTTAATAAACTGCCATCACCACGTTCGAAATAATCTTCTATTTCATCTAGGTAATGGTTTATAAGATTTATAGCTATAGGCCACTCAAAAATACCTGCTATATCCGAACCCAAGCGTTTCTGCAATTTCCTAAAGACAATTTCTATATTGAGTGGTAATCCTCCTTTTTCCCAAGTGGGGTAAATGTATTTTTTTTCATCCAGCAACTCCGATATAATTGTCGAATAACTTAAATCTGTCCTAGCTGCTGCTCCCGACATAAATCCTTGTGAAATACTATCTCCAATAGTAAACAACTTTATTGCCATTAATTTTAATGTTAGTTTATTTTGAACAAAAATATTCATATTAAAAAGATAACATTAATGGGATAACCTCATCAAATGTTAAACTCATGAAACAAAAAAACCACCCTTATTGAGGTAGTTTTGTATTTGTAAATTTTAAATATGATTCTAACTAAATATCTTAACTAACATTTCTTTCAGTAAATCACTCTGCGGCAAAGCATTGGCACCAACGCCTTTACTCTTCACATCAATATCTCTTAGAGTTCCTATAATCTGACTTACTTTCTTCATTGGATAATTGCGTAAAGCAATATCATAATCTTTCAAAAAAAACGGATTCACTTTTAGTACCGAAGCTACATTTTTTGGATTCTTATCTTTTAAACCATGGTATTGCAATAACTGCGAAAAAAAGCTAAATACCAATCCTACTGTCAGTACCATTGGATTATCTTTTGGATTCTGTGCAAAATAATCGGCAATCTGATACGCTTTCAATTGGTTGCGTTCGCCAATCGCTTTTCGCAATTCAAACGGATTATAATCTTTACTGAAACCAATATTTTCTTCAATAATTGCGGGTGTAATTGTACTTCCTTTTGGTAAAACAATCGATAGTTTGTCTAGTTCATTGGCAATTTTGCTCAAATCAGTTCCTAAGAAATCGACTAACATGGCAGCCGCTTTAGGATCAATATTAAGTTTTTTTCCTTGTAACACTCTGGTAAGCCAAGTGCCTACCTGATTTTCGTATAACTTTTTGCTTTCGAAAACAATTCCAGCTTTGTCTAAAACTTTGGTTACTTTCTTACGCTTGTCTAATGTTTTATATTTATAGC
>JBDTNG010000204.1:0-9401 GCA_039933895.1 Flavobacterium sp. | reverse complement strand
GTTTTTGGGGAATTCCGTTGCCAATTTGGAGAAACGAAGAAGGAACTGAAGAAATGTTGATTGGTTCCGTGGAAGAATTATACAACGAAATCGAAAAATCCATCGCTGCAGGTTTCCAAAAAGAGAATCCTTTCAAAGGTTTCGAAATTGGAAACATGGACGAAGCCAACTATGAATTGGTTGACTTACACAAAAATGTGGTCGATGAAATTACCTTGGTTTCGGCTTCTGGAAAACCGATGAAACGCGAATCCGATTTGATTGACGTTTGGTTTGATTCCGGTTCAATGCCTTATGCACAATGGCATTATCCTTTTGAAAACAAAGACAAAATTGACGGAAACAAAGATTTTCCTGCCGATTTCATTGCCGAAGGTGTCGATCAAACACGTGGTTGGTTTTATACTTTGCACGCTATCGCCACTTTGGTATTCGATAAAGTAGCTTATAAAAATGTAGTTTCAAATGGTTTGGTTTTAGACAAAAACGGACAAAAAATGTCTAAACGTTTAGGAAATGCCGCTGATCCATTCGATACTTTAAACGAATACGGACCCGATGCCACGCGTTGGTATATGATTTCGAATGCGAATCCTTGGGATAATTTGAAATTTGATTTAGAAGGAATTGCTGAGGTGCGTCGAAAATTCTTCGGAACATTGTACAACACGTATTCATTCTTTGCGTTGTATGCTAATATTGATAATTTCACATTTGCGGAAGCTGAAATTCCAATGAACGAAAGACCAGAAATTGATCAATGGATAATTTCTGAGTTGAATACTTTGATAAAAGTGGTCGATGAAGCCTATGCAGACTATGAACCAACAAAAGCAGTTCGTGCAATTTCGGAATTTGTACAAGAAAACTTGAGTAATTGGTACGTTCGTTTGTGTCGTCGTCGTTTTTGGAAAGGCGATTATGCACAAGATAAAATTGCAGCTTATCAAACTTTATATACTTGCTTATTGACCGTAAGTAAATTGGCTGCTCCAATCGCTCCGTTCTTTATGGACAAGCTTTACAGAGATTTAACTTTGGCCACGCATACGGAAAAATTTGAGTCGGTACATTTGGCGAAATTTCCAGTTTCAGTTGAAAACTTTGTTGATAAATCGTTAGAGAGCAAAATGCAGAAAGCACAGACAATCTCTTCGCTTGTTTTATCGCTTCGAAAAAAGGAAATGATAAAGGTGCGCCAACCTTTGCAAAAGGTAATGATTCCAGTACTTGACGCTGTTTTTAGAGCTGAAATTGAGGCAGTTGCAGACCTCATAAAAGCGGAGGTTAATGTGAAAGAAATCACACTTTTAGACGATGCTTCTGGTGTTTTGGTAAAGCAAATAAAACCTAATTTTAAAGCTCTTGGTCCACGATTTGGAAAAGATATGGGGTTGATTGCCAAGGAAATACAGGGGTTTTCATCGGAGCAAATCAATCAATTAGACAAGGAAGGAAGCATAAGTATTGCTATTGCAGGAAAAAGTATAAATTTATCTTTTGAAGATGTTGAGATTTCTTCGCAAGATATTGAAGGGTGGTTAGTCGCTAATTCTAACGGAATTACGGTGGCACTCGACATTACAATTTCAGCCGAATTGAAACAAGAAGGTATTGCTAGAGAGTTAGTAAATAGAATTCAAAACATAAGAAAAGATTCTGGTTTTGAGGTAACTGACAAAATTAAAGTACATTTGCAAAAAAATTCCGAGTTGGAAGATGCAGTAAAAGCAAATGAAGACTATATAAAATCAGAAACATTAACTGAAACATTAGTTTTTGAAGATGAAATTGGTGGAGGAACCGAAATAGAATTCGACGAAATAAAAACTAAAATAATAATTACAAAATAATTCGAAAATGACAGATGAAATTGCAAGATACTCAGACGCTGACTTAGCGGAGTTTAAAGAATTGATAATTAAAAAAATTAACAAGGCACAGGCTGATTTAGATTTGATCAAAAGTGCTTATATGAACGATTTAAATAACGGAACTGACGATACTTCGCCTACTTTCAAAGCATTTGAAGAAGGAAGCGAAACCATGTCTAAGGAAGCTAATTCACAATTGGCAATCCGTCAGGAGAAGTTTATTCGTGATTTGAAAAATGCACTTTTCCGTGTTGAAAACAAAACCTATGGTGTTTGTAAAGTAACAGGTAAATTAATCAGTAAAGAAAGATTATTGATTGTGCCTCATGCTACAATGAGCATCGAAGCAAAAAACTTGCAACGATAACACACAAACCTAAAAGCTCTATAAACAGGGCTTTTTTTAATATTTATATATTGAAAAAATTAATTTTACTATTTGTATTAGTTCCTTTGATGAGTTTTGCAAAATTCTATAAAGGAACTGTAACAATGAATGATGGTTCTTTGAAAAATGGTTTTATAGAATTACCCGATTATCCAGACAACGCTAAAATAAAATTCAGGACGGAAGAAAAAGGTACTAATGAAAAATTAGATATAGATACTGTTAAAGGATTTGAAATTGTTAATGATAATAACGAAACAATCAAGTTTATTGCAATTTATACCGCCCATCAAGGAAGTAATAAGTTAAATATTGACAAAAAAAAGTCTTGGGTGAGTATTATAAAATTAGGCAAAATTAACTTATATAGAACATCTGAATCAGGAAGCCCAGCGACGATGGGAGTGCCAGGATCTGGTAGTTCAGGAGGGTTTACATACTATATAAACAGACCAGAAGATAATTTTGTAATATATTTTGATATAAGTATTGGCGGAGGGTTTAATTTTTGCGGAAATTGTTTTAGTCAAATGAAAAAAAACCTTTCAAGAATTTTTGAGAAAGACTGTCCAAAATTAGCCGATTTAATTGAAAAAGATGATTTGAAGAAAAATGGTTATGTTCGGATAGTAGAATTATACGAACAAAACTGCGGGAAATAAAAACCCGAAATAAGTATTATTAACACTTCGAGAGGGGACGTTTTTTTAGAAAATAGTATTACTTTTGCGCCATTAAAATTTTCAAAATGAATTTAAGAAAAGCTTACCTGATCGTTTTTATCATATTACTTGTTGACCAATTATCTAAAATATACATCAAAACCAATTTCGTTTTAGGAGAAGAAATCGAGGTTTTTAGTTGGTTTAGAATCCATTTTATTGAAAACGAAGGACTGGCATGGGGAACAGTGATTCCAGGAGCTTATGGAAAGTTAGTTTTGACTATATTTAGATTGTTGGTAGTGCCTTTAATTGCTTATTGGCTTTGGGATTCAGTCGAAAGAAAACACAGTTCCAACTATTTGATTGTAGCTATTTCCTTAATTCTTTCAGGTGCTTTGGGTAACATCATTGACTCTGTTTTTTACGGAGTTATTTTTGATGATAGTACTTATAAATTAGCTACTTTATTCACGGATCATCCATATGGTACTTGCCTTTATGGTAAGGTGGTAGATATGTTGTATTTCCCTTTATTTGAAGGCAACTTTCCTGAATGGATGCCAATTTGGGGCGGAAATCATTTTAATTTTTTCAATGCAATTTTCAATATTGCCGATATGGCGATTTCTACAGGAGTTGGAATTTTGATTGTTTTTAATAAAAAAGCATTTCATCATCATTAAAAACAATAGACTTCGTTTGGTGTCACACAATAATCCAGCTTTACATCATTTTCAAAAATATCCTCGATTTTCTCTTCGGCTTCAAAGAAAGAAAGTCCAATTTTGATGTTATCTGGTTTGCATTCCGCTAAGAAATTATCATAAAATCCTTTCCCGTAGCCGACTCTGTTTCCAGATTTATCAAAAGCTAAAAGTGGCACAAAAACTACTTGTATTTTTTTAGAAGGAACTTCGATTCCATCAACAGGTTCTGGAATATTGTATTGGTTTTTCTTGATTTTAGTGTTGTCTGTCAAAAGGAAATGAGTCATTTCTCTGGTTTCAAAATCACTTTTTGAGATGATGATTTCTTTATCTTTTCCAGAAAGCAAATGTAAAATATATTCGGTGTTGACTTCTTTGTGTTCTGTTATGGGAAGAAAAATGTGGAAATATGTTTTCCCCCAAATAGGCAATGTCAGGACTTTATTGGCAATAGTCAAACTAAAATCTTCGATTTCAGCTTCGGTTAACTCTTGTCTTTTGGCTTTGTATTTGTGCCTTAATGCCTTTTTATTGGTTTCCATCTAAAAGTGTCTTTGATATATGATAAATCGCATCCCCTTGATAAACTATTGGAGCGTGATTGGCATTGATGATATAGCCATCATTGGGTGCTTTAACTTTTTGTTCAAATTTTCCAAAAGGATCTGTTATGGTTGCTAGTGTTTCTCCTTTTTGTACAAAAGAACCAATTTTGTTGTCATCATGCAACAATCCAGACGATTGAGCTCGAACCCAAGTTGATTTTTCGATATAAATGCTCGATGTTTCGGCACTTGTAACTTCATGTTTTGGATCGAGCATGCCTAAGAAATTCAAAACACGTTTTACACCTTCAATTCCTGTTTTGGCAACCTCTTTGTTGATATCTAATGATTTTCCGCCTTCAAAAAGTAACATTTTGACATTTAATTTTTGACTCGAATTTCTAAATGAACCTGTTATGTTTTTAGAAAATAAGGTAAAAGGAGCATTAAATACTTCTGCTAGTTGTTTTAATTCCGGTTGATTTGGAACTAGTCGAATTTGAGGAGCATTGAAACGACTGGCACCTCCGGCATGAAAATCAATAGCATAATCGACAACTGGTATAATTTCGTTTAGAATATGATGGGCAAAGCGACTGGCGAGTGATCCATTCTTTCGACCAGGAAAAACACGGTTTAAGTCTCTGCCATCTGGGAACTGTCGAGACATATTGATGTAGCCAAACATATTGACTATTGGAATACAAATAATAGTGCCTTTTTTTGGTTTATTAATTTTTTTTGTGATTAGTTGGCGAACTATTTCAATGCCGTTTATTTCATCACCATGAATTCCAGCTGTAAAGAGTACAGTTGGGCCATCAATTTTTGAACGTTTGATGATTATTGGGATTTTGAGTTTGGCTGAATTGTGAAGTTTAGCAATTTCCATATCGATGGTTTTACTTTCTCCGGGTAATATATTTTCGCCTAAAATTGTAATGGTTTTGCTTTGAATCTTTGTCATACCAAATTATAAAAGCATAAATGTAGCAATAATATTTTGGAAACAGAGAAGGGTTTTTTTGAATTTGGTTTGTGCCAATTTTAAAGTTAAATTTGTTTGAATTTAATTCTTGTCTATTATGGAAGAAATTGCAAAAGCATTGGAGCTTAAAAATGAATTGGACAATATGCGTCCGATTGATAAAGAAAAAGAAGCAATCATAATGCAGAAATTCCGTTTGGATTGGAACTATCATTCTAATCATTTGGAAGGAAATTCTTTGACTTATGGCGAAACCAAAGCATTAATTTTGTTCGGAATTACCGCCCAAGGCAAACCGTTAAAAGACACATTAGAAATTACAGGTCACAACGAAGCCATAAATTGGGTAATCGATTTGGTTAAAGGAGAACGTCCTTTAACTGAAAATTTTATTCGAGAATTGCATTCACTTTTGTTGAAAGATTCTTATAAAGAATCTAAAAATGCCGAAGGAGTAATTGTTCCAAGAAAAATTAGTGCTGGAAAATATAAAACAACAACCAATCACGTAGAAACGGTAACGGGCGAAATTTTTTATTTTGCCACGCCAGAAGAAACGCCTGCAAAGATGCACGATTTGCTAAATTGGTATAGCGAAAAAACAAAAGAAGAACAGGTTAACCCAATTCTTGTTTCAGCGGAGTTTCATTATCGTTTTATTCGAATCCATCCTTTTGATGACGGAAATGGAAGAACAGCTCGAATTTTGATGAATTTTATTTTGATGCAATTTGGTTTTCCTCCAGTAATTATCAAAACCGAAGACAAAGCAAATTATTTTGCCGCTTTACAACTCGCCGATGCTGGGAATATAGAAGCCTTTGTAGAATATATTGCTCAAAATTTAGTTAGCTCTCTCGAAATAATGATTGCAGGAGCAAAAGGAGAAAGTATTGAAGAAGACGATGATTTGGATAAGGAAATTGCTTTGTTGGAGCAGCGGTTGAGTGGATTTGGAGAGAAAATTGAAAAAGTTAAATCTCTTGAAAATATTAATTATATATTTTCAAATTCAATTAAAAAACTTGCTTTTGAGATTCAGAGTAAGTTGTCAAAATTTGAAAAACATTATTTAAAGCATAGTATAGATGTAATAATTGGTACAGAATCAACTAATATTTATAAGAGTGTATTTAGTTTAGATTCCCCTGTAAATCTAATAACTATAAATGTAAACTATAGCACATTAAAAATTAAAGGTTTTGAAGAATTCGAATTTATTTTTCAAATTAAATTTGAATTTAAAGAATTGTTTTATTCTGTGCATGAAATAAATTCTGCAAGTTCATATTTTCAAAGTAATTATGAAAATTTAAGTGATTTAGAAATATCTAAGATTTTAAAGGAACTTGTAAATAGACATAATAATAAAATTAATTACATTTTGAATAAAGAATCTTCGAACAAAAATAGCTGAACAAGAAAACAAATAATCAGTGAAAATCTGTGAAAATCCGTTTTATCTGTGGCTAATTTTTAACTGCCAACTAAATACTGAACACTGAATACTAAATGAACAATCCAACTCTCGAACTTCAAATACAAACCTTGCCAGACGGACCTGGTGTATATCAATATTACGATAAGGAAGGGAAAATTTTGTATGTGGGCAAAGCCAAAAATCTAAAAAAACGAGTTTCTTCTTATTTTAATAAAATTCATGATACGGCGAAAACCAATGTTTTGGTCAAGAAAATTGTAACCATAAAACATATTGTGGTTCCTACGGAAACGGATGCCCTTTTATTGGAAAACAACCTCATAAAAACATTACAACCACGATACAATGTCTTGTTAAGAGATGATAAAAGTTATCCTTGGATTTGCATCAAAAAAGAACCTTTTTCAAGAATTTTTTCTACCCGAAGAATGGTCAAAGACGGATCGGAATATTTTGGACCCTACACGAGTTTCAAGACAGTTCACACCATTTTAGATTTAATAAAAGAATTGTATCCGCTGCGAACTTGCAATTTCGATCTTAGCAAGTCGAATATCGAAAGCGGAAAGTTTAAAGTCTGTCTCGAATATCATATTGGAAATTGTAAAGGACCTTGCGAGGGTCATGAATCATTAGAAAATTACCAAAAACAAGTTGATGCTATTCGTGAAATTCTGAAAGGGAACTTCAAAGAATCTATGAAAGATTTCAAGAAACTAATGAATGACTTAGCTCGCGATATGCATTTTGAAGAAGCGCATAAAATAAAAGAGAAAATAGAAGTTCTCGAAAATTACCAATCGCGTTCTACAATTATAAATCCAAAAATCACTAATATCGATGTGTTTTCGATTGTTTCGGACGAAAGTGCCGCCTTTGTAAACTTTTTGCAAATTTCTCATGGCTCGATTATCCGTTCGCACACCATGGAAATCAAAAAGAAATTGGACGAAACCGACGAAGAATTATTAGAACTGGCGATTATCGAATTAAGAGAACGCTTTCAATTATTGTCGAAAGAAATTATAGTTCCTTTCGAAGTAGATTTAGGCGAAAACCTAAAAATTACCGTTCCTCAATTAGGAGACAAAAAACAAATTCTAGATTTATCCATTCGTAACGCAAAGTTTTACAGAATCGAACAATTGAAACAACTGCAAATCGTAGATCCAGATCGTCACGCCAACCGAATTATGGCGCAAATGCAAAAAGATTTGCGATTGCCAGTAGAACCGCGACATATCGAATGTTTTGATAATTCAAACATTCAAGGAACGAATCCCGTGGCGGCTTGTGTAGTTTTTAAAGATGGAAAACCTAGTAAAAAAGATTACCGTCATTTCAACATAAAAACGGTCGAAGGACCTGATGATTTTGCTTCGATGACCGAAGTTGTGTATAGAAGATACAAGCGATTATTGGATGAAAATGAACCTTTACCGCAGCTCATTATTATAGACGGTGGGAAAGGGCAATTGTCATCGGCTTTAAAAAGTATTGATGATTTGGGTTTGCGTGGAAAAATAACTGTAATCGGTATTGCCAAAAGGCTGGAAGAATTGTTCTATCCTGGAGATTCAATTCCGTTGTATTTGGATAAAAAATCGGAAACCTTGAAGGTTATTCAGCAATTACGGAATGAAGCGCACCGTTTTGGGATTACGCATCATCGGGATAAAAGGAGTAAAGCTGCTCTAAACTCTTCGATTGAAAGTATTCCTGGAATTGGAGAAAAAACGATGTTGACGTTAATTCAGTATTTTAAAAGTGTTAAAAGATTAAAAGTAGCTACGGAAAAAGAAATTTCGGACGTTATAGGTGTTTCAAAAGCCAAAAAAATTACCGACTTTTACAAAACCAATTAGCAAATCCCCATGAAAAAGTTTGCCTTGTTTGTTATCCTACTAGTTACTTATCAGGTTTCTTTTTCACAAGACACCAACAAAAAACCGAAAATTGGATTGGTTTTGAGTGGTGGTGGTGCAAAAGGATTTGCCCACGTTGGAGTTTTGAAGGTAATTGAAGAAGCAGGCGTGAAAATCGATTTCATTGGCGGAACCAGTATGGGAGCAGTTATCGGTGGACTTTATGCTTCGGGATACAATGCAACCCAAATTGACTCGATTGTCAGGGTAACCAATTTTGACAACTTGTTGATGGATTATATTCCGCGTTCTTCCAAAAGTTTTTACGAGAAGAGAAATGATGAGTTGTATGCCTTGGTACTTCCTTTCAACAAGTTTAAAATTGGTGCGCCACAAGCACTTTCCAAAGGGATGTTTAATTATAATTTATTCAATAGACTTACTTTTCACGTTAGGCATACAAGAGATTTCAATAAGTTGCCCATTCCTTTTTTATGTATTGCCACTGACATAGAATATGGTGAGCAAGTGGTTATGGACAAAGGAGTTTTGGCACAAGCTCTTTATGCCAGTTCAGCATTGCCTTCGGTTTTTTCTCCCGTAATAGTTGATGATAGGTTTCTGATTGATGGTGGTGTCACGAATAATTATCCAATAGAAGAAGTTCGAAAACTGGGAGCCGACATCATTATCGGGGTCGATGTGCAAAATGGTTTGCGAGACCGGAATCAACTTAGAGACGGTACCAAGATTTTATTTCAAATTACCAATCTTCAAATGATTGAAAAAATGAAAAACTATTCTAAAAACACGGATATCTACATCAAACCAGACATCAAAGATTATGGGGCGGTATCTTTTGAAAAAGCAACAGAAATTATTTTAAGGGGAGAAGAAGCGGCGTTTTCGGTTTATGAAAAAATGAAAC
>JBDTNG010000203.1:0-8349 GCA_039933895.1 Flavobacterium sp. | reverse complement strand
AAATAATTTTTAAGATGAAAAATAAATCATACATAGGAACAGCTTTTATTATTCTTATTTTTGGAATTTTAGTGATTCCAAAAATTATTGACAGAATAAAAAATAATGATATCGTTAAAAACGATCGCTTGAGTAAAGACGCAGGTGGAGATACAGCAGTGAAAAGTGATTTGGCGATTCTTGGTGTGGCACCACAATTTTCACTAACAGATCAGGACAATAAAACCATTTCAAATCAAACATATGCTGGAAAAGTATATGTGGTTGAGTTTTTCTTTTCTACTTGCCCTTCTATTTGTCCAATTATGAACAGAAATATGAAATTGGTACAGGAAAGTTTTGCTTCCAATACGAATTTCGGAATCGCTTCTTTTACAATTAACCCTGAAAATGACACGCCACAAGTTTTAAAAAAGCATGCGGAAACTATAGGTGCTAAAGGGCCAAACTGGCATTTTTTGACAGGAGACAGAACCAAAATTTTTGACATAGCCAACAAAGGTTATAATTTGTATGTTGGTCAAAATGGAAAAGTAAATGGTGGATTCGAACATTCAGGATTCTTTGCGCTGATTGATAAAAATGGAAAAATTCGTTGTAGAAAAGACGAATTTGGCAATCCAATTATTTATTACGACGGATTAAAAGAAGAAGGCGTTAAGCAAATAAAACAAGACATCACTAAATTATTAGCAGAATAATGGATAAGACAATTGAAAAAAAATACAATACCTGGATTACCATTTTATCTATCGCCATTCCTTTGGTGGTAGCTTTATTGTTTGGTGTTAATTTAAGAAAACTAGGCTACGATGTAAAACCATTGTCATTTTTGCCTCCTATTTATGCTACGATTAACGGAATTACCGCGGTAATTTTAGTTTCTGCTGTTATGGCGATTAAAAACGGAAAAAGAAAATTGCACGAGAACCTAATGAAAACGGCTATTTTGCTTTCAGTAGCGTTTTTAGCAATGTATGTAGCGTATCATATGACATCAATTGAAACGAAATTTGGAGGAGTAGGAATTATCAGACCTATTTATTTCTTTATATTAATCACCCATATCTCTTTGTCGATTATTATTATTCCATTGGTTTTAGTGACATACGTTCGTGCGCTTTCACAGCAATTTGACAAGCATAAAAAAATCGCCAAAATTACTTTTCCAATTTGGTTGTACGTTGCCGTTACTGGCGTTATTGTGTACTTAATGATTTCACCGTATTATGTGGTTTCTTAAAGTTAAAAGAGAGATGGGAAAAAGGAATAGAGAAAAGCTGATAAGGACGTTTGTCTTTATAATTGCTTTTTGTTTTTTGTCTTTTGTTTCCAATGCGCAATGTGCAATGTGTCGTGCTTCGCTTGAAAGTTCAGGAAATGAAGGTCAGGCCGCAGCTGTAAACGATGGTATCGTATATTTGATGGTAATACCTTATATTCTTGTGGCAATAATTGGATTTGCCATTTATAGAATGTTTAATAAGAAGAAAGAATCGAAATAAATTGATGCCATATATATTACAAAAGACACTTTGCAAGGTGTCTTTTTTTGTTTCTAACTGTAGTAATAATAAAACCTTTAGTTTTTTAACTACTTTTGCAAAATCATATTTTAACCTACATATTATGAAAGAAAATTACTTTAAAATCCTATTCTTATTATTTTCAATTACTGGATTTTCCCAGTCGTTAGACCCCACTTTTGATGGAGATGGTATTGTTAAATCAGAACTGTCTAATGGTTTGTCATCTGCAAATACAGTTTATGATGGTGTTATACAACCTGATGGCAAAGTTATATATGTAGGTAGTTTGAATACACCCACCTTTCAAGGCTCATTCATAGTAAGGTATAATACTGATGGTACAAAAGACACCACATTTAACATAGTAGGTTTTAAAACAATTAATTCTTCTCAGGGTTTTCAGACAGTCTCCTTGCAAGCAGATGGTAAAATTATTGCATCAACAGGATCCTATTCTGTTTACCGTTTTTTACCAGATGGCACGATAGATACCAGTTTTAATTCCTCTGGGCGTATAACCTTCCTTATTAATGGATTTCCAATGCTTATCAAATCGGTTGCAATTCAGTCTGATAATAAAATTGTATGTTGTGGGTATGTTTATAATGGTACAAATAATGATTTTGGAGTTATTAGATTGAATGCTAATGGTACCTATGATACTTCTTTTGATAGTGATGGTATTAAATTAATACCTATTGGAACTTCACAAGACGCAGCTTATTCTGTAAAAATTCAAACTGATGGAAAGATTGTAATGGCCGGTGAATCGGCTAATGGAACTAATTCTGCTTTTGCTTTAGTTCTATTAAACGTTGATGGGTCACTAGACAATACATTTGGTGTGGGAGGAATCACAACAACAGTGGTTGGCACAACTGCTGATTATGGACGAGCTTTAGAAATTTTGTCTGATGGTAAAATTGTATTGTTAGGGGCATCATCAGGGACATTTGCCATCGCTAGATATACAACTTCAGGCATACTTGATGCTACTTTTGGGACAGCAGGAAAAAGAATTCTGACGCAAAGTCTTACTATATCACCAACAAGTACGCCTAGGCTAAAAGTTTTATCAAGTGGAGAAATGTTATTGTTAGGGACATCCGTTTCTGATTTTATGGTTGTAAAATTACTAGCTTCAGGAGCTTATGACTCCAGTTTTGATACTGATGGTGTTGTTACCATTAATAATGATGTAGAATCATCTTCTTTTTTATTGCCTGAATCGAATGGAAATATATTGGTTGGAGGAACAAGTTATGTTACTTCAACTACTAATTATAGATTGAGGCAGATAGAGCTAACTGGTTCTGGAAATATAATATCAAATGTAATTAAAGACATGTATCTAGGTGTTAATAGCCATGATGTAATTAAAGTATTGCTGGATGGTAAATTTTTAGTTTTAGGAGGAACTCCTAACGCCAGTTTGATTAAGTACAATCAAGATGGGTCAATTGATACAGCTTTTGGTAATTCCGGAGTAGTAAATTTAATTGCTGAAACTATATATACACCTAATCCAATACACATTTACAGTAATAATAAAATCCTTCTAGGATTCAATCAATATTTAATGCGATTGAACCCTGATGGTACCTTTGATAACAGTTTTGGTATTGGTGGAATTGTAAATCTGAACACCCTAACCAATCAGAATATTGATCATCCAGATTCTTTTTTAGTACTTCCTAACAATCAAATCGTTGTTTCAAGTGAATATAAGCCATATACAGCTACTATTCAAATGTTCAGTGTGACTAAATTAAATAATGACGGAACTGTAGATGTTAGTTTTGCCAATAATGGTTATTTTTTTCAAAAAATAAACCCTGATACTAATGCTGCTAATGAAGTTAAAGAATTTGCACGTCATATTTATTTACAATCTGATAATAAATTAGTTTTTATTGGTTATTCTAGGCTTACGGATTGGTCCATAAGTCAAAATAAATCAGATATATTTTCGTTGCGCATGGATCCAAATGGTGTGGTAGATGCCACTTATGGGAATTCAGGTATAAAATACATCGTTTTGCCAAGTAGTACCTACCCACAAAGTGTAAGTTTATCAGGTGATAATAAACTGTTGATTTCTAGTAGTCAAACAATGACAAACGGGACAGTTATCCTTAATTCAATTATTATTAAATTAGATGAAACAGGACAGTTCGACAACACTTTTGGAGTAAACGGCATCTCAAATGATATTTCAGGAGGACAGTATTCTGTGATGACAGTTCAATCTGATGGTAAGATTTTGAAAGCTGGTGTTAAAAACAATCATTTTGCCATTAGTAGGTATAATGCTGACGGTTCTGTAGATACTGCTTTTGGCTTAAATGGTGAGTTGAACACAGTTATTGGTGTTAATTCATCTATTAACTGTATACTTTTGCAATCCGATAATAAAATAGTAGTGGGTGGTAATTCTTTTGATGGTACTTCCGATTTAATCACTCTAGCTCGTTTTACTAATACCAATTTAGGGGTTGTTGATTTTAACAATCAAAAGAATAGTTTGTTGATTTACCCAAATCCAATCGAGACTTCGGCTACTTTAAATTTCACATTAAAAGAATCGCAAGTAATTTCCATTGAATTGTTTGATCTTCAAGGAAAATTGGTGCAAACAATAACCAAAGACAAAATGTATACTTCCGGAAATCAAAAATCACCAATCAATTTAAATCAAAACTTTAAAACAGGTAGTTATATTTTAAAAATGTCTTCAGCGACAGGAAATCAATCCATTCAAATTATTAAAAAATAAAACGAAAAGAACAACACATTTCAATATTTAGTAAATAATTTGTTAACCTATATGACACAAAAAAAGACACTCTACAAAGTGTCTTTTTTTGTTTCTAACTATTCATTTTGTTTTCCAAAATCTCAGAAATTTTTACCCAATCGGATTCTTTATTTACCCTAACGAATGTAATTTTTTACCACAGATAAATTCCTTTTAATCTGTGGCAATATAATTTTGCAGACTAAAAATGGTATACTCCAAATCAGCACATCCGCACTTCATTTTAGCTCTTTTGCATTCTATTTCGGCATTTCCGCATTCTATTTCAGCACATCGGCACTTCATTTCAGCACTTCTGCATTCCAAATCAGCACTTCCGCATTCCATTTTTGCCTTCCTGCTCACTGAAACGGTCAAGCTAAAACGACTACATTCCGTTGATCGTCACTTTTATATTTCCGGTGATACTTAAAAAAGCGACAATCGCATTGTTGGTCAATTGTACTTTTTCGAATTCGATATCATTCATGTTTCCATTAACAAAAACGCCTAATGTTGGCGAATAATTGTTCAAATATTTGAGCATGTTTTGTTTTCCTTCTTCTAAATTCGGCTGGATAGAATAGCGGCAACTCTCTCTCATTTTGTTCATAACCATGCCTGACATTAACCAGTTGGCCGTTTTCATAAGCTTACTTTTGGTTTCCAGAGCATAATCTAAATCGTCAAAAAACAATTCTTTTGTTTCGGCATTATATTGTGGGAATCCTGCGAGATATATTCTTCCATTCAAGCTTCCAATCATGTCTAAAGCAATAATCATTTTGCCTTTTTTCTGCCAGATTTCTACATTTTGAACCGTTATTTTTCGTTTACCAGAGCCAAATACTTGGCCTTTAAAATTCTCGGTCATTACACGCGAAGCATCTTTATAAGTAGAAACTGCAGTTATGTTTGCTGCGACTTTGTCGGGTAAATTGCCAATGGGTTTTAAAACAATTTTATCTTTAGTAAAAGTAGATTTTGGTTTTTGTCCAATGCTAGATTCTAATAAACATTTGAGGCCGATGTTCATTTTTACAGCATTCTTTTCTAATTGCGCTTCGGTAGCATACAATTCCTGAGGCGTGACTTTTAGCCAAGTTTGATAGGTTGGACTCAATTCGACTGGATCGCTCACTTTCTGCATCATGTCGAGCATATTCGATTTAAAATCGAGTGTTTTGTCTAAAGATTCGTCAATTTTCCGTTCCATTTTGGATTTAAACAATCGGATGGCCGGATTGATTAAATAGGTAATTGCGATTTCTTTACCAGCAATTGTAATGGTTGGGCTTTCCTGCCATTCGATATCTTCCAAAGCAGTAGTTGTGTTGATTTTCCAATTGCTCATTTTTACTGCACTCAACAAAGTTACTTTTCCGTTGAAATTAAATTCACGCGTATCGTATAAATTCAATCCCAATGCTGAAGTGCCGTATCTTACTTTGGTCCAGATTTTTAGCGGTAGGATAATTTTTAAATTTTTATTTTCTTCGGTAATTTGAATGGGTCCATTTTTCCAGATTTTCATTTCTGTTTTATCGTCTTCCAGATTTTTGTCTTCGTAAATTAATCCAACCAAGGCTTTGTTGGTTTGATTTTCAATGTCTTTTAAAGAAAGACTTACTGGGAAACTGATGTAAGATGAAGTTACTTTGTAAGTTAATGGCAAAGCTTCGTCCGGCTCAGGCTTCATGAGTTCTATTTTTTGAGTTGTTGAACAGCTATGGAAAAAGCAGGTTACAAAAGTCAATCCAATAAAGCGAAATATATTTTTCATCGAAAGAATACTAGTTTGGAGCAAATGTAAATTATTTTCTAAAAATTTATCTTAATCTATCTGTAACAATTTGATGAGGAATGAGTCTTATTGCCAAAAGATAATCGAATTTAATTTGAAAAAGATTTAAATTTGTGTTGTCGGTCAGAAAAACCTTCATTTTTTAATATGAAACAAAATATAAAAACGTCTTTATTAGTACTAACGATTATTTTCTCAAGCCTTTCTTTTGGTCAAACTAAAAGGTGGACATTGGAAGAATGTGTAGGTTATGCTTTTCAAAATAACATTTCCATAAAACAATCTCAACTGGATTTAAAAACTTCTGATATTGAAAAATTAGAAGCAATTGGTGGTTTTTTGCCTTCAATAAATGGAAATGCAAATTACAGCGTAAATACTGGAGCCAATATTAATCCGGCAACCAATCAGTTTGAAAACGAAACATTTAAATCTTTTTCAGCGAATGCTAATGCCAATGTAAATTTGTTTAACGGTCTTCGCAATTGGAAAACATTGCAAAGAACAAAATTAAATGCAGTAGCAAATAGTTATAAATTGGATAAAATGCGTGACGATATCGCATTGAATATTGCCAATTCGTATTTGCAAATTTTGTTTAATAAAGAGCAAATCAAAGTGCTTCAAAATCAAAAAGCGATTACACAACAAAATATAGACAGAACAAAGCAATTAATTGATGCAGGGTCTATTCCCGCAGGAGATATTTACGAATTGAATGCAACTTTAGCCACTCAGGAACAGCAAATTATTGCTGCTGAAAACACCTTATTGATTGCTAAAATTAATTTATGTCAGACGCTCTTATTAGAAGACTATGTTAATTTTGATATTGCCGATGAAGAATATCAAGTACCTGTGTCACCTGTTTTTGGTGAAACTCCTGATGCTATAATTGCAAAAGCAAAAGAATCAGTAAAAGATGTTAAGATTGCAGCGGCAAACTTAGATGTCGCTAAAAAAGATGTTTCGGTTTCGAGAAGTGCATATTTACCAACACTTTCTGCGTTTTTAGGATACAACACCAGATGGTCAGACAATGCGCCAATATCGTTTAACAATCAAATTTCATTGTTTGATGGTACCTCTTACGGTTTGCAATTGAATGTGCCAATCTTAAACGGATTGTCTGTTAGAACAAGAGTACAACATAGCAAGATAAATGTAGAAAGAGCAGATTTTCTTTTGAAACAAGCAGAATTGGATTTGGAAAGAAACGTATATCAGGCATATAGCGATGTAAGTAATGCTAGAAAATCATTTGAGGCAGCACAAAAAACATTAGAAGCAAGACAAAAAGCTAACGAATTTTCGAAAGACAGATATGAAATTGGAATGTTAAACGCTTTCGATTTTGCACAATCTACAACAGCATTTGTAAGCGCACAATCAGAAGTGCTTCGTACGAAATACGATTATATTTTTAGAACCAAAATTTTAGAATTCTATTTCGGAATTCCAATCATACAAAAACAATAAGGTAAGGGATCATGACAAAAAGAAATACATATTTATTATTAGGCGGAATAGCTGTAGCAATTGCTTTATTGCTTGTATTAAGCAGCAAAGGCGTATTTGGTGATAAAAACAAAGGAAAAGAAGTTGAAATCGCGAAGATTGATCAAAGAACAGTAAATGAAACAGTTTCTGGTACTGGAAAAATTCAACCGGAAGTAGAAGTGAAAATATCTTCTGAAGTTTCAGGAGAAATTATTGCACTTTCTGTTAAAGAAGGACAAACCGTTAAAAAAGGAGATTTGTTGGTACGTGTTAATCCAAAGTTATATACTTCGGGATTAAACCGTTCACAAGCAGGCTTATCGAATACAAAAGCAGGTTTGAGCCAAGCTGATGCACAGTTTAAAGAAGCAAAATCAAGTTTCGATAGAAGCAAAAAATTATTCGAAAAAGGAATTATTTCAAGAGCAGAATGGGACAAAGCCACTGCAACTTATGAAGGTGCACAAGCTGCAAAGCAATCGGCTTATTATAATGTAGCGAGTGCTTCGGCAACAGTAAATGAATCTAGAGAGAATTTAGATAAAACGGCAATTTATGCTCCAGTAGATGGAACGATTTCTAAATTGGATGTAGAGTTAGGGGAGCGTGTGTTAGGAACACAGCAAATGGCTGGGACCGAAATGATGCGTGTAGCCAACTTAAACAATATGGAAGTGGAAGTAGATGTTAATGAAAACGATATTGTAAAAATTTCTATT
>JBDTNG010000202.1:0-14980 GCA_039933895.1 Flavobacterium sp. | reverse complement strand
TGCATAAAATGAACTGTATTTATCCAAGTTCACATCACATGTATTGTAGGCGGAAAAAAAAGTACTATCTAAAGCCATAATTGTTTTGTATAATTCTACATCATCAGGTTTGTAATTCTTAGTAAGACGATAGGTATTACTTGCTGAAGAACAAGCAACTATTAGGGTTATTGTTAGGATTAGACAAAATATTTTTAGGGTAGTTTTGTTCATTATTTTTTCTGTTGCGTGGATAAAAATAGACAATAAAAGAAAATCAACAAGTAGAATTTCAAAAAAATTTATCATATTTGTCTTACAAATTTTATACGCCATGTTAATTAAAGTATTTGGAAGCGCCGTTTTTGGCGTTGAAGCCACAACCATCACTGTAGAAGTGAATATCGATAAAGGAGTAGGTTATCACCTTGTGGGATTGCCCGACAATGCCATCAAAGAAAGCAGTTACCGCATTGCGGCTGCCTTAAAAAACAACGGGTACCAACTTCCCGTTAAAAAAATAACCATCAATATGGCGCCTGCCGATTTGCGGAAAGAAGGTGCCGCATATGATTTAACCCTTGCTATAGGGATTCTCGCGGCCTCTGGCCAAATAAAAGCAGACGAAGTTGATAAATACATCATTATGGGAGAACTTTCACTAGACGGAAGCTTACAGCCCATAAAAGGCGTATTACCCATTGCGATTAAAGCCAAAGAAGAAGGATTTAAAGGTTTTTTTCTGCCAAAGCAAAACGTGAAAGAAGCTGCTATTGTTGCCGGATTGGATGTTTATGGCGTTGGAAACGTGTTGGAAGTAATTGATTTTTTTGAAGGAAAAGGTACTATTGAACCTACTGTTATCAATACTCGGGAGGAGTTTTATAAAACCTTAGATTTCCCTGAATTTGATTTTGCGGAAGTACGCGGTCAGGAATCCATCAAAAGATGCATGGAAATTGCGGCAGCTGGTGGACATAACATTATTTTAATTGGCCCACCCGGTGCAGGAAAAACGATGATTGCCAAACGTTTGCCCAGTATCTTACCGCCAATGACTTTAAAAGAAGCCTTAGAAACCACCAAAATTCATAGTGTTGCAGGAAAGGTAAAAGAGGTTGGTTTAATGAACCAAAGGCCCTTTAGAAATCCGCATCATACTGCCTCTCAGGTTTCTATTGTAGGTGGTGGCAGTTATCCGCAACCTGGGGAAATATCATTGGCACATAATGGTGTTTTATTTCTAGATGAATTACCTGAATTTAAACGAGATGTTTTGGAAGTGATGCGACAACCTTTGGAAGACAGAGAAGTGACCATTTCGAGAGCTAAATTTACGATTACTTATCCGTCGTCATTTATGTTGGTCGCCAGTATGAATCCGAGTCCTAGCGGTTATTTTAATGATCCCGATACACCGGCGAGCTCCTCACCTGCCGAAATGCAACGTTATATCAGTAAAATCTCTGGGCCTTTATTAGACAGAATCGATATTCATATTGAAGTCACTCCCGTACCCTTTGAGAAATTATCCGATACACAAAATGCGGAGAGCAGTGTTGAGATTAGAAAACGTGTAACCAAAGCAAGAGAAATCCAATCGGTGCGATTTGAGCAGTTTGATAGTATTCATTACAACGCGCAAATGAGCACGAAGCAAATTCGGGAACATTGTGCTTTGGATGCAAGTTCACTGCAATTATTGAAAACCGCGATGGAACGCTTGAATCTTTCGGCGCGTGCTTACGACAGGATTTTGAAAGTTTCAAGAACTATAGCCGATTTAGAAGGCAATGACATCGTGAACTCGAATCATATATCGGAGGCGATACAATACAGAAGTCTGGATCGTGAAGGATGGTTGGGATAGTTCAAGATTACGTCTTTAGCCCCGATAGGAATGGAAAGCAAAACGGCATAAAAACACTAACATTTTAAAATAAAAAAGAGCGCCCGATAGGAAGCTCCTTTTTTATATAAAATGGTGTTTTTATGCTGTTTTCTTGAAATGATAGCGGGAAAAAGCTCCTATTAGTCCATTTCTGCGAAAGTATCCCCCTGACGAATATCTCCAGTATTATATCCTTTCATGAACCAAAATTTACGTTGCGCAGAAGTCCCGTGTGTAAACGACTCAGGTGTAACATGCCCTTGCATACGCGTTTGAATTGCATCATCACCCACGGCCTGTGCGGCGCTTAAAGCTTCATCGATATCGTCAGCATCTAAGTATTTTTGATTGTGTCTTGCCCAAACTCCAGCGTAAAAATCGGCTTGAAGTTCAAGGGCAACAGATAATTTATTGGCATCTTCTTCGCTTTTTCCTTGTTGCAACTGTCTCACTTTATCGGAAGTCCCTAAAATATGCTGTATGTGGTGGCCTACTTCGTGTGCAATAACATAAGCGATGGCAAAATCGCCACCTTTGGCGCCAAAACGTGTTTGCAATTCTTGGAAGAAATTCAAATCCATATATACTTTTTCATCCGCTGGGCAATAAAAAGGGCCTGAAGACGCGGAAGCACTTCCACAACCAGTTTCTACACCATCAGTAAATAAGACCATTTTTGGATTTCTATATTCAATATTATTTTCGGCTAAAACTTCTTTCCAGATGTCTTCAGTATCAGCAAACACTGTCGAAACAAATTTTCCCAATTGCTGGTCTTCTTCAGAAAGCGGCGTTTGTTGTACTTGCTCTGTTTGATTGCTTTGATTGAGTTGTTCTAACGTGGGAATAAATTGTTGCACTTGTGGTCCTCCGAAGAGATTAAGCAATACAATAATAATTCCCAATATACCACCACCAGCAACAACTTTGCCACCTGATGACATACCTCTTCTATCCTCTACGTTATCGCTTTCACGTCTTCCAATCCATTTCATAATTTACTTTTTAAAATGTTTATACAAATATAAATATACTTTGTTTTTTTATTGCAACCATCTTAATAACATGTTTTCAAAAACATCTTTTATAATGGGTTTTGAAATATAATCGTTCATTCCTGATTCGATACATTTTTCCTTTTCACCTTTTATTGTTCCGGCTGTTAAAGCAATTATTGGGACTTTAGTATCAAATTTTCGGATTTCCTGTGCGGTTTCATAACCATTTAAAATCGGCATTTGAATGTCTAACAAAATAAGATCTGGTTTTAAAGCACTGCATTGGTCCAATCCAATTTTTCCATTTACAGCTTCTGAAATTATGGCATTCGGTAGGATTTTTTTAATTAATGTTTTGGCCAATAGCATATTGATTTTGTTGTCTTCTACAACCAATATTTTTTTATGTGCATTAAATATTACTTTTTTATAATGCAAGCTCACATCTTCGAATTCGACGTTGAGTTCATTTACATCAATCAGTGCATTGATAGAATCAATTTCTTCAGGATTGAAAAACAGTAAATTTAAGCTGAAATAAAAAGTACTTCCTTTTCTAAAATCACTAGTTAATTCCAGCTTGCTACTCATTAAACCAAGTAGCTTATTTGTAATGGCAAGTCCTAAACCTGTACCACCATAGACTCTTGTGGTCGAATTGTCTTCTTGAGAAAAAGGTTCGAATATTTTTTTATGATTGTCTTTCTTAATTCCAATTCCACTATCGATTACAGAAAACAACAATTCTGCATTGGATGCTATTGTTGATTCTAACCGAATATGAAGTTCTACTTTACCTTTATTGGTAAATTTGACAGCATTAGACAGCAAATTAAGCAGAATTTGTTTGATACGTAGGGAATCGATAGAAACATATTCTGGCACTCCTTCTTCTATAAAAAGATTCAGCGCAATATTTTTTTGTTCGGAATCAAATCGGATGATATCGATAACTTGATTGGCCAATTCGTGCAAGTTTATTCTTTGATAATCAAGTTCTAATTTTCCTGTTTCAATTTTCGAGAAATCCAGAATGTCATTTACAATTTCTAATAAAATATCGGCCGATTTATTGACTGTTGCAGTATACTCCAATTGACTTTTGCTAAGATCTGTCTCTTTTAATAAATTGGAGAATCCAATAATGGCGTTTAGTGGTGTTCTAATCTCGTGACTCATATTGGCCAGGAATTCAGATTTGGCTTTATTAGAAGCTTCGGCTAATTCACGCGCTTTAATTTCGTTTTCGATTTCTTTTTTCTGAGTAATATCAATTAATATACCTTCGATGTAAGTTACTTTACCTTCTTTCATGATGGCATCCCCGAACTCTTCGACCCAGATATATTCGCCTGTGCTTCTTCTTAATCGGTACGCAACTTGAAAAGGAAGATTGTTTTTTATGGCTTCATTGGTATAATCAATCAGGTTTTGTTTGTCTTGAGGATGCACCAAATCAATCAACGATACTTTTTTATCTAGAAAATATGACTTTTCATAACCTGTTAGTTTTTCAATCTCTTCATTAAGATAAACTTTTGTCCATTTTTCATCATAATCTGAAAGGTAAACCGTTCCGGGAATATTATTTGCTAACAATTTAAAACGCTCTTCACTTTCTTGCAATAAAGCTTCTCCTTCAACCCTTTCGATGGCAGTGGCAATGTTATTAGCTAAGATTTGTAGAACTCCAACTTCATCTTCAGACCAATGTCTACCTCTTAAGCAATCATCAAATCCGATTGAGCCATAAAATTGATTTTTAACAAAAATTGGAAATATAAGAATAGTAAGAATATCCTGCCCTTCAAGTCTTTTTCTAATTACATCATCTTTTATATCGCTTACAACAGCATTAAATACTTCATTTTGTTTCAGCGTGTCTATAATTTCCTTTGATTCCGAATAAGTCATATTCTGAAGCAATGGATTTTCAATTTGAGCGGAAATATTGTCGTTAATCCATTCCGTCTTTTGACTCATGGTATCGGCTGCAGCGTCGTATTTAAAATAGTAGATTCTATCAATTTTTGTTGCTTTTCCAACAATAGAGAAAGTTTCAGAAAAGATCGATTTTATGTCATTGCTTTTTAAAAGTTTCTCAGTAGATCTGGCAATTGCCGATAAAATATCAGTTTTAAAAGCTAATTTCTGTTCTGTTTCCAAACGTTTTTGTGATTCGATGGCGATAGAAACAACATCAGAAACGGAACGTGCAAAATTGATATCATCATTATCCCAATGTCTGATTTCAGTAGTAATTTCGAAGCATAAAATAGCAACCATTTCACCATTTAGAATAACCGGGACATCAAGCAATGCTATAATATTATTTTTAGGAAAGTATTCTTTGGTAAATTCCTGCATATGAGCACATTCATAAACATTAGAAGCAATAATTATTTTATCTCTTTCTAAAGCGTCAAAATAAATAGGGCATTCTGATTTATAAATTTTCAAATCATCAGAAAAACTATCTTCTTCAAGGTTGTACAAACTGATACAATCGATATTATCTTCTTGATAATTCCAAAAACTGATTCTATTAATTTTTGATTCTTGTGCCGTTAATTTTAAAATCTTATTAATAATTATTTTGAAAGTATCATTATGCGTGTAACGTTGTGTAACTAATTTATTGATGGTTTTACTATACGTTTCATTTTTAGCATGGCGGTTGTTTTGCTCAAGTTCGATATTTTTCAATACTGTAATATCCCTTGCAATCGCAGCATATCCAATGATTTTTCCTTCAGCATTTCTGGACAATGTTACTTTTTGAGAAACCCACAATTCCTGCCCGTCTTTTTTAACAATAGGAAACTCGATATAAGGAATATCGTTTATATTGTAGGAATTATTTAAATAGAAATTTGACACTTCTTCGATATAATCTTTTCGGATAAACATCGAAAAATGATTTCCTATAATTTCAGAGCCCTTATAACCCAAAAGTTTTTCTGTAAAATTATTGATAAAAGTAAAATTTCCTTTTCTATCGATTTCGTAGATAATATCGGAAGCAGATTCAATTAATTTTTTATACTGGTTTTGAACTTCTACTTGCTCGGTAACATCCTGTCCAATACCTACATACAAATCATCTGAATATTTCGAATCTTTCCATTGAATGAATTTATAATTTCCATCCTTACACTTTAATTTTCGAATGTAAAGTTTTTCACTTATATCATAATTTATAGTGGTAAATTCAGTGTCATGTGTTAATTCCCAATATTTAAATCCTTTTACTTCATCTTGCGTATAGCCTAAAATCTGATTAACAGAGGCACTGCAATATATTACTTCTCCATTCTTGTTTACAGCAAGCACGAGCGAAGTTCCTTTATTCACAATATTATCAGCAAACAAAAATTTATCTTTCGAATTAAGATTAGAGATGTGTCGTACGTGATTTAAAATTGCAATAATAAAACAACTATACAAAAAGGACACCATAACTCCTCTTGTGATTCCGTTTGTTGTGTAAAGTATTATGATTAATCCAAAAACCATAAACACATAAAACCAATAATATTTTATGGATTTAAAGAGTGTATAGGACAGATAAAAAATAACTAGGAAATCAAAAAATGAGGCAATATTTTGAGGGAAATTGACCATTTTTCGAATGGTTTCCGCTACATAAATAAGTAACAATAACGCAAATAATAGCCTCAAGTTGTTATATACAATTCGGTATTTTCTGCTTAACAAATAAATCAATATCAAGAAAAAACCAGTAATGACGTTAAATTTTAAAGTATCGGTCTGTCTTACTTTGGTTAGTTCAATTATAAAATCAATTAAAGGAATGGTAATACCCAGAAATAAAAAATATAGTCCAAATTGTTCATTGGTTGTTTCAATTTCTGAGTAATTTTTAACGAAGTCCTTGTTATATTTTGAAGTTCTGTTGAAAATGATAACAATGATACCATATATGATTCCAGCAGCACATAAAATAAACCACCAGTTAAGGTAAAATGGCTTGTCTACTCTAAAAGAATAGGTTGCTTCATCACTAATTGTCTTTCCTAAATTGTTTACGATACGAACCTTGAAAACATATTTTCCGAAACTCAAGTTGGAATAATTAACCTCTCTTTGTTGCGTAGGTTTAGACCATTTGTTATTTTCTATTCCTTCCAATCGATAGGAATATAAGGCGTCTTTGGTCAGTTTATTATTAATTGTTATATAACTGAATGTCAAATGATTTTGATCATTATTAAAAAGATAATTTTGCGGAGGAAGGTTTATCCAATTATTTTTTACCTGATCATTCTTCCAAATAACATTTTCATTAAATAAACTAATGCTTGAAATTTGAATTTTAGGTTTTGTTTTCTCTTCGGTTCTATAGTGTGCTAAACATTGGTAAATTCCTTTTACAGTAGCCAGATAAATGTCGCCATCTTCATCTTTAAACTGAGCCCTCATATTGGTTTCTAATCCCGTAAAACCATTTTTAGAGTTATAATTGTTGATACTTACAATCTTAGCTTCATTGTCTACTTTGACTTTTGCCAATCCTAAGTTGGTTCCAATAAGTAAATCACCTTCATTATTTGCAATAAGAGTATAGATAAGCGTTGATATCAACCCCGATTTTTCAGTATATGTGAGTATTTTGTTCTCTTTGGTATAAACATGTAATTTCTTATTACCTGCAAACCAAAAATTTCCAAAAATATCTTTTGTTCCAATAGAAATTACATCATTAATAATTTTTTTCGACAAAAAGTATTTTCCATTTTTTTCTTTCAATATATACAATCCATCACTAGTTCCTAAAAACCATTTATTAGATTCCATTTCAGTAATCGAAGAAATATAATCTCCAAAAGAAGGTACGATTGTTTTGTTGATTGTTTTAATTAGTTTGAAATTTTCATCCAGTATCAACAATCCGTTTGAATAAGTTCCAACATAGTATCTTCCTTTTACATCTTGATGCAAACTTCGAATGTTAATATATTGATTATCTACCAGAGGTCTTAAATCAATAGTTCTACTGTTACTTCCATCTAAAATTGAAAGCCCATTATCACTTGAAAATAATACTTTTTTGTCATTATTAATAATGGAAGCGAAAGCATTTTGCAATGGGTATTTATTTACTAATTTAATATCTTCTTCTCCATTAAAAACCATCTGAAAAACTCCTCTATTTCGTACGGAGACATATAAATCACTTTTATTTTTTATGACTGAAAAAATATTAGCATCCTTTAAATATTCTACATTTGAAAATCCAATAAACTGCTGAGCTGAAGTTTTGTATAATCCTGAACCATTAGTTGCTATATATAAATTTTTACTTTTATCCTGAAAGAAAGTAGTTATATTCTCGCCCGTGAATCCATTCGATTTATTAAAAAAAGAAGAATAAACGCCCATTTTTAAACAAATTTCATTTTCTGCATAACTGCTTAACCAAATGTTACCACTTTTGGCTACAAAAATAGTTTTAATCGAAAATAATTTTCCTTTAGAGTTCTTTACAACTTCAGGATTTGAAAGGCTATTATTCTCAAAATAATACAACAGTGCTTTATCTGTTCCAATAACAACTCTATTTTTTAAGTCTTTATAGGCAGTTGTTTTTCCTGAAATAACATTTGGGTAAAATGGAGTTATGGTGTTATTATGTACCACCTGAACACCGTTATCTGTTGCAATTAAATATTTTACAGGAGATAATTCAATTAGAGCATTGACGTTTTCAATACTTTTTTCAAAATGACAAATAATTTTTACTTGATAATCATCAGTTATTGAGAATATTTCATCTTTAGTAACAACAACTAAACCATGTGAAGTTTTTACTATTTTAAAAATTAAATCTGAAATCAATACTTTACCACGACTGTTCAGTTTCTTGATGAAATTTCTGCCATCGTATACAAAAATTCCGCTATAACGAGTACCAATTACTATATTATTATTATCATCCTCAGCAATATCAGTAACAAATTCACCTAATAATCCTTTGCTTCGGTCCAATATTTCATAGTTTAAACCGTCGTATTTTACAAGTCCTCCACCTTCAGTACCAATCCAAATATAGTCACGACTATCCTGAAAGACAGCGTTAATACTAGATGACGGCAATCCGTCTTCTTGATTAATACGCTGAAAATCATATACCTGCGCTGATAATTTAGAATTGATTATGACTAATAGAAGAAGAAAAAAGCACTTTTTTAACATTAATTAATTATTAAGGTTAACTTTTGTTAAACTATTAAGATTCCTAATAAAATTAGGAAATTTTTTGAAATAAAACCACCATTATTCTATAATTTTTAAAAAATAAGATTACTTATTTTTTTCTTCAATCCAACGGGACATGTATTTTGTACTCAACGTGGAATGATGCCATAATAAAGTTCCTACAAAATTTTGTTGCCTGTGCTTCTCTATGTTTGGCAACAAATCATTTAAGTAATTATTGAAAGAATCTTTGAATAGTTTTTTATCAAATCTATTTTGTAAAATTTTTAAGCCTTTTTTTTGAAATTGAAGCCAAATTACTTCTTCTTGATATAGTGAAACAGCCTTCGCAGCAAATTCTGTAAAATTATCTGTTATGAATCCGTTCCAATTTTCAGCATTCGAAATTCCTTCAGCACCAATACTTGTTGCTATACTAGGTGTTCCCGATAGCATGGCTTCCAATAATTTTCCTTTTAAACCAGCACCAAAGCGCAATGGAACCAATAATGCTTTTGCATTTTCAATGACTACATTAGCTTTTTCAGCTCTTCCATGAATCAAAAAATTCTCTTTAGGATTGTGCAATTGCATTACTTTTTGGGAAGGATAAGCACCATATACATTCATTATTGCTTCTGGCAAAAACGTCCTTATTTGTGGCCAAATTTTTTCTTTCAGTTGTTTAACCGCGTCCCAATTGGGCTCATGAAGAAAATTTCCAATGAAAACAAAATCTTTTCTTTCTTCGAATTTTAAAAGTGCTTTTGAAGTTGCAGTATCATAAAACAATGGTAGATAATAGACTAATTTTGAGTCAATTTTAAAAATAGTCTCTAAGACGGTCATTTCAAATTCCGAAATAATCAAAGTCAAGTCACTGCGCAAAATGCTCGCAATTTCTCTTTTGGCAATAGGCTCATCCAATAAATCAGCCAAATGAAAATTGATGTTTTTCTTTACTGCATTTTGCCTTGCCAATCGCAAACAATGCAAATCTTCGGTATCTAAAATTCGTAGTGAATTAGCGCTATTTTCCTGTACTCTCCAGCCAAATTGCTCTTCAATAACAAATCGATCAAACAGTACAATTTCGGGATTTAATTCTTTTACAAATAAATCAAAACTACTGGAATTCAATTCGATTTTTTGAGTGGCGACTCCGATTGATTTTAAATCGAAAGAAAACTCACTTTCCTGAGCTGCTGAAGTAAAAACAATATCAAATCCTTGCTTCTGAAACAATGCAATTAACTGTAACATTCTCGTTCCGGCTGCAGAGGAATCTGGTTCTGGCCAAACCAATCCGATGATTAAAAGCGTTTTATTTTTCAAGCGTTTTATTTTTCTGCAAAATACAATTATTAATTATTTTATGGAAAGCGAATATCAAAAGTAAAAAATGTAATTTTGTAACCTTATTTTCAAGAAAATGTTAGGATTAAAATTAAAAACTGACCCAAAATGGGTAAATATTGTAGAAACAAACATCGAAGAGATCTTAACCGATCACGCTTGGTGTGAGCAAAAAGCGGCTACGAATGCAATAACCATGATTACGCACAATTCTGAAATGGAAGAATTAGTGACGGAATTGCTTGTTATTGCTCGTGAAGAACTAGAGCATTTACAAATGGTTCATGATTTAATCAAACGCAAAGGATACCAATTGGGTCGCGAACGCAAAGACAATTACGTGAACGAACTATTTAAATTTTTGAAAAAAGACGGAAGTCGTTTACAGGCTCTTGTTGATCGATTGTTGTTTTCAGCCATGATTGAAGCTAGAAGTTGTGAACGTTTTAAAGTCCTTTCGGAAAATATTAAAGACGAAGAGTTGTCTTCTTTTTATCGTGATTTAATGATTAGCGAAGCTGGACATTACACTACATTTTTAGGTCTTGCCAGAAAACATGGTAATGAAACAGAAGTCAACAAACGTTGGAAAGAGTGGATAGAATTCGAAGGTAGCATCATTACTAAATATGGTACACAGGAAACTATTCACGGTTAAGATTCATTTATCGTGTTAGTTCAAAATGTATTTTAGAATCTAAAAGTGCGGTGGTCATTTGTAAGTTTCCCATTGTCATTTGTAAATTGCCCCTTGATATTCGTTATTATTTTAATTTAGATATTACTTACTAAAAAACTATATTTGGTAAAAACTTATTTATTTGAAAAATGTACTTATCACCGGAGCTTCAAGTGGCATAGGAATGCAAACTTCACTTTATTTTGCAAAAAATGGATGGAATGTTATTGCAACAGTTCACTTTGAACATGAAGTAGCTTATTTTAATGATATACCTAATACAAAATGTTACAGACTTGATGTAACCAATAGTGAAAGTATTGATAATGCAAAAACAGAAATCTTAAAAGATTTTGAAACAATTGATGTCATTATAAACAATGCTGGTATAGGTTACAGAAGTTTCGTAGAATTATCCGATGATCCTCATATTGAAAATATTGTTAATGTAAATTGGCTTGGTGTAGTAAAAGTATCTCGCGCTTTTATTCCAGTTTTTAGAGAACAAAACTATGGACAGTTTATTAATATTTCTTCCATTGCAGGATTAGTAAACTTGCCTTTAGGTAACTTTTATCATTCTACAAAGCAAGCGGTTGAAAGTTTTTCGGAATGTATGGCTTATGAATTGTTAGATTTTAATATTTCAATTGCCACGGTACAATTTGGTAGTGCAGCCACCAATTTTCAAAAAAATGTTGCGTATTCTGAACATTCTACAATAGAATCGTACAATAATTTGATGAAAAAAATCACCGATCTTTTGATTAAGAAAACTGCAAAAAATGTGGATTTAACTCCTAAAATAGTTCAAAAACTACATAGAATTGCCGAAAATCCTAGTAAAAATTTCAAACGTCACACTATTGGTTTTGATGCAAATATAATGAGAACGCTTCGCGGGGCTTTAGGCTATAGAATCTTTAATTTTGTCATAAGAAAAGCCACTTTATAGTAGTTCAATTTGTATATATCGCTGTAACATCTTGCCATCTCGTGCGTCTAATTGTGAATAATCGAAAAATAATAAATCATGCAAGCACACGAAATAGATTACCATATTTATGGTGAAGAAATGCAATATGTTGAAATAGAATTAGATCCACAAGAAGTCGTTGTTGCCGAAGCTGGCAGCTTTATGATGATGGAAAATGGGATTAAAATGGAGACAATTTTTGGAGATGGTTCTGAGCAACAATCTGGCGTTTTCGGAAAATTATTAAACGCTGGAAAAAGAATGCTTACAGGCGAAAGTCTATTTATGACTGCCTACATGAATCAGGACAATGGTAAAAGAAAAGTTTCCTTTGCTTCTCCTTACCCAGGAAAAATTGTAGCTATCGATTTAACACAATACCAAGGAAAATTTATTTGTCAGAAAGATTCATTTTTATGTGCTGCCAAAGGCGTTTCTATTGGAATTGAATTTTCTAAAAAATTAGGACGTGGATTGTTTGGTGGTGAAGGTTTCATCATGCAAAAAATTGAAGGAGACGGAATGGCATTTGTATATTCTGGAGGAACATTGGCTCGTAAGGAATTACAAGCTGGAGAAGTTTTAAAAGTAGATACTGGTTGTATTGTTGGTTTTACAGGAAGTGTTGATTACGATATTGAATTCATTGGAGGAATTAAAAACTCGGTTTTTGGTGGTGAAGGTTTGTTTTACGCAACACTACGTGGACCAGGAATTGTATACATTCAATCGTTGCCTTTTAGTAGATTAGCGGATCGAATTATTGCTTCAGCACCTAGAGCTGGTGGAAGTAGTAGAGAACAAGGTAGTCTACTTGGAGGATTGGGGAATTTACTTGACGGAGACAACAATTTTTAATATAAAAAAAGCCAAATCATTCGATTTGGCTTTTTTATTTGAATATTTAAACTTTATTCTTTTATGATTTTCTTAGTAGTCATACCTTCATTTGTTTTGATATTCATGAAGTAGACACCAGAAGTTAGGTCAGAAATATTGATTTCAATATTAGACATTGTTTTAGGAGTTACAGCTTTGATCACTCTTCCATTAATATCAACCATTTCAACTTTAGTAATATCTAAATTATCAGCATTACTAATATTTACAACATTGGTTGCTGGGTTAGGGAATACTGAAATTTTAGAGAATAAGAAATCTTTAGCAGATAACACTTGAGTAACAGTAAAATTATCTACAATTAATGCATGGGTACCAGTTCCATTTGCTGGTGAATTATGCAAGAATCTGAAATAATACGTTCCAGTACTTGGAGGGATAAAATTAAAAGTTTTTAGTACAAAAGCTGCATTACTTAAACCAGTTTCAGTTGCAACAACAGTAGTTTGAGAAGCAGCAGTTTGATCGCTACCTACTGTTAACTGATAACTAGCGTTATTAGTAGAACCTGTAGCTTGGTAATTTCTTACGTAATAAGTGATTGTAGTTGTTGAACCTGCAGTCAAATTCATACCTCTAGAAAACAATGTTTCAGTTGCTGGAGCTGCTGCTGGAGTAATAGCAATCGCAGAAAATTGTCCTTGCTGAACTAAAGGACTTCCCACTCCTCCAAAGTTAATAAACCAAGCGTTTGCAGTATTATCAGGTGTAGCTAACCAACCAATGAAAGGAAAATCTTCTTGTTCGAAACCTGTGTTGTAAGTTGGAGTTGTTGGCTGGAAAAAACTATATAATCCTAATGGACCTTCCCAAGCACTTAAATTTCCACCACCACAATCTTTTCTTAAATAATATTGATAATCAGTACTTGGTGTTAAACCTGCAATAGTATAAGGACTTGTTATACCTGTAACTGTTGTACCTGTACCCTGAGTAAAACCATAAGGTCCGTATTCAATATTAACAGTTCCTCCTGCAGTTACATTAAAAGTTGCATTTGCAGAATTCACAGTTGGTGTGTCAAATCCTAAATTAGTTGGACGAGCACAAGTTACTGCTTTCCCTAATCTTGTTTCTGGTCTGTAAGGAGACGCAGCAACAGTCGTTGGTAAAGTTGTTTGGCTAAATCCTCCTTTAAGTCCATTTGCTAAAGCAGTGTTACATAGAGCTGTATTGGGTAGAGTTGCTAAAGGATTGGCTAGATTTTGATAATCAAAAGCAACATATAATGCACCTCCAGTATACGTAAATGGAGATCCTCCTGCGAATGGAATATCAAATGTTCCAGTAGCTACAGGAACAGTAAAAGCACCAGTGCTCACTGTAGTCATGGTTGAAACAGCAGTTGTCCAAGTAGTACTTTTAGTATTTGTTGCATCTGCAGTATTTTGCAAATAAATAACAATTGTACCAGTAGTAGTAATATCTTGTGCTGCTGATAAATTAAATCCTAACGAGTTAACTACAGAACCAGTAGTAAAACCTGCTGCGGCCATTTCTGCAGCAGTAATCAACCAAACACTACGGTCGTATTTAAAATATCCTTGTGGGGCTCTACCGTTTTGTGAACTTCCGTTGTTGTTCGGTAAAACCGTGTAAAAATCAGATTGTGCATTTGCAGCAAATCCAAAAATTAGCAATAAATAGAGTAACTTTCTTTTCATAATTTGATGTATATATGTTATGACACCAAATATAATGAATAATTCGTTAAAAAATTAATCTTCTTTTTCCCATTTACCAACAACAGAAGTTGCTAATGCATTTCCTAAAACATTTGTGGCACTTCTAAACATATCGCAAAAATGGTCTATTGGTAAAATTAAAGCAATGCCTTCTACAGGAATTTTAAACATACCGCAAGTAGCTGCAACCACAACCAAACTGGCTCTTGGTACCCCTGCAATACCTTTACTTGTTAGCATTAAAACAAAAAGCATGGTCAATTGTGTTGGAAAATCTAAATGAACATTATAAACCTG
>JBDTNG010000201.1:0-5075 GCA_039933895.1 Flavobacterium sp. | reverse complement strand
GGCCATCAACGAAATACTATAAGTTGTTATGCTCGAGAAGTTGAATGCTTTAGACACATTGAT
Organism: Flavobacterium sp.; assembly: GCA_039933895.1. Classification (GTDB taxonomy): domain Bacteria; phylum Bacteroidota; class Bacteroidia; order Flavobacteriales; family Flavobacteriaceae; genus Flavobacterium. Next base: position 5,012 of record JBDTNG010000201.1, on the reverse strand, counting down.
TTTAGGTAAAAAGTTGTAATTAAAAGGAATAACAAAGTGATTGGTTGGAGCATTGTCACGATATAAAGCATAGACAATCACTGCAATTGTAATGCCGAAAACGGCAAGGCCAGTTTGCTTCGAAATTAAAGGCTTGTAAGTGGTGACTTGGCTTTTTTGTCTTTCCAATACTTGAGTCATCACTCTTGAAGTGAAGTCAAACGAAGGAGTTTCCAAAGTTTGATTCTTCATCAAGTGATCAACCAATTTCTCTATGTGTTTATCTTCGTTCGTATTCATAATAATCTAGCATTTCGGGTTCTAATCGTATTTTTAATATGGAAGCTAACTTTTTTCTAGTTCTGAAAAGTTTGACTTTAATGTTGCTTATACTGTTGTTCATGACTTTGGCGATTTCATCCACCGACTGATCGTCAAAATAATAAAGTGTTAACAGAAAAGCTTCATCATTTGGCAACTCTTCCAGACAATCCTGAATGGTCTGATTCCTTTCTTTTTCATCAATCGTGTCTAAAATTCCTTCTATCACTTTGACTTGATGTTCACTGAAATCTTCAATATAGGTTACTGTTTTTTCTTTCTTCCGTTTCTTTAAAGCATCAAGACAAGTATTGTATGTTATTTTATAAACCCAAGTTGAAAATTTCGATTCTCCTTTAAACTTATGTAATGCATTGTATATTTTGAAAAAAGTATCCTGTGCAATTTCTTCGGCTTCTTCTCTATTATTAAGCATTTTGAGCGCCAATGTAAAGACCATGTCCTTATAACGGTCAACTAAAGTGGCAAAAGCATTTGGATTGCCTTTTGCAACTAAATTGATGTAATGTTGGTCTTGGATATGAGTCATATAATGGTAAGACGACAAAACGTACTTTCCGGTTACAACATTATAAAGAAAAATATTTTTTTCTTTTTCTGTAACCAAAATAAAACTCTTGTCGTCATAGCTTGTGAATAGTTCATAATCATTAATTTTTAAATCAATCAATCATGGGAGACATTTTAATTCCAATCAGTTTTTTCTTTGCAGTTTTCGGAATCTTATACATTTATTTGTCAACAAGAAACAGAGAACGCTTAGCGCTTATCGAAAAAGGAGTAGATGCTAGTGTTTTTATGCCAGGCGTTAAAAACAGGCCTTCTTTTTACAAAGTTATTCTTTTAAATCTTGCTCTATTGTTAATGGGAATAGGTGTAGGTGCTTTTATGGCATTGTTATTAACTACGTACACTACATTAAACGAAAATGGGGTATATCCAGCTACCATTTTTACTATGGCAGGAGTTTCTTTATTCATCGGCTTCAATATGACGAAGAATATTGAACAATAAATTTTAATCAAATCATCAATCAAAATCATGAACAAACAAATCATTGCTATGGCATCCCTATTAACATTATTAATAGGAATGCCAGCATTGCAGGCGCAAGAACAACCGTCTGCTAATTCAATATCCAGATACGATTATCACGCCGCTTTTGGGCCTAATTTTTATACTCAAAACGGAAATGAAACCCGTTCGGTAAGTGGACAGCCGGGAGCTAAATATTGGCAAAACAGAGCCGATTATCAATTGTCGGCTTTTTTAAATGAGAAGAAAAAGGAGGTAATAGGAACGGAAGTTTTAACCTACACAAATAACAGTCCAGATAAAATTTCATTTTTATGGATGAATGTTGATCAGAATCTATATAAAGACGATTCCCGAGGAAAATCAATAATACCAGTAACGGGTAGCCGTAATGGTGATAAGGGACAAGTTTTTGAAGGCGGACATAAAATCAAATCGATTAAAATAGTTTCAAGTCAAAACGGGAAAACGGTTGAAAGAGATGCTAAATTTGAAATTATTGACACCAGAATGCAAGTTTTTCTTCCGAATGAATTGCAAGCGAAAGGTGGAAAAGTAATCCTTAAAATAGAATTCTCTTTCATTTCACCAGATTTTGGATCTAACCGGATGGGAGTGCTAGAAACTCAAAACGGGAAAATATTCAGTATAGCACAATGGTATCCTAGAATGTGTGTATACGACGATATCAAAGGATGGAATTCGTTACCGTATTTAGGTGCTGGAGAATTTTTCCTGGAGTATGGTGATTTTGATGTGAGCATTACTGCGCCGTCTAATCACATCGTAGTATGTTCAGGGGAGCTAGTAAATTCAAATGAGGTTTACACGGCTGAACAACAAAACAGATGGAAAGCAGCAGCACAAAGCGATAAAACGGTGACTATTCGTTCTGCTGAAGAAGTAGTAAATCCAAATTCAAGACCATCTGGAAATGCAACACTAACTTGGCGTTTTAAAATAAAAAATTCACGTGATGTATCTTGGGCTTCATCAGCGGCATTTGTTGTGGATGCTTCCAAAATTAATTTACCAAGCGGAAAAAAATCTCTGGCAATTTCAGCTTATCCAGTAGAAAGTGCAGGAAAAGAAGCATGGGGTAGGTCTACAGAGTACACAAAAAATGCCATCGAGAACTATTCTAAACGTTGGTTTGAATATCCTTATCCTGCAGCCGTAAACGTTGCTGGCAATCCAGAAGGAATGGAATATCCAGGCATTGTTTTCTGTGATTGGAAAGCGGCTGGAGATAGGTTATGGGACGTAACCGATCATGAATTTGGCCATACTTGGTTTCCAATGATTGTGGGTTCTAACGAACGTGTATCTGCTTGGATGGACGAAGGGTTGAATACGTTTATCAATACATTGAGTGCTTCCGATTTTAATAATGGAGAATATAAACCAAGATTAAGAAACATTCAAAAAAGAGCTAATTTATTAACAAGTTCTGATTTAGAGCCAATTATGACTACTCCTGATGGTATGAAAGAACAAAACATGGATATTCTTGCTTATATGAAACCTTCATTGGGTTTACGAATGTTGCGTGAGCAAATTTTAGGGACAGAACGATTTGATAGAGCATTGAGAATCTATACAGAGCGTTGGGCATTTAAGCATCCAATGCCAGATGATTTCTTTAGAACAATAGAGAATGTTTCAAGTGAAGATTTAAGTTGGTTTTGGCGTGGTTGGTTTCTCAACAACTGGAGGCTGGATCAAGCAATAACCAAAATAAAATATGTAAAAAACAATCCAAAACTAGGGGCTTTGGTTTTTATTGAAAATTTAGAAAAAATGGCAATGCCAATCGTTATGGAAATTAAAACAAAATCAGGTACTGTGAGTCGTGTGCAACTTCCAGTTGAGGTTTGGCAGCGCAATACCGATTGGAAATTTAAATTAAAAACTACGGAAGAAATTGCAAGTATTACAATCGATCCCGACCAAGTTTTTCCTGATGTAAATCCGTCGAATAATGTTTGGATGGATGGAAAAAGCGTATTGGAAAAAGAACCTTCTTTGGAGGCTTATGTTGGAAAATTTTCCAGTAAACAAATTCCAGTTAAAATCAATTTTACAATTGAAGAAGGAAATCTTGTAGGTACACCAGAAGACGGACAAGGATCGCCGCTTTCTTTTGAAGCTGTTGCTAAAGATAAATTCAAATCAGAGCAAGCAGGGATTGATCTTCAGTTTAATGAAGCTAAAAATGAATTTACAATAAACATGGGAGGTCAAAACTATTTGTTTACGAGATCCTAATTATCATTGCGAGGAAACGAAGCAATCTCATAAATAATTCAAAACCCTTGCCGAAAAGTGAGGGTTTTTTGTTTTTAAAAAGTAATATTCACTTTGTTTGAAGTAAAAGTGCCTTCGATAAAATTTTTATCTTTTTCAATTTTACCAAATTCTTCAGGAGACAATCGGTCTTTAAAAAAAGTCTTTTTTAGATCGACAACCAGTTCAAACTCGAAACGGTCTTTTTCATCCAAATAATATTCTAAATCATCTTGAAGAAAATAACGCTCTTTGTCCCAATAGGTTTTGATGGTAAATGAGCGTGTTTCTTTAGGGCTTAATGTAATTTCCGTTTTAAGCAGGTGGTTGTTTTGTAAAATCCAGTGTTCATCGGTTTTTGTGCCACCCATTTTTTTGTAATTTTCGACTATGGTTTTGGTTCTTATTTCAAATTCAACTGTTATTTTTTTGAGTAATTCTTTGGCCTCAGCTGATTTTTTATCTTTCATTTCCAAATAACGATTCCATTCTTCATTTTCCTGTTGTTCGTAAAATGGGCCATCCAAGGCTATGAAATCATTGTTTTGATAAATTTTGTAAATAGGAAATAAGGTCATCGAACTCGCTGCATTGGCAATCAATGAGTTTGGATATAAGAAAAAAGAAACAGGATGATCTGTTATATTTTCTATGTGATAATTGATGAGATATGTTCGCTTTTTTGAGTCTGACTCCTCAGAAGTTATGGCGTCAATTTTTATATTTAACGGTTTGGTTTGTGCTAAAAGTGAAGCAGAAAAGAACAAAGCGATTACTAAATTTATCTTTCTCATTTTTAAAATCAGATTGTTGTTTAAAGCACCATCAAATTACATCCACGAATGTCGGAATTGTCGAAACGGCCTAATACTTCAAAAGCATTGTTGGCGACTATTTTGCCCAAATCCTGCGTGGCAATAAAAGAACAGGAATTGATATTAGCCAAATCGATGACGTTGATTCCACCTGTTTTTCCTGCATCAACATAAGTTAAGGCATCTTCGGTATCACGAATGAGAATTTGCATCCAAATAGGGCATTCAAACAAGCCATCTCCTAAAGAATAAGCTTGGGATAACAATTCGGTCATGCCGTATTCAGAATGGATGGCAGTGACGCCAAAACCGTCGCAAAGTTGTTGGTGTAATTCTTCGCGAATCATCTCTTTACGTTTGCCTTTCATGCCGCCCGTTTCCATGATGATGGTATTTTTGAGCTGGAATTTTCGATTTTCGATTAAATCCAACAAAGCATAGGTTACTCCAATAAGAATTACATTTTGACCTGAATCGTCTAAACCGATTAATTTCTCTATAAGTTCATTATGATTGTGAAGATAAAAGCCGCTATTTTCATTATTCGACATTTTA
>JBDTNG010000200.1:0-15136 GCA_039933895.1 Flavobacterium sp. | reverse complement strand
ATTGAAATTATGGATGTTATAAAAGACAGTAATCAAATTTATACTTCTTTTGCTATTTGGAAGACAAAAAGAAACATTCCTAGGTTTGTGAATTTGGTTGACTATGATAATACTCTTTTACTTGATTTGGATAAAGAAATTTGCATTAAGATGTTTTTAGAAACGGTAAAAAAAACACCTAAAATAGTTTTAGAAGAGTTTTTATTTGCCGAAAATTCAATAGTTAAAAATCAAAAGGAAGAGCATTTTTCCAATCAGTTTATAGTATCATTTTATAAAGAAACTTCAATATGAAAAGAGATTTTTGTGTAGGGAGTGAATGGCTTTACTATAAGATTTACACCGGTATACAAGTTGCTGACAATATCTTAGCGGAAAAATTGCACCCAATAATTGAGGATCTATCATCAAAAAACACCATTGAAAAATGGTTTATTATCCGATATAAAGACCCTGACGAACATTTGAGACTTCGGTTTTATAGTTCGAAACCAGAAAATCTATTACAGGTAATTTCAAAATTACATACTGTTTTTGAGGAGTTGATGCAACAAGATATTATTTGGAAAATTCAAATTGATACATATCAAAGAGAAATAGAAAGATATGGAGTAAAAACTATAGAAGATTCTGAAAGTCTATTTTGTTATGATAGTGAAATGATGTTAAATTACATTTCCTTACAGCCATATTTCATAAATGAAAATACCCAATTGTTATTTAGTTTTTTAGCTATTGATAGTTTTTTAAATTCCTTTTCTTTGACTATCGAACAAAAATTGGAGCTCACAAGTAAACTTCAAGAATCTTTCAAAAAAGAATTTAATGCTAATAAAATTTTGAAGAAAGAATTTGATAAAAATTTTAGAGCTTTATCAGATGAAATAACTTCTTTTTTAAATTATAAACAAGAAGGGGATTTTTCTGAATTATATGATTTGGTTAGGGTTAAAGAAAAAAATACAATTAAACTTATTTCGGGAATAAAGGATAAATTAGAAATTCCTTTAGATTTCTTTTTAAGCAGTCACATACACATGATGATAAATAGGCAATTCACTTCAAAACAAAGACAATATGAGTGTTTGATTTATGACCATTTACATCGATTTTATAAAAGAATATTTCATTCTTTATCATAAATAGGGAATAGAATAGTGGTTTTATTTCTATCCTTTCTTTTTCTAAAAACATTGACCCTAACGTAGACTATTCCTAATTATGATGGTAGATTAATGATAAGCCCTAGTAGCTAGAGTTGCTGCTTAATTCACTCTTTTTACATCTCTTTTACAATTGGTTTATCATTTCTAGACCATTCACTCCAAGAACCCACGTATAGTTTAGGGATTTCTAACCCAGCGTAATCAATGGCTAATAGGGTATGACAAGCAGTAACACCCGAGCCACAATGTACAATGATGTTTTCAGGGGGCATATTGGCAAATAGTGCTTGATATTTTGTTTTCAATTCGTTTGGAGATAAAAACAATCCGTCGGAATTTAAATTGGTTGAGAAAGGAACATTTACAGCTCCTGGTATATGGCCAGCAACCAAATCTATAGGTTCGCTTTCGCCACGGTAACGATTGTTTTCCCTGACATCGATTACAATATAATCTTCTTTCAATACATTTTCTTCGACTTCATTTATTGTAGCAATGGGTAATTTCCATTTGTCGTATTTGTAGGTTTCAACAACTTTTGGAGTTTCTGTTTTGTTGTTTGTGGGGAAACCTATTTTTTCTGCTTGCTGAATGCCACCATTGAGCACTTGCACTTTTTCGTGCCCGATTGACTTTAGCATCCACCAAAATCTGGCCGCTGCATTCGCACCGTTTTTATCGTCGTAAAGGATGACATGACTTTGTTGGGTAATGCCTGTATTTTTTAAAGTTTCGGTAAATTTTTCAATTTTGGGTAATGGATGTCTTCCACCGTTTGCAAAATCTTCTTGTATGTTGGCCAACTGCGTATTTAAATCAATGAATAAAGCAGTATCTAAATGTTTGTTGGTGTAATGCTGTTTGGCCTCTTTACCATTGCTCACATCGATAATGATTAAGTTATCGCTTTTGTACAATTTCAACAAGGCGGAAGCTTCTATTATTGGTGTCATTTTTTATTACTGTTTGGTGGTTTTCTCTTTATTTTGTGACTCCAATGATCACCCCGAAATTACCATCTGTTTGTATCCAATTCTTTTCGGGCAAGTAAGTTCGTGAAACAAATCCATCCAAATATAAAGCATTTTTGCAACCCATTTTTTTGAAATAAGCTGCGAACTCATAGAAGTTTATTTCTTTTTTGGAGAGGACAAATACGATTTCATTGTTGGGTAGAATTCCAACACCATTTCGAATGTTTAAGTTGGTCGAATTCTCTTTGAATGCGGTATGAATTTTACCATCAATCACTAACATGGGACCAGATTGTGTTGCATATTTTATTTTACCATTATCTGAAAAATCAGGGGTTAAGCAAATATTTGGCGTTTTGTTGGTTGTAATGTAGAAGATGCCATTTGGTTTTAGATAAAAATTGCCATTGCCTTTTGCGGTGTCAATTTCCATCTTCTTCATTTTATCTTCGATGTAAAGCCCTTGAGGGGAATTGTCTTTTTTATACATGCCACCATTGGTTGCAAAAACAAGTTCGTGTTGGTGATTTTTTAGCCAAAGCTTTAGATTTTCGGCATTTTTAAAGTTTTCGTTCTTTTCATTTTTCCAATAAAAATCAACCTTTTGTTTTTGGGGATTCACGGTATAAGTAATGAAGCGTTCATCCTCCATTGTTGACTTTTTGGATTGCACAAAAAAGCCAACTGAAATGGACAAAATTATAATTGAAAATAGAAGCGTTACTTTTTTTGTCATTTTTGAAATTGTTGCAGTTTTACTGCTATCATGTTACAATCTATTATTTTAATTGGTTGATTATTGAATCGATTGTTTTGATAAAATAGAGGATATAAATGGCTCCCCAAAGTGGTTTGTTCGTAAAACGGATTGCTTTCTTTTCGTTGATATTAAATAAAATTGGTATTTCAAAAGCACTCCAATGTTTCTTTGAGAAATTTTCACAGAAATGTATTGCACTATTTTCAATATTATTGCCTTGTAATATAGCAATAGAAGCAATACCCGCTTGAATCCCTCTTGGCCAACCTTTATTGTTTTTTACAGCATATTGAAAACAACATCTTGAAAAATTATCTATTACTTTCTTATCAATTGTACTATCAACCTGTCCAATGATGACAAAAGTATTTAATTGTGTAGCAAACCAGCTCCATTTAAACTTTTTGATATATCCTATTGAGCAAGGTATACCATTGATTGTTTCTTCACCCAAATAAATGTTTGCATTTTTTAAAACTTCTGTTGCTGTCATAATCTTATATAATGTTTGTTTAGAAATAATGTTCTTGTGCTTTAATCATAGAGGAATTTTTGTTCATCCTCTTTACAAATATACCAAAAAGCAGGAAAAAATAAACTTCATTAACAGGAGGGAAGTTTGTATTGATTATTTCAAATATACATTAACCTGGCATTGTTTAAATCCATGTTAACGGCTACTTTTTTCATTGTCAAATCGCAGTTTTAACTCTTTTGTCATTGACTTTATAAATCCGTCTCCATCTTTCTTCGCTTCTTTTATTTTTGCTTTTATTTCGGGAGAAATTGTAAAATATTTGTCTGCCCAAAAATGAATTTCAAGTAAAATAGGTAATAAGTCAATTCCTTTTTGTGTCAATGTATATAACACTTTTGCTTTACTTTCTGGATGATCTAATTTTTGTAGAATTCCATTCTCTTCAAGTCCTTGCAGTCTTGATGCTAAAATATTTGTGGCAATTTTCTCTTCAGATTTTAAAAAATCTCCATATGTATTTTTATTGAAAAATATCAAATCTCGGATTATCAATAAAGACCATTTATCTCCTAATATGTCCAACATACAACTAACTGGACATTCGGACCTTTTTGTATTTTTTTTCATTTTTCTAAAAATATCTTCATATAACCACTTGCAAATTAAAAGTAATTAATATATTTATACTTGCAAATTGCAAGCAAATATAATTATTAAAAATAAGAAAGCAAAATGGAATTAAAAAACAAAACAATTCTGATAACAGGTGGTGCTTCAGGGATTGGACTGGAAGCCGTTAAACAATTTTTAGAAAATGGTTCAAAAGTTATCATTACAGGTAGAAGTCAGGAGAAATTAGATGCGGCGAAAAAACTTCATCCATCAATAATAGCCATCAATAGTGATGTTGTAAGTGCTGAAGATGCAGCATCATTATTCGATAAAATTCAAAAGCTTGGCGGGATAGACATTTTGTATAACAATGCAGGTGTCATTAGCAAACCTAAAAATTTGGGTATTGCCAGTGAGGGACATTTTGACACTGCTGAATACGAAATGAGCATTAATTACTTGGGAGTGATTCGTATGAATAATTTGTTTATGGATATGCTTAAATCAAGAAATGAGAGCGCCATTATCAATACAGCTTCTATCTTGAGCTATGTGCCACTAAATCTTACTCCAACTTATTCTGCATCAAAAGCTGCTGTTCGGTTTTATACTGACTCTTTGCGTGATCATTTACAGATTATAAAAAGTCATGTCAAAGTATTTGAACTTTCGCCTCCCTTAGTTGCTACGGCAATGGCTGATGGTATGAATGCAAAATCGATTACTCCTGGAAAATTAGTGAATGGATTAATTAGTGGCTTAAAAAAGAATAACTACAAGATTCGTATTGGCGATACAAAGGCTATTTATCTTTTAAACAGATTTTTACCAAAAATTGCTTGGAAGATACTCAACGGAAAATCAAATGCAAAACAACTCCAAAATTAAATTCAGGTATAATATTAAAGCTCTGTTTTAAAGTGTAGGTCTGTTAAAGGAGTAAATAACGTTCCCATTTTATTTCGTTTTGTTTTAAAGTTCTATCCCAAATTCCATTTTCATTAATTATTATTTGCGGTCTTTTGTCAAATAAAGTAAAAATCCCTATTGGAATTCCGATACTAAAAAATGAAAGGCAATACCAACCCATATAATAATTGGATGTTCCTTTTTGTTCTGATGAAATCATCCAAATGCCAATAATAATGAAGGGTAATGAAAATAAGAGTATTAGTTTTTCTTTCATGTTAATTTAGTTGTTAGCCTCTATCAAGTGGTTTCCATTCAACATTAAATACTTTACATTTTCAATACTAGGCCAACCTGGTGCATCATCATCAGCGTATTCTAGTTTTGTAATTTTAATTTTATTGTTTGAGATTTTAATTACATTAAACAAATATTCAGGTTCATAACCTGCGATGACTTTCATATCATTTCCTGTATTTATATATACAGATAAGCCTTGGCATAGCGTTGCATTTCCACCTTCAGGTGATACTGAAAACCAAATAACAGCATCGTTTAAATCATCATTATTTAAATCGCCCACGAAAATTTCTTGATTTGCAATAATTCCGCCTTTCGATTTTTGAATTTTAGGAGCATAATCGTTGAATTTTTGGTCTGCAATTTTTGTAGGATCCATAGTTGTTTTAACATCTGATTTTGTTTCAGTTGTTTTTAAATCTAATTCTTTTTCTTCTGAATTTAATTCTTTCTCTTTTTGAAGGTTATTATTGCAAGAAGCTATAAGTATTAAGACGAATAGGAGGAAAGTAAGTTTTAGTTTCATTTGGTTGCTGTTATGGCTTTTTTAGTATAAATAATTTATTTATCATCTATTTTGGTGTCATTACTCTTGCAAATGCATTTGAAACTCTAAGTCTAGCAACCCAAACTTTCGATTTGTTAGGATTTACTTCGATTGATGTTAAAGTCCCTCTACATCTTACATTTTTCCCTAGTATCGTCCTTCTCTGTGTTTGCTTAAAATTATCGCTCTATTTAAACGTGGTCTATTGTAACGTTGAAGGAAAATAGGATAAAGGTTGAGTAAGATATTTAGTGTTAGCAACCATAAAGATTCGCGAATTCCAAATTTGATAGCGACAAAAATATTAAATCCCAGCACTATGAACAGAATAATTAGATGTCCTAATTCAGATTGTTTTGTTTTGTATTGTAAATGAATTAAAGCTTTAGTATTCTTCTCTACAGGATTGTCTTTTTTGTTTAGCTTTTCCCAACCTATTAAAACCAATAATTTCCTGAAGAAATTTATACCAAGAGATTCGTATATCTTTCCTCTTGATTCCCATGTCTTTTCATTATAGTAAGGAGAAATAAATTGACTTTTGAGCGTTTCAGTAAATAGAAATACGCACATCATCAACATTAAGTTCAGCGCCCATGCAAACAAAAAACCATGCATTCCAATATATTGAATCAGTGCATAAGTCAAGCCAACAGCAACGAGTATAATGAAAGACAAGATTAAGGTTTTTCGCATAGTTTACTTTCTTTTATTATAGGAGTTTGTAGCAGTTTTTTCTGTTAAACGAATATAGGAAATAAAAAGGTACTTCGACTAAAAGTACTAGAGTGTTCGGTTTTTAGTTACTTCCCATTCAGCAATATCTATTCGGTAAATATTGACCAACATTTCATGATATTCGATAGTTTTATCATTTCTCATTCCGTTATTTTTTGCGACCTTTTCAGAATTGATATTTTTAGCATTAATAATTGAAATTAAGCTTTTCGAGAAACTATTCTCAAATGCAAAATCTTTACATTTTTTAGTTGATTCGGCTGCAAACCCTTTTTTTCTATATTCTGGCAAAATTGAATAGGCAACTTCTAATTCCTGTTTACCCTCAATCTCTCGAACTATAAGTCCACTTTGGCCAACAATTTTATTCGTGAATTTATCTAATAACACGTTCGCTCCGCCCAAATCGTTTTTATATCTTTCAAACGTCATTTCGAACCAAAGTTTACATCTTTCGTTTGGTGTTTTAATTTTGTCAACGCCTAAAAACCGACAAACCTCAATATCTTCAAATAATTCAATCCATACCTCAAAATCCTCAATATTCAGTAACCTAAATTTTAATCTCTCTGTTTCTTGTCCTTCTAATGTATATTTCATTTTACAATTGATATTCTAATTTTTGTATAGTTGCAAACTTATTCTTTATTGTATTGTTTTTTGTTTCGTTCGTATGGCTTTCTTTACCTATTACAGTTTATTTTTCGCCATAAATTAAAAGAGCACTTCCATCCATTATTACATTTCCATCTGGATATTTTTTATTTATCAATTCGTAAACGTCTCTTTTTATTTTATCTTTCATAACATCATTAGCTTTACTGAGTGCTGCCACAACAGGAGCTGCAATTTCGGTCATCATTTCCCAATAAATTTCAGCTGTTCCGCAATTCAGTTTACAAATTACTTCGTTTTCAGAAGTATTTTTAAAACCTGCCTGATCAAAAATGTTTGTCATGAAACCGCTTTTGCCACAACGAAAAATTCCGGGAACTCCAGGTGATGGAGCAGGTAATTGCATATTTCTGTTGATGGTTTCTCCTATAGCAGTTACCCAGAAATTTTTATCAGGTGTACTCCAAACTGCAGTTGCAATTTTGCCGTCTGGTTTTAATACGCGTAGTATTTCTTTAGCGGCTAAAAGCATGTCGGGGAAAAACATAAATCCCATTCGACAACTAACTGCATCAAAAGTATTGTCGGCAAAAGGGAGTTCACAAACATCACATGCCTGAAAATCAACATTTGTGATTCCTTTTTTCGAAGCATTTTCACGAGCAATACCTAGCATATCATCTGCTAGGTCAGTGATAATAACTTTTCCGTCAGTAAGCATAGAAGCAATGCTAAAACCAGGTTCGCCGGTTCCTGCTGCGATATCTAAAATGAGCTGTGAATCTTTGGGCTGTAGCAAACTAATAATACCATCAGTAGCTGGCTTCATGTGATTATGGAGTTCCAAATCCCACTTTTTCCATCTAGGAGAAAACTTATTCCAAGATGCTTTTTGGTATTCACTAATTTCTCGAAATTGCTGTTTCATGATTTTAGTTTAGATGTTAAACGCAAGTGCTTTATTAGAATCAAAGTTACGATATCTAACTAATATGACCACTAAATTCGCTCTAATTCAAGAAGGTGGTTGCTTTGAAGTACCTTTTTTTTCGAAAGAGAGATGTGAAAATAAACTACTATTAGTTTAAAAACAATTATATTAAATCGTTTAATGGAGGAGGAGGATGTAATTCAATTTCCCAATCTTCATAAGGTGGATTTACTATAAAATTAGGATCACAATATTGTCGGAGATAATCAGTAGCTCTTTTTTCTGCGTATTTTGCGTTCAAAACTTGTCCGTTATTATCTATTTCAATAACGTTTGCATAAATAGCAAACACTTTTTCGATTGCGCTAGGATCTTCATCATAAAGAGGTAAATAATCAATTCCTTTTAAAGTATTTTGAGTTCCGCTTGCCATAAAATAAGAAAAGGTCCTTAATGCGCCGCTAAATGAATTACTTAGTTTCATGGTTTTTTAAATTTTTATTTTCAGGACTCAAAAGGAGAAGAGTTTGAGCGTGGTCTTTGTTGGGCGATAGTCATTATTAGTATTTTGTTATCCAAATGAATAACATTATTGTCCATTGTGCTGCAATTGTTATCCAAATCAATTTTCTACTTGGTTCTGACATTTTTTTTAAAGTTTGTATGGTTTTAACTTTTATAATATCATAGAAATTCTGATCTTCTTGGTTAAAATCTACATCATCTAATTTTATCTTTTTCATTCCGAAAATGATCACTTTTCTTAGCCATTTGTTTTCGGCATTGTCATTTTTAATTTCCTGAATTATTTTTAATTTATTCAGCGTAAAGTCTCCAGCATTTTTCAAAACTACGGGCTGTTTTGTTTGAAATTTTAGCAGCACTTTTTCTAACAAGGGATTAATTAAACTTTCTGACTTGTCAGTTATTAATTTATTTGAAAGTTTTGACAAAATATATTTATTTCCCAATGCAAAAAATAGAAATGGACTGCTAATACAAGTTAAGTACCATAAAACAGAACCAATTGGACGTGCAGAAAAAGTCAATAATAAAAAAGGAATAGCACTTAAATGTCCTGAATGTCCGGCATCAATATTTTTTGTTAATAAGATATATTCTATTATTACTACAAAAACGGTGGAAAATAATCCTAAAATATTTATTTTTAAAAAACTAGCGATAGCTATCGCTGATAATTTTGCAATGTACTTGAAATTTTCTTTCATTTATTTTTATAAGTTATTTTGAGATTTTGTTTTTGTCTGTTGGTGTGAAATATAAATAAGCAATATAAGTATTACAATAGAAACGATAGAAGAAAAAAGTGTTCCCATGGCCAATCCGCCTTTTGATAATGGTTTTGTTAGAAAGTCCCCAAATGTTGCTCCAAACGGACGGGTAAATACAAAAGTAATCCAAAACAAAAGTATATGATTTATTTTTGTGAAATAATGGAGTAGTATCACAATTAAGATGATCCCGCCAGTTATAATTGCGCCTAGCAAATAACCCAACCCTAAATTATCACTTAAGAAGTCTCCAAAAGCAGTGCCCAGACTATTTGAAAAAAGTATGGCTATCCAATAATAAAGCTCTTTTTCTCTTCCGGTCAATGGATAAACTTCTAGGGATCTGTATTTTTTTAACCAAACAATTAATGTCAATATCAAACAAGCAATAAGCAACAAGCTTCCCCAGGCGTAGCCTAAATGCAAAGTGCGATCAATAAAGTCTGAAATTTCAGTACCCAAAGTAGTTGTGCAGACGATGACAGACCAATACAAGGCTGAGATGTATTTTTTGGACAGTAATTGGATGCCAAGAATGACACTAAAGAAGAAAAAAGTAATTGCAATCCCAACGGTATAACCTAAATTAAGCGTCATTGAAATATAATCTCCGAGAGTTTCACCTAATGTTGTTCCAACTATTTTCATGAGCCAGAATAGCAATGTAATTTGGGCAACTTTATTGACTTTTTCCATTTTAAACATATAAATGATTGGCGTTAGCCTTTTATTTCATTAGTATTTTTTTTAATGCTGCTTTGTAATCTTCGTTGTCTGTTATGCCGTTATGACCTTGTCCGTTAAGTGTTATTAAGGTGTCTTGTGGCTTAAATTGTGCTTTCAGTTTTAGCGAAGAACCGTAATAAATCATTTCGTCTTGGTCTCCATGAAAAATGACAACTGGCATTTTACAATTTTTTAAGTATTCATTTGTGGTCAATTTATATTTTAAAATAAAATCAGGTATGAAAGGGAATTGTTTTTTCACCAGATCAGTTAAACTATAATAAGGCGCTTGTAAAATTAAAAGACGAGGTTTGTTTGTAGAAGCTAATTTTGAAGCCATACCAGTTCCAATGGAATAGCCTAAAACAATAATTTTATCTTCATCATATCTTTTCTTTAATGCATCATACACCGTTTGATTGTCTTGAAACAGTTGGTTTTCCCCTTTGATGGTTCCTTCACTTTTTCCATAACTTCTATAATCGATGACAAAAACATCATAGTTTAAATCGGTATACGTTTTAGCAACTTCTCCCCAAGAATTTAGAGCGCCTGCATTTCCGTGTAAATAAAACACCAATCCTTTTGAATGTTTGTCTTTAAATAAAAGACCATTTATTAATTTTTCGTCAGTTGTTTTTATGTTTACTTCTTCAAATTTTTGTCCGAATTGAAACCTATAATTTTTATCCAACTTCTCCGGAAGGAAAATTAGTTTCTCCTGGAAAAAATAGAGCACTACACAAAATATGATGTAAATGCCGAGTACGATTATTAGTATTTTTAAAAGTCTTTTTTTCAATGTTTCAATGTTTTGTAAAATGAGGACTATGGTTTTTATGCTTTCGACATTCTTATTCTTTTTATTTTACTATTTAGAAAGTAGAATATTCCAACAAACATTAAAAAAAGTAAAATTTTTATGAGTAGTGTAAGTACAAAAGAGGAGGGATAAATACCCAACTCACTGGACATCGCCCAACTACTAGGTAAATAATCCCTATGGAATGAAGTATAAATAATGACTATTCGCTCAATGGAAACCATCAGTAAAAGACTAAATAACAAGCGGAGTAAAATGTTTTTACTAATTCTTCTAAATCTTAAAAGCTGGGTAATTATGAACCAAAGCAATGGTTGTGTCCAAAACCCAAACCAATATTGTCCAAACATGAGGTGTAGCAATTGCGCTTTATCTTCTTCATTGAAGACATTCAATTCGATAATTAAGCACACAATCCACAGTATCAGATATACAATTCCAACAAAAGATATGAATTTAGTGGATTGCTCGTCGATTTGATGTAGGATTTGCTTTTTAAAGGAGAGCGATAAAAGCAAATATAGAATGGTAAACAACCCAAATGCAGTAAAGAAATCTTGATTTATTAATTGTAAGTTATAAAGTATTTCTTGTGTCATTTCTTTTGGAGCAAAAATTTTTAGCTAACGAAGATAAGAAAAACAAATTTAGACGCTTAGTGCACCGCGGAATCCTCTTGCAGCATAATAAGATTCGGCACCGTTATGATATACGAATACCTTTTCATAACGGAAATCGGCAAAGAGGGCACCACCCAATTTTCGGATATCAGCAGGGGTTTGAATCCAACTTGAAGTTTTGGTATCGAAGTTTCCCAATTTTTGTAATGCTCGGTATTGTTCTTTGGTTAGAAGTTTGATGCCCATTGCTGTGGCGCTATCGATAGCATTGTTTTTAGGTTTGTGTTCTTTTCTGGATTCTAGTGCTTCTTTATCATAACAAAAGCTTCTACGTTCTTTTGGACTTTCTGTGGCGCAATCCATAAAAAGGTATTCTCTAGTTTTTGAATCATAATCAACCACATCCGGTTCACCACCAGTTATTTCCATTTCATGGAGTGACCATAGTTTTTTAGGATTGGCTTCCAGTTTTGACTGTATTTTACTCCATTCCAGAGTTGTGTGTCGGTTTTTGTTTTTCTCAAAACGGACTTTCAATGTACTGAGTAGTGCTGAACTTTGTTCGGATGACAACTCGTTTGTGTTTTTATTTGTCATAAAGTAGTTGCGTTTTACTTCGTTAGTTTCTTGATTACTTTTGAACCTTATTTTTTTATTAGGACAGTTTTAATTTTTCAAAAGTATCAGTCAACCAACTTTCTTCTATTTTTTTTAGCTTTTTATTTTCTGAAATTTGTTTTTCAATTAACGGAATAAATTCTTTATCGTTGAATTCTTCTATGGCTTCTAAAATTAAAGAACCGAACTCATCAATATTTTCAAGTTCGATTTTTAAAATTTCTTTTATTCTTTCATCTTTTCGTTTTGCTAAACCAATAATAGCTTCAAATCGTACCCCTTCATATTTGTCTTTTATTCTTTTCCAAAGTGCATTTCTGATTTCTTCAGTATCAATTTCAATTTGGGTTCCAATACCAAAAGTGGCCCAATCTCTAATTTCAAAATCTCTATCGTTACTTAATTTGATTAATGTTAGGATTGCGTTAGGTTCTTCTTTTGTTAGTAATGCAAAGGCTAAACTATATCTAACTCTGCTACTTTTATGTTTTTTAAAGGAACAAATTAAATCAATTTGTTTCATTGTTAAGTTTTCATTGTTGTGACCAATGGCATAAAATAAAGAACTTATTGCGTATTTGTCTGTCTCATTTTTTAACAATTGAAATAACTCTTTTAAAATTACATTTTTGTGTAATCTTGGATAACCAAATTGCGCTAAAACATCAATTCCGATAATTCTTTCTTTGATTATTTCGGACTTGATTAGTAAGATGCATTTTTCAAAAATATCTTTTGATTTTCGTTTTCTTAACTCGTCTATATAATTCCAATAATTTTCATTTGACTTATTATTCAAGAGTCGGGTGAAAATTGTTTCGTTGGAATAATTAATGAGTTTTTTCAATTGTTTCGGTTTTTATTTAAATCTGCATTGATACGTAAAATCTTTTATTATCAGAACATCTTTCATAAAAGTTTCTTCCACCATTAACTTTTACACAATTCATTATTTTAATTATTTCATCCTCCTTAAGTTCGTTCTTTGAGTTTATTTGATAAACAGTCAATTGAGGAGACAATCCAAGTTTGGCATTAAGTTTAAAGATTTCATGCTCTGAAATACTGAAATTAAAAGATAGATTATCATAATTCATAGCTGTTATTTCTATGTTATAACGACCTGATTTTAGTATTAGTTCATCTTTGCCATTAGAATCTGTAAATAAGTTTGTGAGAGCACCATTGTCTAAATTCTTAATATTAATCCTTGCAAAAATGATTGCTTCACCTTTGTTGTCAGTTAATTTTATAGTTGAGATTGAATTTCCCTCCGTTTTTTCAAAATTATAAGAAGGATTATCGTCTTTGTTTTCAAATTGAAACCAATATTCATATTTGAAATCCGATTCGGCGTTAATGCTATGTAAATACCATTTTTGACAGTAAACATTACAGAAAAGCAGCAAAAATAATATTGTTATCGTCTGTTTCACGGTTGTCTTTTAAAATACTTATAACGTCTCTATGCTTTAAGTAGAAGAGGACTTTATAGCAAACTGTTTTACGCTGAACGAAGATATGAAAAAAGCGGTGATATTAATATGACCGCTTTCGTGTGTTCGTTGTTTTTCTGCTTATCCTTTATTATGAGGATCAAAATCGACCGTCCATTGCATACCAAATTTGTCGGCAAACATACCAAAGTATGATCCCCAAGGACTTTCTGCAATTGGCATTTCAATTTTTCCACCAACTGAAAGGCCATTATATAGTTTATCGGCTTCTTCTTTGCTTTCTGCACTAATTGAAATGTGAAAATTATCTCCAAAAGTAAATTTATGTCCTTCACGTTCTAACATCGCGTCAGCACCCATTAAAACATTGTTTTTCCCTAATGGTAAAATAATGTGCATTATCTTATCAAGCCATGTTTCGGGCATTTTATGTTCGCCAGATTGTAGTAGGTCTTTATAACGAACCACCTTAATAAATTCTCCACCAAGTACAGATTTGTAAAAATTAAATGCTTCTTCGGTATTACCAGGAAAGTGTAAATAAGGATTGAATTGCGCCATGATTTTATTTTTTAAGTTATAAATATTTTAAGCGTTTTGAAAACGAAAATTATTTTTGCGATAAAGTTGCCAATAATTCATCCAGGTTTTTCATTTGCATAATAGACCCCTCTTTGAAGCCCATTTCAATCATTTTTTCTAAGCGCTCAAGGGATTCGTTATAAATAGAAATACTGACTTTTGTATTTCCGTTTTGTTCGCTGAAATTCAGGTCCCATTCAGATCCAGGTAGTTCAAGGTTTTCATCTTTGTCTGCAAAAGTATTGAACAGTTTGAAATTGGTTTTGGGTGTAATAGAAGTATACTTCTGAACTGCCCAACGCTCTTGTCCTTCTGGACTTACCATTGCATAAAATCTACGCCCACCAACTTCAAAATTCATAGCTTTTGTTTTTGAAGCCCAAGGTTTAGGCGCCCACCATTGGTCAAGAATTTCTGGCTTGGTATAAGCATCCCATACCAGCGAAAGGTCGGCAGCAAATTCTCTAGTTATAGATACCGTTTGTGTTTTTTTGTCAACGGTAAAATCAAATAGCAAATTATTGTTCATTTTTTCTGGTTTTAATTATTAATTAAAGGAAGATATTTATGTCTGTTTTCAATGATTACCCACAAATTGATAATAAACAATGTTAGTGCAATTGGTAATCCTGAAGTATCTGTAACGGTATTGGTCAAAATAATACCAACCATTACTGGCAATATTACAATGGCTCCCAATGCTCTTGTTTTTGGAATAATGAATAGAATTCCGCCTACAATTTCTACAATTCCAACAAGTGGTAATAACCATCCAATTTCCATTAAAGCATTAAATACTTTCGTCATTTTTTCAGGCATATTAGTTGGCATTGGCATATAATGTAAAAATTTATTTAGTCCGGCATTAATAAACATAAGCCCGAATAAAAGTGATAAAACAAAAATGATTTTCTTTTTCATGTTTTTTAGTTTTTTAAGGTTAATAGTGATTTATTTAATGTTAAATTGTTTATTTCTTCTGGTTTTT
>JBDTNG010000199.1:0-14232 GCA_039933895.1 Flavobacterium sp. | reverse complement strand
GAAGGACAATATGATTATTCTGTAATTGTATTAGACAAGAATATAGGTAATACTACGGGTTGGATGGGCGCTAAATCATATAGCGATTCTTGGGACGGACAAGCATTATGGACGCATGCAGGATATCCTATGGACTTAACGGGTGCGCAAAGACCAGTTTATCAAAATACCATTGCTTTAGACGGTGATAATTCAACTCCAGATACACATGAAGCAATTTATCATCAAGCAGATATTTGGCCAGGTCAAAGTGGTGGTCCGTTTTGGGGATATTGGTCTGGAACACCTTATGCAGTAGCCGTTCAAAGTTGGCAAAATCCGACTACTAATGCGGCGAGTGGCGGTTCTGATTTATTAGACTTAGTAAATAAGGCCAGAACTGCATTTCCTTAAAGAGTAATAAATAAAAACAAATAAATAAACAATCAAATAAATAATTAACAATTAAAATTAACAATTATGGCAAATGCAACTCCACTTGGCTATCCTCACGCAGGAGCAGGTACAGTAGAAATTTTATTAGAAAATGAAGATGGTGTAGATTATACACTACTATTTTCACCAGATCCAAACAATAATGAATTGAGAGCTGACAATAAAGCGATGCAATTTTATTATTTCCCGAAAGCACCTAGACTTGCTAAAGAACCTGTAAAAGACGGAAAATACAAATTTTCAATGCAAGTTTTTAAAGGTGTTCTTGATGCTGGAACTACTATTGGCGAGCAGGGCTTCAGCGAAGAAGCCGGTGCTTTTACAACTTTAACATCAACAATAGATGTGCCAGATCAAGTATTGAAAAAAGCAATTGATAAATTAAAACAAAAATTAAATACTGAATATAAAAATCAAAGACAATCTAAATTATTTGGTTTATTTTCTTACTTACAAGGTGTTGATCGAGATTTTAATGAAACCAATGTAAGACCAATTCAATTGACTGAAAATAAAATTTCTATGCATATTGTTGGCGAAAAAGATAAATTACCATTTGACGGTGAAAATCCTTGGTCATTTAATGTACAAGGAGAGGGCAACGGGACCACTTTTGGATTGGGTGAAAATGCTTTTTCAATATTGATGGGTAGAAATAGTGCTTCACTAGTAAAATCTGCTTTAGAAAATGGAACTAATAATCTTGTTGTTCAAAATGCTATCAAATTCAAAGGCTATCTTCCAACAACAGTAATCAAAACAACGATTGATGTTAAAAGAGTACATACTTATTTTTCTGCAAAAGCAAATGTCAATGTAGGTGGGTTTGTTGATTTAAAATGGGAGCATGAGTATGAAAAAATCAAAACAGAAGGTGGTATTGTAAGTGAAATATTTACAGACGAACAGTTTACTAATGATGAAAAGAAAAAATTTGAACAAGAATTACTAGTTAAACAAAGAGAATTTGCTTTTTCGTTGTTGCAAAAAGAAATTTTTGACAAGCCAGAAAAACAATTCACTCCTGCATCTGATCCAAATGCTTCACTTGGCTTATTTAGTATTTTTACTGGAGGGATAAGTGTTGGAGTTAGTTTAAAATCAGGTACTCAAATTAGAGAGGTTAAATTTTCTGATGAAATCAAATTTAGTGCTGTAACCGTTATGGATAGTACTTTAAGTGGAAACTTAACTCCTTTAACTGCTAAATCTGGAGATGCTGCAAAAGAAGACTTGAAAAAATACATAACTGAAGTAAGATTAGATGAAGACTTCAACAAAGTTCAGGTTACTGCAGCATTAAATGGAGGAATTGCCAGAGTTGATAAAGATGGAATTATTATCTCAGATAGTGCAGTAAATCAAGTGGCATTAGAAGTAGGTTATCCAGATTCTAAAGGGAAGTTAGTTTGGAAAAGTTCTGGTCGTAAAATGGCGATTGGTGGTACTCCATATGTTAAAAACACAACTTCTGGCGGAAAA
The DNA here is from genome assembly GCA_039933895.1 of Flavobacterium sp. GTDB lineage: Bacteria > Bacteroidota > Bacteroidia > Flavobacteriales > Flavobacteriaceae > Flavobacterium. Next base: position 12,315 of record JBDTNG010000199.1, on the reverse strand, counting down.
ACCATTGATGCTGTGTTTCCAGCAAACTGGAATGATGCTTCAATGAATGATGATAAGTACGTTTTTGATTTTGTTAAAAATGCAACTCCAAGTAAAGTAAAAGTCAGAACAAACGTAATGTATGAAAAGGACAAACGTGTAAAATTAGCAGATAAAGTCATTGAATATGATTTTGATGGCAGAAATGTATTTGTACCGCTTCCTATTACAAAAATGACCGACTATACTTTATCAACTGAAGAATTGTTTTCTTGTGATACTCTTGAAGTTACTTTAAAAGTAGATAAAATGACAACTCAAAAATTCAAATTTAATGCTGATAATTTTGAAGATCTAATTCCTTATAAAGTTTGGTATGAATCTGATTATGAAATCAAACCAACACAATATAAAGTGAAATATACCTGTAAAGGAAAAGTTGGAAAAAAATCTAAAAAAGTTAGTATTTCAACAGACTTTACAGCTATTGACTACCTAGCTGGGGATGTGCTTTTTGAAATCCCTTCTGGATCTGATGCTCAGAATAAAGATATAGAAAGTATCAGAGCTGCGGCAAGCGAGTAAATTAAATCAATTCATAAAGAGGGTTATCAAAAAACCCTCTTTATTTATAAATTATAAATTATGGATTTTGAAAAAACACAAATATCGATTTCTATTGACCAATCCTCTTCCTTAGAAACTATAAACATGTTGAATGTTGAACTGGGATATAAAAATTCCTATGGAGAGATAATTTGGAAATCGTTAGCCAGAGTTAAGGAAAAGGACGGCTTTAAAAAAGTAAATTATAACGGCAATTTTAAAGATCTATTAGAACAAGCTACCTGGAAAAATTTTGAAGATAACAAAACTTTTGTATTTGACTTTTCCGCATCTGACTCCAAGGACTTTTATGTAAGACAAACAATTAGTAAAAAAAGTGATAATAGTATCGAAACTAAAGAAATCACATTAAAAAACAATGTGAGTGTACATCATGCCGATTTTCTTACGCTAAAAATTGAAAATTTAGAAATTTAAACTTAAAAAAGATGCCAGATTTAAACATGTATAAATTAGATGGAGCCAAAATAGTTCCCCTAAACAGATTCAACTTAGAAGAAGGAAAAGTGAGTACTAATTTCACTGCTGTAAATGCTACTAAAAACCCAACTTTTACAGTGATTTCTCATCCAATCCTAACCTCCGTTGTATTACAACCTATTATTGTGAATGCCATTCTGAATAAAGAATACTTCCCATTAATTGAAAATAGCAGTTTAATAGATCAAAAAACTTTATTTAATGATTATAATGATCCTACTATTCAATTACAATTTCCAGAAATAGAAATTAGTCCCCTAAACAATAATCAGGTGTTTTATTATGAAAATGTACTGAATGAAAAAAGTGAAAATACAGGCCTACTCGGTAAAGTAACACTAAACTACAGTATAAAGAATAAAGCCGTTGCTACAAAACTCCAAAACATACCCATTCAATTAAAAGAAGTTATTTTAAACCTTAAAGTAAAAGGAAATACCATCCGAATAAATGGTATTGTGGATGAAGTCAAAAAAGAAATAATATTTAACATCAAGGACGAAGCTGTAAAAATTGCCTTTTCAAATTTAGTGACAAATATCGACGATTTAAAATGTAACCTGGATTTGTTTTTTAGTTTTAAAGGGTATGGCAAGTTAAGAAGAAATTTTATGCTTGTTAAAGATCTCAGGTTCCTGCGTATGAATCTTGCTGAAACCTTAAAAATAGAAAGTGTTGCCAATAAAAGAGTAGCTGCGTTTAACAGACCTATGATTGTTAGTGATAGAATTGACGTTGTAAAACCGAATACTCCTATAGGTACTCAGGAAATTAAACCTGAATATGTAAAAAGCACCTTTCTTTTAAAAATAAATAAAACGGTTAATTTTCCTTTGCAATCTGATGTTTCTAAGAGCTTATATAAAACAATTGGGGGTGGCTTTATTAATAATCCATTCAATTTTAATGAAGATTTTTCATTGTATGAGCAAATATTTGTTCCAGGAATTAACTTGGATAAACTATCAATATACAAGTCTAAAGTTACGCCTAATGAGTTTTTATTAATTTCAAAAAGGTATAACATAACTAGAAGTACTGATACAAAAATGCCTTGTGTGAATACAATTTTTCATGGGACTGAAGATGGAACTGGATTGTCTAATGATATTTCGAAAATTAGTTTTCAATTTGCTATTGGGCCAGACCTCTCAGAATTTGAATTAAATAATATTAAAATTGAATTACAGAATAACAAATTTTTGGATGGTGACACCACCAGTTATTTTGATAAAATCAAATTTGTATATCCAAATGACATAGAAGCTAAATATGAAATTAACGGTAACCAATACTTCCAAAATGCAAATATTAGTGTAGATGGTAAATATTTTCTAGTTGATTTTTCTACCGAAAATCTTAATGATGCAAGTATTTTAATCAATTCCATAAATAATAGCTTATCGCAATATGCTAACATCAATTTTATACATAAAGAAATAAAAGATACTAGTATTATTGAATTTAACATCCAGAAAACCATTGGGGAAATAATTGCAATAGAAATTGATAGCAACACCAAGAAAATTGCTTTAAAAAACAATTCGTTGTCAACTTGTAAAATTGTATCAGCATTAACTATAGATAGTACATCTCAGCCTTTATTTTCAAGTAATCCTTTTGCTAATTACTCCATCGAAAGTGATCAAAGTAAGGAAATGTTATTTAGTGCATTAAATGTTACTTTATTCAATAAAGAACTTCAAAATGTATTTCTTGATTACGATATAATAGAAAATATTAATAAAGAGTTTTCAAATATTGTTGCTACTTCAAGTGATTTCAATAAGTACATACAAATACAATTTCAAACACAAAAAACCACTACTGCTAGAATTAGAATAGAATTAATAATCAATGCAACTGGAGCTGTATTTACATTAGAGCGTTTAAAAACCGATTTTAAAAACCCGCTACTAATCAACTTTTTATTAAACAATTCAGCAATCCCCAATACAGCCATAAATTATACCGCAACTTATTTTGATAAGGATAATAATTTGGTGAGCACTTTTAGTGACGTGTATGATTTTTCGCTTTCTACAATTTTAACGGTTCTAAAAAAATAAGTTATGTAAAAAATTACCAAAACTGCCAAACCCAAATCCGGATAGCAAGTATATCTAATCAGTAAAAAAAGCATCATGAAAAATAGTATTTACATAGTGTTGTTGATATCTATTTGTTTTTTCTCTTGCAAAAATGAAACAGAAAACGATTCTTCTATTGAAAAGCCTATAGTTGAGTCAATATCTATAAGTCAAAAAAGGGAAGAGTCGAATACACTCAAAAAGGAAACGAATTCAACAAATCAAAAAGCAAATCAAATGAATAGAGATCAACGAATTATAGGAACTTGGAGACATACGGAAGTTATCTCCAGCGGAAGTGGTGAATTCTCCGCTTCTATGACCACTGATGATTTTATGGAATTCAAAGCCAATGGCAGTGTAGCCACTTGGGTTGGAAATGCCGCAGCAGGAAATGCCGAAACAACTTTCGAAAGTAAAGAAGATGGTAATGTGCAAGAAGGCTTATGGAACAATAACGATTCCCATACTCAAATCATTTTTACAGATCCAGTATCAAAACAAGAAGCAACTACCAATTATTTCTTGGAAGATATTCACTTGATGTTTTCTAACGGAAACAATAAAAAAGTCTACGAAAAAATCAATTAAAAAATTAGCACATGAGAACAATTCAATATAACAACAAAGCTCCGGAAGTGATTACTTTATGTGATATGCTTTCCAAAATAGGTTATACAATTATCGTCTCAGATTCCTTTACACTTGATGTAGATACTGCAGTTAAAGATTTTCAAAGTAAAAATAATCTTGTGGTTGACGGTGTTGTAGGTATAAAAACTTGGTCGAGATTATTCGAAAAAAATAGCCAGTTTGTAACTCATAATGACAAATTTCTCTCAGAACAGGATTTGTTGGAATTTGCTTCCAATTTCCAATTGGAATTAGCTACTGTAAAAGCTGTAAACGAAGTAGAAAGTAGTGGAAAAGGGTTTTTAATTAGTGGAAAACCGAAAATTTTATTCGAAGGGCATGTTTTTTGGCGCCAACTTGAAAATAGAGGTATCAATCCCAATCAATATTTGAATTCCAATACGAGTGACGTGCTTTACAAATCTTGGACTAAGAAATATTATTTAGGTGGCGATGCTGAATACAATCGTTTAGATGAAGCGATTCAAATCCAACCAGGAAAACCCTTTGAAGATGCTGCAAATGCTTCGGCTTCATGGGGAGCATTTCAAATTATGGGATATCATGCTGTTTCATTAGGATACAGTAGCATGGATGATTTTGTTCAAAAAATGTATATCAACGAAAGAGAGCATCTTAATGCTTTTGGTCGATTTTTGCAGGTAAATCATCTCATCACATACCTCCAAAATAAAAACTGGGCAGGCTTTGCACTCCGTTATAATGGTGAAGGGTATAAAGCCAACAAGTACGATGATAAATTGGCCAATGCCTACAGAAAATATTCTTAGGCGAAGCCATCACACTTGAAACTGATATTTAAAACATAAAAAAACATCCTTCCAGAATTTTCCGGAAGGACGTTTTGACTGTTATATCTACTTATTAATTTCCTATAAATATATCGTAAGAAACACCATTTATGGTAAATACTGCTAGATTGTCGCAAACCCCATTTCCAAAATCTAAGGTAGCGACATGTGTATTTCTCACAGTTGTAATGATACCTTGAACAAGTAATGGTTTGTTAACGGCAATACAGCTCAATTTAATAATTAATGGAGTTGTTATTGTGCTGGTTTGCACTGTTGTATTTGGGAAAGTTGTAGTCCAACTTCCAGTTACTTGATATACGTTGTCAGTCCAAGAAGCTGGCGTACCATATCCTTCGATAATTTCTCTTATTCTTTGTCCTATTCGTGTGAAAACTCTTCCGTCAGGGAAAGTTGCAGTCAGCTCCATGTTCATAGTTACAATTGGATGACTTGGAGAGTTAGGTGTTCCAACGGTCATAGTTCTTGTAAAAGTTTTGTGGCCTTCAATTAAAATAGCGTTGTGGTAGAAATGGTCAAAAGTATACGTTATTGTATGTGAAGTCGCATTAGGATCGTAAACGAAAGTAATGATGATTTTACCTTTTACAATATTTCCATTATTCAATGGACATCCTGATGTTCCAAAATCAATGGTTTTTGTAACTGTAGTTCCAGGTGTAATTACAGTACCAAAAGCAGGAACTCTTGTAACTGTTGCACAAGGAGGTAAAGCTGATGCTGTTACTTCAGATTTTCCAGATGTAGTATTGTCATATGTGCTTGCTTCTTCACTAGCAACAACATCTGAAACGTCATCACTTGCGATATCAATTTTAGCATTCACACCAGCTTCGTCAGCTGTAATCGTCGTATTGTCTGAGGTTTCATTATCTTTTGAACAGCTAATCACCATCAAAGAAATAATCATTGTAAGAATTAAAAATTTAGTTTTCATAAGCATATAGTTTTTTATGGTTTCTCTATTAAGACATCCAAATATTAAAAAGGTTTAATCAAAATATAAAAAAATGTTCACTTTTCGATTTTTACCTTTAAAATAGGACCTTTAAATGCGTATTTAGCTTCATTTTGTAAATAAAAAGTCTCAAAATGAAAGTTTTTTTATTTTAAATAGTTATATTCCAAATAGTTATAACGAAAATATTTTTGTTTTATTGAAAGAAAAACCTCTTTTTTTCATTTTTGGTACTTAACAGATAAATACTATCTTTGGATTACTAATGGATATTACTTCACAAATAAAAAAACCAATATTGAATGAAATGGAGCTTTTTGAAAAAAAGTTCCATCAATCGATGACTTCAAAGGTTGCCCTTCTTAATCGAATCACTTATTATATCGCCAATCGTAAGGGAAAACAAATGCGACCAATGTTTGTTTTTTTAACAGCCAAAATGATTTCAGGCGGAGAAGTTTTAGAAAGAACGTATCGTGGAGCCCTAGTTATCGAGTTAATTCATACCGCAACTTTAGTCCATGACGATGTAGTTGACGACAGTAACCGAAGAAGAGGTTTCTTTTCCATCAATGCACTTTGGAAAAATAAAATTGCAGTGCTGGTAGGAGATTATTTATTGTCTAAAGGTTTGCTGCTTTCTATTGATAATGGCGATTTCGATTTGCTTCGAATTATTTCAGTAGCCGTCCGGGAAATGAGTGAAGGCGAATTACTTCAAATTGAAAAAGCCCGACGTTTGGATATTACAGAAGATGTTTATTACGATATCATCCGCCAAAAAACTGCTACTTTAATCGCCGCTTGTTGTGCTCTTGGAGCCAAATCTGTTTCAGATGATGAACTGCAAGTAGAGAAAATGCGAAAGTTTGGTGAACTCATCGGAATGGCTTTTCAAATCAAAGACGATTTGTTCGATTATTCTGAAGAAGCTATTGGGAAACCAACAGGTATAGATATTAAAGAACAAAAAATGACTTTGCCGCTTATTCATGTTTTGAATAATTGTACTTCAAAAGAAAAAAGCTGGGTCATCAATTCCATCAAAAACCACAATAAAGACAAGAAACGTGTTCGCGAAGTCATTGCTTTCGTAAAACAAAATAATGGTTTGGCTTACGCCGAAGGAAAAATGATTCAATTCCAGCAAGAAGCACTCCAACTGATTACCTCATTCCCCGATTCCGACTATAAAGACGCTTTAGTTTTAATGGTAAATTACGTTATTGAAAGAAAAAAGTAATTTTTTTATTTCTCTTAACTATTGATTTTACTGATGTTTTAAATTTTAAATGATTTCATCTTTAAATTTTTTAATTTCCATGCAACTATTTTGCATCCATACTCGTCTATACTAATAGAAACACTTTAATATTGGTTTTTTGAAAGTAATCAACTTACATCAAGAAGAAAAAGAACTCATCCAACTGGCTGTCGAAAACAACCGACACGCACAGCAGAAGATTTATTCTAAATTTTCGCCTAAAATGCTAAGCGTCTGCCGGCAGTACATCAAAGATGTGCAACAAGCCGAAGATGTCATGGTCACTGCTTTTATGAAAGTGTTTACTCATCTTAAAAATTTTGAACACAAAGGAAGTTTTGAAGGTTGGATAAGACGAACAATGATCAACGAATGCATTTCTTTTATTAGAGTTCAAAAACAGGTTCAATTTGTTGAGGACGAAGATTATTTTGAAGAAAGTTTCAATAATATCGAAAGTCAGTTTTCTTTGGAAGACATTCAATTTCTAATTGATCATTTGCCCGAAGGATACAAGATGGTTTTTAATCTCTATGTTATTGAAGGGTTCAAACATCAGGAAATTGCCAGAATACTAAACATCAACGAAGGGACTTCAAAATCACAATTATCGCATGCCAGAAAAATACTGCAAGAACAGATTACTAAATTAAAAAACTATAGTAATGGAACCGAATAAAGTAGAAAAGCAAATTAGAGAAAAGCTCAATGCAAGGGAAATTAACCCTTCAGCTACCTCTTGGGACAGATTGGATGCCATGCTTTCTGTTGCGGAAAACAAAAAACCGAAACGCAATTTCAAGTGGTTGTTTGTCGCTGCCGGTATCGTTGGTTTTGTTTTTGTTGGATTGTTTTTGATTAATCTAAAGGAGACAAATTCGGAAATAAATACGCACCAAACAGTAGTTGAAAGTACTGTTGAGGTCAATGTTGTGAAAGAAAAGGAAGAGGGAAAGACAGTTTTTCAAACCAACGAACCAATTCATTCGGTTCAAAATCTAACAGTAATTAAAAGTAATGAAGTTGTAGTAATTTCAACATCAAAAGAAAGTAAATCAAAAATTAAAAAGAAACAAGGAAGCGCAATATCATCTGCAAAGCTCAAAATGATGGAACAAACAACTGTTGCTGAGGTAATTCCTCAAAAAGCAGAAGAAAAATCGAAAGAAACAAGCAATGTTACAACACTTTTGGCTGCTTCAGATCCAAATATATTAGAGAGAAAAAGTCAAGGAAAACCTAAATTAAAAATAAACGCAAACGCTTTACTTTCGCAAGTCGACGGCGAAATTGAGCTTACTTTCAGACAGAAAACCATCAAAATAATTTCTAAAAAATTTGAAAGCGCAAGGGAAGCTATTGTTTCTCGAAATCAAGAATAACAATCACATTTATCAATCAAAAAACGAATAATCATGAGAAATTTAATCATTTACTTAACAGTCTTTTTGTGCACTATTGCAACTAAAATGGTAGCGCAGGAAACTTTCGAAGAAAAAGCGAGAGCCATTGCTTTCAATATTGAAAAGATTACCAAAGAAGAAAAACAAAATCTAAAAGAGGAAGTAGAAGCGGTTAATGCCGAACTCAATAAAAACAACATCACCAACGAGCAAGCTGATGAAAAAAAATTGCAATTAGCTCAAGATGCAGCTGCAAAAATTGAAAGCCGTGTTGCTGAGGAGGAAGCGAAACTTACACAACTCGTGCAAGAAAAAGTAGAAGGAAAAATTGCGGGTAACGAAGGTGAAGAAAAGCCGGGGAGACACCGCAGAGGTCTTAAGATGCATACGTATTGGAGTAAAGACAAAGACACTGTTCCTCATTCTGAAAAAAGAACCACTTCTCAATTCGTGTTTGCAGCCGGTGTAAATAATTTGGTAACTGATGGAATGGTAGCGCATTCGGATTTTAAATATTGGGGTTCTCATTTTTATGAAATAGGATGGTCGCACAACACTAGAATTTTAAAAGACAATAATTTATTACACTTCAAATATGGTTGGTCCGTGGTTTATAATAATTTAAGAGCCACAAACAATCGTTATTTTGAAGAAGTAGGCAAAGAAACAAACTTGCAAACTGCCGGTATCAGCTTAAAGGAGTCTCGTTTTAGAAACGTAAATTTAGTCTTCCCAATGTACTTAGAGTTTGATTTTTCGGGGAATAAAACAAAAAACGATCAGCCTTTTTTTAAAACACACAAAAGCGTTCGATTGGGCTTAGGAGGTTTTGCGGGAGTTAATTTAAAATCGAAACAAATTTTAAAATTTAATGATGCTGTAGGCAACTCAGTGACACAAACCACAAAAGGAGATTATAATGTTAATGATTTTGTATATGGAGTTGGTGCCTATTTAGGATACAAAGAAACTAGTTTGTATGTGAAATACGATTTGAATCCATTGTTTAAAAATAATATAGTTGATCAAAATAACATTTCCTTGGGTATACGTTTCGATTTGAATTAGTTTTTATTTTATTTTATTTGATTTTATTAAAGTGTTTCGTTTTGAAACACTTTTTTTATATATATTTACCCCCCGCAATTTTTTAATATATCACTAATGTTCAAAAATTTTGGTAACAATTGTTTAACAAAAATATTTTGCCTATTGCATCAGGAAGACTATTTTTGCTGATGAAAACTAATTAAAAAGATTGATTAATTTAACCGAAGCCCCCTAATGAAAATTAAAATTTTAACACTTGCATTATTTGCATTTTATGCCGGTAACGCGCAAAAATCCCAAGGTATTATTGGGGATTCAAATTGGTTTAACAACTGGACTGCATTCAGACCTAAATCGGTTGAGTATAAGCCTGCTACTCAAATTCTAACAGGAGATATAAAGGAAAATATGACATTAAAAAAGGACAATGTCTATTTGATTATGGGAAGTGTCCATGTAATTAATAATGCAGTATTAACTATCGAGCCAGGAACTGTTATTAGAGGAGATTACGACAGTAATGGAATTTTGACAGTGATAAAAGGATCTAAAATTATGGCAGTTGGTACCGAAACTGATCCAATTGTTTTTACTTCAAATAAACCAACATCTGAAAGAAAACCTGGAGATTGGGGAGGTATCATATTAATGGGAGATGCGCCTATAAATAGAATTGGTGGAATGGCATCTTCGTTTTATGAGTCAAATCCTTTGTTTAGCTCTTTTGGTGGTACAAATGACAATAGCGATTCTGGAATAATGAGATACGTAAGAATTGAATTTGCCGGAAAAAAAATCACTCCAAAAATTGCATTAAACGGATTAACGCTTGCAGGTGTAGGAAATAAAACAAAATTAGAATACATACAAGTGAGTTTCTCAAGCGATGATTCATTTGAAATCGTTGGAGGGAATGTTGATTTCACAAACGCTATTTCTTACAGAGCAAACGATGATGATTTCGATTACTCTATGGGAATTCAAAGTACAATGAGCAATTGTATTGCTGTTCGTAACCCTTATTCTTCAGACAATACAAGGTCAAGATGTTTAGAAATTGACTCTTACGATAAAGTTGAAAATTTCGATCCTGCTAAAAGGAAAACCTTGATTAAATTAAATAATGTTACCTTAATGAATGATGAAGAAAATAGTATGGGATTGGTTAAAGAAGCTATTTCTTTAGCGTCAGATTCTTTCTTAGAAGTTAACAATTGTGTGGTTGCTGGCTTCTCAAGCTTCATTGCATTAGATGATAAGTACATTGAAGGAAATAATTTCAAAAAAATCAAAGTATATAATACAGTTGTTGATAGCTGTACGGAATTATTCACTAACGAACTTTTATCTAGGGCTACAAATGTAAATGAGTGGTTTAGTCAAAGCGATAAATTATTATTCGTTACTAAAACAGGAATAAGCAACTTGTTTAAAAATAACGATGTGAAAAGAAAGCCAGATTTTAGATTAAAATAAATTTTTCTAAATAATTAAAACGAAAAAGCGCTTCCAGAAAGCGCTTTTTCGTTTTAAAAGATAGCAACTAACTTTGTATCTTTGAACCTTTCCAACTTTGAACTGTAAAAATTGATTTCCAAAAGCACTATAGATACCGTATTTGAAACCGCCCGAGTTGAGGAGGTTATCGGCGATTTTGTGCTACTCAAACGCGCGGGTAGTAATCTAAAAGGATTGAGTCCGTTCTCTGATGAAAAATCTCCCTCGTTTATGGTGTCGCCAGTTAAACAAATTTGGAAAGATTTTAGTTCGGGAAAAGGCGGAAATGCGATAGCTTTTATTATGGAGCACGAGCACTTTTCGTATCCAGAAGCCATTCGATATCTGGCCAAAAAATACAATATCGAAATTGAAGAAACCGAACAGTCTCAAGAAGAAAAAGAAGAAGCTAGTGAAAAAGAAAGCATGTATTTGGTTTCCGAATTCGCTCAGAAATTTTTTCAAAATACCATGCTAAATACCGACGAAGGTCAAGCTATTGGACTGTCTTATTTCAAAGAACGTGGTTTTGCTTCTGATACAATTAAAAAATTCGGACTTGGATATTCGCCTGAAACATGGGATGCTTTTACCAAAGAAGCACTCGGCCAAGGCTATAAATTAGATTATATTGACAAAGTTGGTTTGACTATTCTTCGCGAAGACGGAAGACATCTTGACCGTTTTAAAGGCCGAGTAATGTTTCCTATTCAGAGTATGTCCGGACGTGTTTTGGGTTTTGGTGGACGTATTTTGGGCAATGATAAAAAAGCAGCAAAATACCTCAATTCTCCCGAAAGTGAGATTTACCACAAAAGTAAAGTACTCTACGGAATTTTTCACGCTAAGCAAGCCATTGCCAAATTGGATAATTGCTATTTGTGTGAAGGCTATACCGATGTAATTCAGATGCATCAATCGGGTATTGAAAATGTAGTTTCTTCTTCCGGAACGGCACTTACATCTGACCAAATTCGATTAATCAACCGATTGACAAAAAACATCACCGTGCTTTTTGATGGTGATGCTGCAGGACTTCGTGCTTCTATTCGTGGAATCGATTTAATCCTTGAAGAAGGTATGAATGTTAAAGTTTGTACTTTCCCCGACGGTGAAGATCCAGATAGTTTTGCCAAAAAAACACCTTATGATGATTTGGTGAAATATCTCGACGAAAATGCAATGGATTTTATCCAGTTCAAAGCGTCGCTTTTGATGAAAGATGCCAAAAATGATCCCATTAAGAAAGCCGATTTGATTCGGGATATGGTCAATAGTATTTCTAAAATTCCAGACAGAATCAAGCGAGAAATTTACATTCAGGAATGTTCTCGTATTATGGATATTTCTGAAGAAGTATTGTTTAATACTTTGGCACAGTTAGTTCAGAAGGACATTACTGAAGCAGGGAAAAAATTAAAGAATACTGAAGCTCAAGACCAAAAAGCATTCGAAGTTCATAAAAATGAAAATCTTTCCGTGAATGTTAAGATTGATGTGT
>JBDTNG010000198.1:0-8927 GCA_039933895.1 Flavobacterium sp. | reverse complement strand
CTACTTCTTCATCAGAGATGTTTTTATCCTCCAGTAATTTTTTTGTGCGTTCGATCGATAGCATTTTGGTATTTTTTACCTAACCTTATCTCTTGTTTTTTAGATGTTTCCTGTGAATTTTTTTACCAAGAATTAAAAAAAAGATGGGATTTTTTTTATTTTCTTGCGGTAAAACCGATGGGTATCATTAATTCACCTTTTTCGAATTTTTCAATATAAAAGATAACTGGTTTAGCTTGTCCTTCCCAAGTAATTTCATAAACATCAATTGTCGCTGCTCCTACATCTCCTTTTTTGGTTGGAAAAGGACAACAACTTTGTTTTAATTGGTATTTTATCTTTTCTCCTTTTGGCCCAGCCAAAGCATTCAAAAAACGTATTTCATTATTTGTTCCGTCTTCTATCGATGTAAACCCAACATTTACTGGATAATCCTGATTGTAACCGTATTTTTTATCGGTGGCATATTTGGTAATAATAAAGCTGTTGAATGCTTCATTTAATTCTGGACCTGGAATAGAATCGTCAATATTTCTAATCGTTGATCTTGTACTTATGCATGATGTAAATACAGTGAAAAGTAAAAAAAAAGACAACACTTTTTTCATTTATTAAATCTTTAAGTTGATTGTAACAAATATAAGAACAATCTGCTATTTTTGTAGAAAATTATTTTAAATATGGACTTTATTACACATACTTGGCATTGGTCAATTTCTGGTTTCCTAATTGGAATGATCATGTTGTTGCTGATTTATTTTGGAAAAACTTTCGGAATGTCTTCTAACTTAAGAAGTTTATGCGCTATGACTGGAGTAGGAAAGCATGTTTCGTTTTTTAATTGGGATTGGAAATCACAACGTTGGAACTTGGCAGTAGTTGCAGGAGGGATGCTTGGCGGCTTCGTGGCTACACATTATTTGAGCGATGCTTCAAATGTAGCTCTAAATCCTAAAACCATTTCTCAGTTGGCAACTTATGGCATTGATGCTCCTGACGGGAAGTTAGAGCCCAATGCATTATTTGGAAATGAGGTTTTTCAATCGCCTAAAGTGATTTTTATTTTACTTATCGGTGGAATTCTGATTGGTTTTGGATCCCGTTATGCTGGTGGTTGTACTTCGGGACACGCTATTTCGGGTTTGAGTAATTTGCAATTTCCATCATTAAAAGCAGTCATTGGCTTTTTTGTTGGCGGATTAATTATGGCTCATTTTATTTTTCCATTAATTTTTTAATTATACGTTATGAAGTTTTTTAAATATATTCTTGTTGGTTTCCTTTTTGGAGTGATTCTAACCAAATGTGAAGCCGTTTCGTGGTACAGAATTTACGAAATGTTCCAATTTCAATCGTTTCATATGTACGGAATTATTGGTGTTGCCATTGCTACGGGCCTTTTAGGAATTCAGATTATTAAAAGAAAAAAGCTAAAAGATATTGATGGCTTTGACATCGAAATTTTAGACAAAGAAAAAGGCTCTATCCGTTATTGGATTGGAGGTTTACTTTTTGGATTAGGATGGGCATTGGTTGGCTCTTGTCCTGGACCAATTTTTATATTAATTGGTGCTGGTTTTATGAGTGTTGGCTTTGTATTAATTGGCGCGCTTTTAGGAACATTCCTTTATGGTGTTCTAAAAGACAAGCTACCTCATTAATCAAAAAAATAAAAATTAATAAAGCAGCATTTTCAATCTTGAAGAGGCTGCTTTTTTTCGTTCATTTTTAAAATCCCCAATGTAATCAGATACTGCGCGAAAATGTAAGTCACCATGATTAAAAAAGTTGCATTAGGCAGCGGATTGTAGAATTTATTGATGGCCAAAAGACTATCGGATGTTACAAAAGCAAAAGCACCGTTTAGAATAAGTAAATTCATTGGTTTTTGCCAAGTTAATGATCCTCGAATAGCCATAATAAGCATTAAAGAAATGGTAAAAGCATAAATAGAAACCGGAATTTTCAAATCGCCCAAAGTTGGAAAAAGAACGGAAAGCATCCCAAATAAGTAAAGCGAAACAAGTAAAACACCCATTCCAAATAGTATTTTGTTAAACGTTTTTCTTTCTGAATCTTGTTTTATAAAAAGGATAATAAATAAAATATGTGCAATTAAAAATGAAACCAATCCAAAGATAAAATACAATTCTCCTTTGTCAGCAAACATCAAAATCACATCACCAATCCACGAGAAAATTAAGGCCGAAAGCAACCATTTTTTTGTTGGGAAATCTTTGGAACTGTAAGCTGTTAAAATCAAAAAAGGCAATAAAAATGGTTTTAAAACCCAAGCCCAATTGTCTTTTCCTAAAAATAATAAAACCAAATAGACTGTGCTTACAATAGCAAAATGCTTTAAAAATTTTTTCATATTAGGTGTTTAGAATAGGTTGGTTTGCGGTTTTAAAGTCAAAGGTTACAAAGTAAACACTCATCGCTAATGAAAGCGACAAATAACCTAAAACAATATAATTCCCAAAAGGTAAAATTGTATTTAAACCAAACCAATCACCGCAATAAGTGATAATTCCGATACCAAAAACAAAACGGATACTTTCCCAAATAAAAGAAAATTTATTTTTGTCCATCAATTCAGTATAGCTGTAAACCGTTACAAAAATAAAAACACCGTAAATAAAGATATTCGGTAAGCCTATTTCTGCAAGATTATTGAATAAATAACTGATAAATAATAAAGTAACCAACATTTGTGTTAATGACCAGTAAATTAATTTATTTGAATTTTCTGTTCCAAACTTCTCAAAATTAAAAACGTTATCAATTTTATGAATCGGATATTTTTCATCAAATCCTTCTGGTCTCCAGCCAGTAGGCATAAACCAAATTCTAAATTTATCTTTCCAGTCGTCAGCATGCCAAGCATCTCGTATTAAAACCCATAAATGCTGAAAGTTTATTTTAATTGGATTCCAAGTCTCCGCTGGTCTTGTAATGCCGAAAACAGCTGGAACTTCAGGTAATTCTTCTTGAAAAGTGCCAAATAATTTATCCCAAATAATAAAAACCTGAGAATGATTTTTATCCATATACTCAGGATTGATTGCATGATGAACCCTGTGATGAGATGGCGTAACAATAATTTTTTCTAAAAACCCCATTTTGTTAATGTATCGGGTGTGGTACCAAAACTGTACAAAAAACTGAATAGGTAGTGTTATTGCAATAACTATTGCAGGAACGCCTAATAAAGCAGCAGGTAATAATAGAAAGGTAAACAGGTTAACAAAAGTGGAAACCGATTGACGCAATGCACACGACAAATTGAATTCTTCCGAACTGTGGTGAATCGCATGTTTATTCCATAAAAAATTGATTTGATGTGACCACCTGTGATTCCAATACCCATAAAAATCAATGACAACAAAAGCAATAATATAAGTCAAAACTGAGGCTTCCATTGTAAAAAAAGCCATTTTGGTAACCATCCATTGATAAGTCAAAATTGTAATACTCAATCCTAAAGCATCTTTGACAGCATTGGTCATTCCTGAACTAATACTCGAAACACTGTCCATCAAAGGAGCATGGTCTACCCCTTTATAGTAACCATATATTTTTTCAATGACAATCAATAGTAAAAAGACTGGCATTGCAATGATTAGTATTTTTCCATACTGTGCTTGAATAGTGTAATGTTCCATTGTCGGTTTTTGTTGGTTTTTTGGTTGAAGGTTGGGTTCAATCCTTTACACAAATATATCTAAAATGTCTAAAAATTAGAAGTGTAATGGCTAAATTATTTCAGCGCTCAAACCCGCTTCCAGTAATTGTGTGCATTGCGGTTTTAATTCGTCAAAAGAACCCGTTTTTACAGTGCATTTTCCTTTGTAATGTACCAAAAGTGCACATTGTTCAGCCTGAATTTCATCGTGGTTGCAAACGCGAATCAGGGTGTCAATCACATGGTCAAAAGTATTTACATCGTCATTGTACAATACAATTTCGTTATTAATACCAACAGCTTCTAGCACATCTGTTTCAACTTGTGTTTTTTCTATTGTGGCCATTTTTTAAAGATTTTTGGTCTTCTAGATTTTAAATTTCAACTATTATTTGGGTCATCTAAATTGCTAAAGCTAATTTACATATTTTAATGATACCCAGTTGTTTCGTTGTAGTTTTTTAACAAATGTCAACCCTTTTTCAGTACAAGATGCATCAATAAAAGGGATGTCCTCTTCGTAAAATCCACTAAAAAATATGGTTCCTTTTTCATTCAAGCAATCTACGTAAGATTGCATGTCATTTAATAAGATATTTCTATTGATGTTGGCAATAATCAAATCGTATTTTTTACCTTTTAATAAAGCAGCATCGCCTTCGTACACAGTAATGTGCTTACAGTTATTGCGTTCTGCATTTTCAATTGAATTCAGGTAACACCAATTGTCAATATCAATAGCATCAATAGGTTGTGCGCCTTTCATTTCGGCTAAAATCGCTAAAATAGCCGTTCCACAGCCCATATCAAGTGTTTTCATTCCCGTTACATCATTTTCCAACAAATGTTGAATCATCATGTGCGTGGTTTCGTGATGGCCTGTACCAAAACTCATTTTCGGTTCAATCACAATATCGTATTTGGCATCTGTTTTTGGGTGAAAAGGAGCACGAACATGACACATTCCATCTACATCAATGGCTTCAAAATTCTTTTCCCATTCTTCATTCCAATTCACTTGCTCAATTTCTTCTACAGTGTATGAAATTTTAAATTCATCCGATTCCAAAATGTAAATATCTTCCAGAATGTCTTCCGTCCAAAGTTGTTTCTGAACAAAGGCTGAAAATCCGTTTTCGGTTTCAATAAAGCTTTCAAAAGGACGTTCGCCTAATTCAGCAATTAATATTTCAGAACCCAATTCTTTTGGTTCTACTGTAAAATGATATCCGATATAAACGTTTTGCATGACTAAAAATTTTGGCAAAGGTAATAATTACTTGAGATTGACTGAAATTAATCACACTTTAAAATTCAAAAGCCAGATAGAGAACCCATCTGGCTTTATTGTAAAGATGAAAAATAAAACAACTACTTAATTACCAATTTCTTTACAATTTCTTCTGAAGTTTTTACCAAATACATACCCTGAAGAAAGTTTTTTCAGAAGAGAATTTTAATGATTATAACCATTTATTTTCTACACAAAGGTCAATTGAATCGATTAAGGGATGTTTAATTTAAAAACATGTTATGATTAGTAGAAGTTTATGTTTAGGTTAGCTATGTAAATTTTATAAGACAATTACCGGTGCAACTCGTACTTCAACCGGTGCAAGTCAAAAAATAGCCGGTGCAAGTCATTTTTACCCGGTGCAAACTATTTCTAAGCCGGTGCAAGTTATTTTTTACCCAGTGCAAACCATTCCTAAGCCGGTGCAGATTGTTTTTTACCCAGTACAAACCGGTTTTAGTGCGGAAAATCTATTCTAAAACGAGTTGCATAAATACGGAATCCAACCATCTTCCAAATTTAAACCCAGTTTCTTTAATATGACCCACATTCTTAAAACCTGCTCGTTCATGAAAAGAAATGCTACCCACGTTTTCACCATCAATAACACCAATCATCGTGTGTAATTTTTGAATTTGGGCCAAAGAAATAAGTTCAAAAAGGAGTAATTTTCCAATTCCAGTACCAATAAAACCCTGACGAACATACACCGAATGCTCCACAGTAAACTTGTAACCTATTTTTAATCGGAAAGGGCCATAAGTTGCAAAACCTACAATATTCCCTTCTTTTTCAGCAACAATAAAAGGGAAGTTCTTGCCTTGCTTTTCTTTGAAAATTGCTACTTGTTCTTCCAAAGTACGAATGTCATATTCCCAAACAGAAGTAGTATTCATAATTTCATAGTTGACGATTTCCAAAACTGAAGGAATGTCATTTATTGTGGCTTTTCGGATTGCTATTGACATGTTTGTTAGGTGATTAAGAATTTAAAAATGAATATTTATTGAATTTAATGTGGTAAATTTATGGTTATGAAGTTATTAAATATCTCTAAAATAGTTGTAATTATATACTTTGTAAATCTCTTTTTATACAGTCTTTTTTCTTTAGCTGGAGAAGAAGAGATTGTGCGTTTTTTTTGGTTTATAAGAATCCCTATTTTACTTCTACTGTATCTAATAACTTCAAAGGAAAGAAAATTTTTATACTTTTTTGCACTATTCTGTTACCAATTGGCCTCTGTTCTTTTTTTTCTTGACTCGCCAGATCAATTTGTTTATGGTACTATAGCCTCAGTTTTGTTTAAAGTATGTTTGGTTTTATTAATTGTAAGTTTGGTCAACAAAAAGAATAATTGTGCTATTGGTATGGCGTCTATTCCTTTCTTTGTATTGTATTTATATGTCATTGAATTGGTTATCGATTCTTTGGGAGAGGCTTATTATTTGTGGATTATAAATGCTTTCCTGACCTCCTTTATTGGCGGAGTAGCCATAATCAACCATATGAACAATTCGGATAAAAAAAGTTATTGGTTGCTCATCAGTGCTATTTTATTTATTGTACAAATTGGTACTTTCTTTATCAATAAGTTCTATGTGAAAGATGAAGGGATTTATCAGATGGTAATTCTATCTTATGGAATCTCTCATTTCACCTTTTTTAAATTTTTGATCTTAAAAGAAAAGGAAGAATCTATTAATTAGGTTCATATTTGTAACTTTGGTCCTTTGAAACTATTTAAATGATTTATCCAAAAATACCTTTAGCGCAAAGCATCATCGAAATATGTAAGGCTAAAGACCTCCATCATATTGTTATTTCACCAGGTTCGCGGAATGCACCGCTTACAATTGGTTTTACAAACAATCCCGCATTTATCTGTTATAGTATTGCTGACGAGCGTTGTGCTGCATTTTTTGCCTTAGGGTTAGCACAGCAATTGCAAAAACCAGTCGCTGTAGTTTGTACTTCGGGTTCTGCGCTGTTAAATTACTACCCAGCTTTCGCCGAAGCGTTTTATAACCAAATCCCATTGGTTGTAATTTCTGCCGACAGACCGCATGATAAAATTGATATTGGCGACGGACAAACCATTCGTCAGGAAAATGTCTATGCCAACCATAGTTTGTATAACGCCAATTTGCTTGAAGATGCTTCTGAAGAAAATGATTTAAAAATTCAAGAAGCTTTGTTTTTGGCTGTGACCAAAAAAGGGCCAGTACATATTAATGTTCCTTTTGAAGAACCTTTGTACGAAACGGTTTCAACGATTTCTGTTCAACCCAATTGGATTCAGCTGTATTCGGAAGAAAAACAAAAGAATGATGATAGTTCTTTGGTAAACGAATGGAATAAAGCAAAGAAAAAACTAATTCTTATTGGTGGTTGCGATCCTAATTTTATCGAACAGTCGGTTTTAGACGCCTTAGGAAGCGACGGTTCGGTTGTGGTCATGACCGAAGTGACTTCAAATGTGCATCATCCTCATTTTATCACCAATATCGATACTATAATTACGCCTTTTACTGAGGATGATTTTAAGGATTTTCAACCGGAAATCCTCATAACCATTGGTGGAATGATTGTTTCTAAAAGAATTAAAGCGTTTCTTCGAAAATACCAACCGAAGGAACATTGGCATATTGACACTTTACGTGCTTACAATACTTTTGATTGTTTGACACAACATGTTGAAATGTCACCAAATGCGTTTTTTGAAGTTTTTTTACCCAAAACAACCCCAATTGAAAGCGATTATTTGTCAAAAGCGTTGAAAATAAGAGAAATTCGAGCAAAAAGACATGCCGAGTATTTGTCCAGAATTGAATTTTCAGATTTAAAAGCCTTTGAATTGTTGTTGCCAAAGCTTCCAAAATCAAGCCAGTTGCAAATTAGCAATAGCTCTGCAATCCGTTATGCACAATTGTTTCCAATTGATAAGAGTATCGAGGTTTTCTGTAATCGCGGTACCAGCGGAATCGACGGAAGTACATCAACAGCTATTGGAGCTGCTGTAGCAACAAACAAGGAAACCATTCTGATTACAGGCGATGTTGGATTTTTATACGATAGCAACGCGCTTTGGAACCACTATATCCCGAAGAATTTCAAAATTATATTACTTAATAATGGAGGAGGAGGTATTTTTAGAATCTTGCCAGGACATCAGGAAACAGAAACGTTTGCTACCTTTTTTGAAACATCTCATTGTTTAACGGCGGAGCATTTGGCCAAAATGTATCAATTCCAATATGAAACGGCGAATTCAGTCCAATCGCTTGAAGAAGGACTGGATATTATGCTTAAATCTGAGAAACCAATCCTTTTAGAGATTTTCACACCAACGAAAGTTAATAATTTATTATTATTAGATTATTTTAAGAATTTGACTTAGAATTACTTATTTTTTTAGCAGAAATAGTTTTAAAGTATTAATAAAATACTTACATTTGAGAGGAGTATTAAACTATAAACTAAGACAATTATGAGCAAAAGAGATGAATTAATCGTTAAGTATGCGGCCGATTTAAAGGAAAAATGTGGTGTTACACCAGATATGGCTTTATTGACAAAAGTTACTGTTGGTTGTGGACCATCTATTTACAATGCTGATGCTGCAACTGTTTCAGGAACACAGCAGTCTGAACTGGATACAGTAAGAAATAATTTCTTAATCAATAAGTTAGGCTTGAAAGCTGGCGCAGATTTGGATAAAGGAATCGATGCAGTAATTGAAAAATACGGTAGATCAAACAAAAACAAATATAGAGCAGTAGTGTATTATTTATTAGCTGTTCATTTCAAAAAAGAAAGTGTTTACAAATAGTAGACCCTTTTTATAAAATATAGGAGCGTTTCAGTAATGAAGCGCTTTTTTTATTTTTAATCTAAACTGTTCTAAAAACCTTTGTACCTTTGCCTTTTGAAATAAGAATTATGATT
>JBDTNG010000197.1:0-3570 GCA_039933895.1 Flavobacterium sp. | reverse complement strand
CATTGCCGAAAAATACTTGCAATTTTGCTCAGGAAAATAATTAGAAAAGTTACTGTTTTTAAGGTTTATTACTTAATTTTGAAACGATTAATAAATAATGCAATTAATTCTGATTTATATTATACAGAATCAAAATTGTTTAACAGAATACTAGTGGGTTAATTATGAGAATAGGGATTGACGCCACTAACGTAGGAGGAGGAGGAGGAATTACTCATTTAAAAGAAATGTTGTCACATTTTGATCAAGAAAAATACAAAGACAGTATTACTTCAATTACTGTTTTTGCATCAGAAAAAGTGTTGCGAAAAATTGCTGTTTTTGATAAATTAGACAAAGTAACTTTCCCAGAATTAAATAAAGGTTTATTATCAAGAGTGTTTTTTCAGCTCTTCAAGTACGATAAGCAAATCAAGTCGAGATGTGATTTATTGCTCTCTATAACTGGCGACTATGTTGGTAAATTTAAACCAGTAATAGGCATGTCTCGAAATATGTTACTTTACGAAAGACATATTTGGTCAGAAATAAAGCAACCCAAAGAAGTTATCCGATTTTGGTTGAATTTTCAAAAGCAAAAAAGATGTTTTAAAAATGCCATGGGTATTATTTTTATTTCAAATTATGCAAAGGAATATGTAAGTAAATCACTTAATTTGAAAAATAAAAAGATAGAAATAATCAATCATGGTGTTTCTAAACGATTTTCAAATGCTGCAAAATTACATCAAGCAATTACTGAATTTAATCTAGAAAAACCATTTAAATTCGTTTATGTTTCTCCTGTTCATGTGTACAAACACCAATGGAATGTTGTGTTGGCTGTGGCAAAATTGAAAGCTTTAGGTTATCCTGTCGAATTGCATTTAATTGGAAGTATTATATTTGAACCTGCTGGCCAAAAACTGCTAAAAACGATTGCTGAAACAGATCCAGAAAATACATATATTCAATATCATGGACATGTTGACTATGATGAAATTGAGAAATGGTACAAACAAGCTGATGGTTTGATTTTTGCTTCAACTTGTGAAAACATGCCCAATACTCTTATCGAATCTATGGCTTCAGGAATAGCAATTGCCTCCAGCAATAAACAACCAATGCCTGAATTTCTTAAAGATAACGGTTATTATTTTGATGCGTATGATGCGAATTCTATTCAGTTAGCATTAGAAAAACTGTTGCTGAATCCTAAGAAAAATGATGAAATGGCGAGTAATAATCTAATTGAATTGGAAAAATATAATTGGAAAAATACGTCAGATAAAACCTTTGATTTTCTTATTAATAGTTATAATCTTACTAGATAATGTGTGGTATAATAGGAACAACGAACCAGAATATATCTTCTTCTAAATTCAATGAAGCGCTTGTAACAATTAATCATCGAGGACCAGACAATCAGTCGGTTTACTCAGATTCTAATGTTATTTTCGGACACACCCGTTTGGCTATTATAGATTTAGATGAGCGTTCTAACCAACCATTTCAATACGAAAACAATGGAAGGTCGTTAATTGTTGTTTTTAATGGAGAAATTTATAATTTCTTAATTCTAAAAGCAGAATTAATCGATAAAGGGTATCTTTTTAAAACGGATTCCGATACAGAAGTTTTATGTGCTGCCTATTTAGAATGGGGAATTTCTTGTTTTGACCACTTTGAGGGAATGTGGGCGGTTTCAATTTTTGACAATCAAAAAGAACAATTAATACTCAGTCGGGATCGAATGGGTAAAAAACCGTTCTATTATTCATATGACAATTCCAATGTAAGTTTTGGTTCCAGTTTATGGGGCGTTTCTATTTTGTCCGATCAGTTTGAAATTTCTTCTCAAGGACTTCAACTTTACTTTGCGCTTGGTTTTACGCCAGATACTTTTTCAATTATTGAAGGCATCCATAAATTAGAGCCGAGTAAAACGATTGTGTTTCAAAAAGAACAGGATAAATTTACTATCACAGCCGAAAGGAATTCGGTTTTTAAAAACAAAACATTTCAAAACGCTAGTGTTTCAAAATTGTTTGAAAACGCCGTTTTAAAAAGAATTATCAGTGATGTTCCGATCGCCACATTGATGAGTGGAGGTGTAGATAGCACTATTGTAACTTCGGTAACCAAAAAATTTCATCCCGAAACAAAAACTTTTTTTGTCGATTTTGATGATAAAGTTTTAAGTGAATTTTATTGGGCGAATTATTTGGCACAAAGAAATAATATTGAACTCAATCGAATTTTTCTGTCAACCGACGATATTTTCAAATCATTTTCTTCTTACGATGAAGTTTATGAAGAGCCTTTTGCCGATTATAGTGGTATTCCTTCCATCGCCATTTTTAATAAAGTGGCTAAAGAATTTAAAGTGGTATTAACAGGTGATGGTGGCGATGAATTGTTTTACGGCTATCCTCATTATTTTAAAAAACATGTTCTTTTTACCCTATTGAAGGTCAATAAATGGTTTAAAATTGCTGGTTTTTTTCCTCAAAACATCAAACAGATTATAGCGGGAGGTAAAGAAAATTTCGAAAGTAATTATTTGAAAAATCATGCTATATTGACTTCTTTTTCAGTAAGTTATATCAATAAAAGATTCAATTCGACTATTGAGAGAGCCAATTCTTTTGTGAGAGGTATCATTCAGTACGACAGAGATTTTAATAATTTGCCTGAAAAGTATCTCGTAAAAGTGGATAGAGCTTCGATGTTTTCTGGGATTGAAGTGCGATCACCATTTTTAGATGAAGCACTAATCGAAAAAACAAAAAAAATACCAAGTTTGTTCCTATTTACACCATTTAATACTAAATTGTACCTGAAAATACTTTACTTTAGATTTTTTGGGATGAAGTATTTTTTGTCTAAAAAGAAAGGATTTACGCCGCCAATTAAAGAATTAAGATTGACTTTTTTTAAAGAGAATAATTTTAATCAATTGAAGGAAGTGCTCCAGAAAATAAATTTGGAATTATACAATGAGATAAAGGGATTTACACACGAAGATTTAAGTAAAGATTCTATATTATTTGACAGGTTTTTCTTTTTTAATCTATGGTATGAAAACTATAAAAAGAAAGTTGCACAAAGAAATTTGTAAAGTGAAATTAAAATAAACAATATGTTTAAAGATAAAATTCTTCTGATCACAGGTGGAACAGGCTCATTTGGGAATGCCGTTTTGAATCGTTTCCTTTATACTGATCATTTTAAAGAAATCAGAATTTTTTCTCGTGATGAGAAAAAGCAAGATGATATGCGGAATGAACTAAAAAATGATAAGTTAAAGTTTTACATTGGTGATGTTAGGGATTATAATAGTGTCGAGCAAGCCATGAGAGGTGTTGATTATGTATTTCATGCTGCAGCGCTAAAGCAAGTGCCTTCTTGTGAATTTTTTCCTTTAGAAGCTACTAAAACAAATGTTTTTGGAACTCAAAATGTAATTGATGCTGCCGAAACCAACAAAGTAAAAAAAGTAATTTGTTTGAGTACCGACAAAGCCGCTTATCCTATAAATGCAATGGGAATTTCAAAAGCTTTGATGGAAAAAGTAGCTATTGCTGCTTC
>JBDTNG010000196.1:0-7585 GCA_039933895.1 Flavobacterium sp. | reverse complement strand
TGAGAAATTTACGAAATTTATGCTTTTACAAAGTAAAGGCCAAGCGCCGGAACGTTATGCGATATGCCAAAAAAACCAAAAAAATGCCATTACATATTAAGAAAATTAGCAAAAAAACAGCAATAATGAACAATTTAGAATTGTTCACATAGTTTATTTTAGCCAAAAATATCAAATTTGGAAAATACAGAACACATAAAAAGAATAAGAAAAGTTTTAGATTATATTGAAATCAATCTTCATTCAGATCTTTCGCTAGAAAAAATTGCTAATGAAGGTTTCTATTCTCCATTTCACTTTCATAGAATCTTCAAAGCAATTATTGGAGAAACTCTTCAAGAATTTATTACTAGAAAAAGACTAGAAAAATCTGCATTAAAATTATCTAAAAACAAAAGCAAACCGCTTGACGAAATATACATAGAAGTTGGCTTTAATAGTCATTCTACTTTTAGCAAAAAGTTTAAAAAGTTCTATGGTATATCTCCTACAGCTTTTAGAAAAATATCTCCAGAACATTTTAGCAAGATTTCACAAATCAATAGCAATATCGGACACAATCAAGTAGTTTTTGAGCAATACATTTGTAATGTTAAACAAATACAAATAATTATGCAAAACGCTAAAATTGAAGTGAAGCAAATGCCAGAAATGCATCTTGCTTCTGTAACGAGCATCGGTGTACAAAATGTAGAAAGTGCTTATAAGAAATTAATTAATTGGGGAATTTCAAAAAACCTATTTCCGAAAGAAAATGTGAAAATGATTTCTGTCTATCATGATAGTTTTAAAGTAACTTCTCCGGACAAAGTTAGGATTAATGCATGTATGCTTTTGGATAAACCTATTAAAATTGAAGATGAAATTTTTGCTGAAATTTTACCTTCTGGAAAATATGTTGTTGGTAATTTTTTTATTGGACTTGATGAATTTGAGCAAACGTGGAATGGATTATTTTTATGGATGAATGAAAAAGGATATCAATTTAGAAAATCATTTCCTTATGAAATTTATCATACCAATTATAAAGAACATCCAGAAGGAAAAATGAATGTAGATTTCTGTATTCCAGTTAATTAAACGAAAGAAATGATCTCAAAAACAAAGTAGACATTATGTAAATTGTTTAAAACGTTCTCTATAACGCTTAAGAAAAGCACTAACAAAAGAATAGGCTGTCCTCAATATGTGAGACAGCCTATTTATGTTTTAAAATTTAAAATAATCGGAATAGGCACATCACATAACAGCCGTTTGCAGTGATTGGGAATTTAGTGGAATTAGCGTTTTTTATTCATATCTTCGTTCAACAGAAAATACTCGGCTTCGAAAGTCCCCAACCATGGCAAGCGCCAAGACGTTGTAGGATATTTTCGAGGAACAGAAAGGTAAAAAGAAACAAAATGGAATCTTCAGAATTATTAGAGTTTTTTGAAAATCAAAACCTAAATATTTCAAATGAATTTTGGAATGTAGAAATTTCATATTCTAAAATAAACTTTGAAAACAAAAAAATCGAAATTCAGAAAGTAATTGATTTTCAAAATGAGTATAAATCAGATTCAATATTTGTTTCTATCCAAAAAAAGAACTCCAAAACTTATAAAAATATAGAACTAAATGGATTAGATGGTGGATTTTATCTTCACAAATCAACAGAAAATGATAAAAGTCAATCAGTAAAACTAAATGAAAGTAATTTAATTATGAGTTTAGGTTTTACAATTTTGTCATTAAACCTAAAAGAAATCGAAATTGATTGGATTTTAAGACCTGATATTTCAGAATTATTTGAGTTTTATGATTTAGAGGAAGACATATTATTGAGAGGTGAACATAGAATTTTTCGCATAGAAAAAAATGGGAATATCAAATGGGAATATGGCGGACGAGATATTTGGGTTAACTTGGAAGGAAAAAAAGAAGTAAGTATTGAAGAAAATAAGATTAGACTTTTCGATTTTGAATCTAACGAATATTTGTTAAATTTTGATGGAGAATTATTAGAAGATAAATCAAGAATAATCAAAACAAAGAAACCAACTTTTTTTTCAAATCCAAAAAGATGGTTTAATCAAAAAATATGGGAGCATATGTCGAAAAATGAAACTTGATAAAAAAAACATCCCCACCGCTCCCGCACGAATCCTTTCGTGTTGGCTTCGTAAAAACCAAATTATTATATTTACAGAATAATCTTGTTTAGCTAATGGTTAGAATTATAAAAGCCACGCGAAAGGATTCGCGCGGTAGCGGGGGATGTAATATTAAAAAACTAAACTTTAATCATGAAATTATTAATAACATTTGTCTTCGGTATATTCTTTTTAAAAAATTATTCACAAACAAATGATATTAAGTATGTTTATCTTCATAATAACAATTCAGCGAGAATTTATAGTGATATAGATATATACATTTATCAAGTAAAAGACTCAGCAGAAGTTTACATTAAGACATACAAGAGTGAAAAAAAATACTCAATATCAAATAAAAAGTTTTTAAACTTATCTAATGCTATCTTAAAAATAGATCCGAAAGATGTAATGCAAGACGTAAGAACTTGTCTAGATGCTGGAGACATAGAAATCGAGTTTTCAGGGAGAAGTATGATTCCAGAAAATAAAGTAAAATACTCCATTTCGTGTTTAAGTTCTGAGGATAACAAAACTGTATGGAAAGAATATTTAAATGCGGTAACCTTAATACTAGAAATTGCAAAACTTAAGTTTAGTGATTTGAAATAATACTGACCCCCGCTACCGCACGAATCCCTTCGTGTGGGTTTCGTGCCAAATTCTTATATTTACGAATAATCTGTTTTATTAAGCTAATGAGTAGAAATTATAAAGCCACGCGAAGGGATTCACGCAGGAGCGGGGCGGCAGGTAGGAATTATAAAGTCACTCGAAAGGATTCGCGCGGTAGCAGTGACGTTGGCTAACATTATTAAAATCTACATCTATGAAAAGACTCTCTTTAATTACAATTATATTTTTAGTGATTTTTCCCCCACAAAAAATAAATGCACAGAAAAATCATCTTGAGCCTTTCGCAGATTTGTTTAGCATCTATAATTATCAATTTGAATACTATAGTATTGTTCGGGAAAAATTATATAAGGATTTATCTGATTGTCCTGAAATACGTTTTTTGACAATGCCATCATTTAGTCCCGAGAACGTTTTGCAGATAGATGTAGATAAAAGCAACCAAAAATATTATCTTAAATTTAATATCGCTGAAACAAGCTTATGGTACTCCGAAGAAAAGGATAAGGTTAAAATAAAATCTTTCAAAAAAGAAATTAAAACCGAATTGGCGATTCTAGTGAGAGAATTATTTAAAAAGGCTATTCTTAATGCTCACTATAAAACTGAACATGAATCAGGATTGGATGGTATAAACTATTATTTTATGGTATGGGATTTTGGAATTAAAGGAGGGACTATTTGGTCGCCTGATGAAAATACAGATATGGGAGAATTGGTAGAAATTGGAAATATGCTGATTGAGTTTTGTAAATCTGAGCAAGTGGAATTTGATTCAAATTTACTTAATAAAGTTACTAGCTTGTCTCAAAAATTATAACTTCAGCCAACAACTGTTTTAAGTAAGTAGGATTTTAGTTGAATTACCGTTTTAATGTATATCTTCGTTAGGGAAGGCACGGTCCCGAAGTTTCGGGAGCAAATCCTGGCTATCGGATAACCAACACAACTTTAAAATTATGCGAAAATATATTCTTTCCCCCCCGCTCCCGCATGAATCCTTTCGTATAGCTTCATAAATACCAAATTCTTATATTTACGAAGTAATCTTGTTTAGCTAATGGTTAGAATTATAAAAATCACGCGAAAGGATTCGCGCGGGAGCGGAAAGTTTACTAAGCGTTCGGTAAAATTCTTAAACTATATGGACTATAATTGGAACGAAATATCGTGGATTTTTGAAAGTGACGGTACACTGAGAGATTTGTATGTCAAAGATGTTACAATCGAAGACTGGAAATCCTTTGTGGATTTTCTAAATGAAAATTTTAATGTGAGATTTGGTCCAGTAGACGAAAGGAGACGCAAAATTGATAAAGACTTTGTAGTAGATTATTTGACTAATCAAAATGAGGATTCTGAAAGTCAAACAATCTCAATTATTTTAGAAGATTTACTTATAAATTGTTTTTTATTTTCGCAAACTGAAATAGAGTTGGATATAGAACCCAGTGAAATAAAATCTTCGTTTGAACTCGACGAACTGATAGATTTTATGAAATCAATTAGCACTCATTTAAAAAAACCAATAATTTTAACTGGTGAGAATCAAATCGAATTTCCTTTAGTCACTATAGATTCTAAGAATCAAATGTTTAAGTATTTAACGGAAAGTGACGCGAGAAAACTTTTGGAAAAATAAAACCTGCCCAGAACAGCTGTTTACTTCGCTCCTCCCGATAGCTATCGGGACGCTATCGCTCGAATGGGGGTTTAGGCTAAATTTAAAAGCAATTTTATATATTTGACTCAGTCCTAATGGAATGATTTGGGGTAAATCTCTCCAACCTCTCCAAGCCGCGGGACGCTGTGTATAACTTTAAACCAATTACTGAAAGCATTTTTTAAAATGACAAAAGACCCTAGAATAACTATTATTAACTTGTGATGATGGAAGAATTTGTAGCATATTTATTGCAGTTTGAAAATTTAAATCAGCAGCAAATAGAATTGATTTTAAAAAAATCTAAAGAATTAAAACTTAAGAATAATGAGTATTTTTCAGAAGCAGGTAAAGTTTCCCAACAATTCGGATTTATCATAGAAGGTGTTATTAGGGTTTGTTACTATAACGATAAAGGAGAAGAAATGACCAAATATTTCATTGATGAAAACAATATCGTAGTAGATTTAAATAGCTTTGACAATAATATTCCATCATCAGCTTATTTGCAGGCAATTTCCGATTGTAAAATTATTGTTTTTTCTAAACAAGATTGGGAAGAACTTCTTAATACAATTATAGGCTTAGATAACATTGTTCGTAAAATTATTTCAAAAGCATTGCTTCGAAAAGTGGTAAGACTTAGTGCTTTAGTTTCAGAAGATGCTACTACCCGCTATTTGAGTTTTATGGAACAATATCCAAATCTTGTGAACCGTATTCCACTCTCTTACATTGCTTCTTACTTGGGCATCACTCAATCATCGTTAAGTAGAATTAGGAAAAATATATGCTAAATCATTTTTTGCCAAATGGCAAATTATTTTCTTTTTTAAGGATGCACTTTTGTACTATTAATTTTAAAAAAGAAAATAAAAATGAAATCAGTATTAATTACAGGAGCCAATAGGAGTATTGGATTAGAAACAGCGAAACAACTTTCAAAAAAAGGATTATTCGTCTATTTGGGAACACGTAACCTTGCGAAAGGGGAAGCAGTTGTAAAAGAATTAAACCAAAATGGATTTGAAAATATGAAAGCAGTTGAAATTGATGTCACAAATCGGGATACAATTTTAACTGCTATGAAAATTATTGAAAATGAACAAGGTAAATTAGACATTTTGATAAATAATGCAGGTATAAGCAGAGGATTCCCTGAAAGTGCTTTAACTACTTCCATTGAAGACATTCAAAATGTTTTTGAAACCAACTACTTCGGAACAATTAGCGTAACACAGACATTTTTAGAATTGCTTAAAAAGTCGGAAAGCCCAAGAATTAGCAATATTTCAACTGGTCTTGCATCGCTAACCTTACATTGCGACCCCAACTGGAAATACTATCCTTTTAAAATGGCAAGCTACATATCTTCAAAAGCAGCATTAAATGCTTTCACTATTTTATTAGCTTATGAATTGAGAGATTTGCCATTCAAAGTAAATGCAATAGATCCAGGCTATACATCAACAGATTTCAACCAACACAGAGGGCCTGGAACTGTAGAAAGTGCTGCAAGCTTTATAATTAAACATACACTAACCGATGAAAATGCACCGACAGGAAAATTCTTTAGCAACGACATAGAAGGCGAAAGTGAAGAAAGTCCTTGGTAGACAAAAAGCACAACAAAGGTTTGCCAAAATGGAGATTTAAGGCTGAATTTAAAAGCAATTTTATATATTTGACTTCAGTCCTGATGGAATGATTTGGGTATAAATGTCCCAAACTTCACGAAGCCCAGGGACGTTACTACTTACTATCAAGGTGCAGGAGACGACATTCTTGGGAAAAGATCAGCAGATAAAGATTATGTTGGTGTGGTAGCTTATATTCATGGCATTCGGACAAATCTAAAAGAATATGCACCTTACGAACACGAAGGAAAAGATATTTATGAGATTATTGATTGGATAAGTAAGCAAACTTGGTGCAATGGAAAAGTGGCAATGTATGGCGGAAGTTATACAGGATTTTCGTTCTTTTTCATTTGAATACCATTTTATTCAATTCGTTGATTTTTCAATAGGTAAGGTAAAATAAAAAGAAGAACCTTTTCCTTCGGTACTTTCTACCCATATTTCACCTCCATTTTTTTCCAGGAAGCCTTTTACCAATAGTAAACCAATTCCGGCTCCTTTGTTTTCTATTCGCTCATGGGTAAGGCTATCCATTTGTGGTATAAACAGTTTTTCCCTTATTTCTTTGGACATTCCGATACCGGTATCCTTGATCTGAACAATAATTTTATCTGCTTTTCTTTCTGCTGAAACGGTTACGGTTTCACAAGGAAAGGAATGTTTTATCGCATTTGTAAGTATGTTTTGCAGAATGGAGAGGAGCATTTTTTCATCGGCAAAAACCCTTATACCCATTTCAACTTCGTTATGAAGTTCAATTTCGTTTTGCGAAGCAGATTCGTTTAAAAGATCAAAAATTTTCTTCACATATTGGGAAAGTTCAATTTTTTCGGGAGAAAATACCTGTGAGGCATATTTTATCCGGGCCCATTCCACAAGGTAGTCCAACATATTTAACTCATTTTTTGAGGATTCATGTAAGAGGACGAGCATTTCTTTTACTTTTTCTGTGTCCATTTCTTCGAAATTGGATTGTAGGTATTCTGCAATTCCGATGATTCCTGCTAATGGACTTCTTAAATCATGGGAAAGAATGGCTAGTATACTTTCTTTATGGGCGATAAGTTCTTCCAGTTCTTTTACGTCTGTTTTGGCTAAGTTTAGTTTTTGTTTCACTTTCTTTTTCTCTTCGGTTTGAAAAAGAAGTTCTTTATCAGCAATAAATAACTCTGCAGCTCGCTTTTCTTTTTCTTCACTTTGAAAAACAAGTTCTTTATTAGCAATGAGTAACTCTGCAGCTCTTTTTTCTTTTTCTTCGTTTTGAAAAGCAAGTTCTTGATTTAGTTTTTCAAGCTCTGTATTTTTCTGTTCTAATTGTGATGCGTTCCGCTTTAGTTCTTCCTGCTGTTTATTTCTATGAGTAACATCGGTAAGGATAACACTTAATAATACCATATTATCCGACTCGAAAGTATTTGCAGACAGCAACACAGGCGTCATTATGCTGGGTTGGACTTTTAGGTAAATTTCCTCTTTTATAGGTCTTTTCCATCCTTGTTTCAATAAATCAT
>JBDTNG010000195.1:0-4126 GCA_039933895.1 Flavobacterium sp. | reverse complement strand
TGCTTTCTAATCAGAAAGTTGTGCAATACAATAATCTATTTCTCTAATTAATGAATTTATTTTAAGCTTTGTATCTCTTTTATATTCGTCACTACCAAGTAATGAATTTGTAATTTTTATGGAGTCGAAATTAGATTTTATGTTTTTAATTTCGTCAGTCTGGCTAAGAATAATCTTTTCTGATTCATTAAGTTTCCCCAATAATTCTAGGTTTGCCTGTTGCAAACTTTCCATCTTTTTGAAAAGTTTTTGAAACCTAACTTCAAGAGAATCAACTATTCCTCCAATCTCACTCATTGCAATAAAAATTCATTACATAACTTCACAAAGTTAATATTCCTATTCAATTATCACAATAACTTTGGCAAAAAAAAAAAATTTAATTATTTTTAAATTCTAAATCATTTAAAATGTTAACGTTATCAATATCTGCGATTGGTAATTTTTGTAAAACAATTTCGTTATATTAGCACAAATGTTTTCTATGAGATTTTTAGTTGCCTTTTTACTATTTTTTAATTCGGTTATAAGCCAAGACAAATACCCTAAAGACTATTTTCGTTCCCCAATGGATATTCCGCTTTCTGCAGCTGGTTATTTTGGTGAACTAAGACCTAATCATTTTCATTCAGGAGTTGATTTTAGAACTGAAAAACACGAAGGAATCCCTGTTTACGCTACTGCAGATGGTTTTGTTTCCAGAATAAAAATCTCAACTGTTGGTTATGGAAAAGCAATTTATATAGACCATCCCAACGGATATACTACGGTTTACGGGCATTTGCAAAGCGCAGCTCCGGCCATTCAGGAAGTTATAAATAAAGAAGAATATCTTCAAAAAAATTACGAAATTGAAATTCGCCCACAACCTGATGAAATTCCAGTTAAAAAAGGAGATCTAATCGCCTATTCAGGAAATACAGGAGGTTCTAGTGGGCCTCATTTGCATTTTGAATTTCGAGATACTAAAACAGAACAAGTAATCAACCCAATGCTTTTTGGTTTTGGAGATGAACTTAAAGATTCTAAAGCACCTCAGGTTTCTGGAGTTATTGTTTATGCCTTAGGTGATTCGGCTCAAGTGAACGGTTCTGCTAAACCTATTTTTTTAAGTTTAACACTTCAACCGGACGGTACTTACATTTCAAGTAAAGTTGTGGCCAATGGAAAAATTGGCTTTGGAATCAACGCTTTCGATACTTCGGATAATAATTATGGCAAAAAAGGGATTTATAAATTAGATACCTTTTTAAACGGAATGCCTTATTTTGGTTACGAATTCGACATTTTTTCTTTTGATGAAACCAAATATATCAACACTTTTATCGACTATTATCGGTACCAAAAGCAAGGATTGAGATTTCAGAAATTATTTTTGACCAACAATTTTCCTTTGAGTATCATTAAAACAATGAAAAATAACGGAATTATCGATGTCTTCTCTAATCTCACTCTGAATTACAAGATGATTTTACAGGATTTTCATGGCAATAAAACAGAAGTCAATATTCCCATTTCTTATGGAGTTTTGCCTATTACGCAGCCAAAAGACGATATTAAAACACCTTATTTCTTAAAATCTGCGATTGATAATAGTTACAGCAAAGACGATATTTCGGTATTTGTTCCAGAGAATTCTTTTTACGAAGATTTTTATTTAAATTTTGATGTTAAAAATAATGAACTCTTTTTTCACAACGATTCTGTGCCTTTGAAAGAAAATATCAATATTGTTTTTGATGTCACTAAAATTCCAGATGCTGATCGTGAAAAAATGTTTATTGGCAATTTAGATGGGAAAAGAAATGAATACAACAAGACTTACAAAAAAGAAAATTCCTTTGTTATTTATACTAAAAAGCTTGGTAAATTCTTTTTAGCCAAAGATGAAACCGCTCCCAAAGTTTACAATCCGAATTTTGTTGAAGGAGATGATTTAGACGAACAAAAAACCTTAAAAATTTCTATCTCTGATGATTTATCAGGTATTGCATCTTACAATGCGTATTTGAACGGTAATTGGATTTTGATGGAATATGAGCCTAAATTAAACCGATTAACACATAATTTATCCGATAATATATTCGTTAATGGTAAAAATGATTTTAAAATTATTGTCAATGATAATTTAGGAAATTCGACTACATTTGAATCTTATTTTTTTAAAACAAAATAACGCAATTTTGAAAACCAAATTCACTCTCTTATTTTTCGTTTTTTCACTAGTCACTTTTGCACAAACCGCAAGAGTAAAAGGGGTTATTCTAGACGAAAACAACCAGCCTGTTGAAAATGTAAATGTTTCGTTTCAGGACAATAAAACCATTACAAATGCTAATGGTTTTTATATTTTGACCATTCCAGCCAAAGTAAGATCAAACTTAAAATTTTCTCATCTTTCGCTGAAAGCTGCTGTAATTTCTTTAGAATTGAAACCCAACGAAGATTACGAATTCAATATTATTCTTAAAGAAAATGTAGAACAGATTGGAGAGGTGGTGATTACCAATAACAGAGAAAGACGGGTAGAAGGAATAATTGCAATTTCTCCACAAACCGTTCGGTTAATTCCTGGTGCCAATGCAGGTGTTGAGAATATTCTAAAAACATTACCAGGTGTTTATTCTAATAATGAACTAAGTACGCAATATGCTGTTCGCGGTGGAAATTATGACGAAAACCTAGTGTATGTGAATGAAATTGAAGTGTATCGTCCGTTTTTAGTGCGTTCTGGACAGCAAGAAGGTTTGAGTTTTACCAATACCGATTTGGTTCAGAATATCGATTTTTCTGCTGGAGGTTTTCAGGCGAAATTTGGTGATAAATTGTCTTCGGTTTTAGATATTACTTACCGTCGTCCTGCAAAATTTGGCGCATCGCTTGCAGCCAGTTTTCTTGGTGGAAGTTTAGCAGTGGAAACTGCATCAAAAAATCAAAAATGGACTTCCATTACAGGTGTGAGATACCGAGATAATAGCTTGTTGGTCAATAGTCAACAAACAGAAACCAATTACAGACCTCGCTTTGCCGATGTACAATCGTATGTAACTTTTACGCCAAATACCAAATGGCAGTTCGGTTTTCTAGGAAATATTTCTCAAAACAAATATGATTACCAACCCCTTTCACGCCAAACTAATTTCGGAACAATAAATGATCCTATTGCGCTTCTTGTTCTTTACGACGGACAGGAAAAAGACAAGTACAATACCGTTTTTGGTGCTTTAAAAACGACTTATACGGTAAATGATAATTTCAATTTGAAATTTATTGCTTCTGGTTATCACACTACCGAGCAGGAATGTTTTGACATTTTAGCCCAATACCGTTTGGGAGAAATAAATTCAAATTTAGGGGATGATAATTTCGGTAACGTTGAATTTTCAAGAGCGATTGGTTCTCAACTAACACATGCTCGTAACGATCTTGATGCTGTTATTGTCAATGCAGAAGTGAAAGGTTTTCATAAAAAGAATGAAGATCAAATAGAATGGGGACTTAAATATACACGTGAAAGCATTAGAGATAGATTAATCGAATGGGAAGTAATTGATTCAGCAGGTTTTTCATTAAACAATCCTGTTTTAGATACACCAGTAAATGATCAACCTTACAATCCTTATGTTGGACCTTTAGTGCCTTATCAAAATGTGAGAGCCAAAAATTATGTAAATATTGACAGGTTCTCAGGTTATGCACAATGGAACAGACGCTCAAAATGGGGGAATAATGATGTTTTTACCAACATTGGAATCCGTGCTCAAGAGTGGCAGGTGAGTGGAGAGAATATTTTAGGCAAAAGCCAAATCGTTTTTAGCCCAAGAGCTCAATTTGCCATAAAACCTGATTGGAACAAGGACATGCTTTTTAGAATTTCCGGTGGATTGTATAGTCAACCGCCTTTTTATAGGGAATTACGAGATGCAAATGGCGTAGTACAACCCAATGTTAAAGCCCAACGATCGATACATTATGTACTTGGAAACGATTATAGTTTTAAAATGTGGAATCGACCTTTTAAGCTAGTTTCTGAATTGTATTATAAATCATTAACCGATGTCAATCCGTATACTTTAGATAACGTTAGAATTCGTTATGCAGCTAATAATAATGCCAAAGCGTATGC
>JBDTNG010000194.1:0-15633 GCA_039933895.1 Flavobacterium sp. | reverse complement strand
GTTGTAAGTCAACTCCATTGAAATTCCAATTCAAATCCTCTCCTATTCTGGTTAAATTATACGCATGACTTGCGTTGATCATTCTAAGAGAAGTTTCATCCAATTGAGTATCTAACAAATCATTGACCCTTACATTTTCAGCATAATATGTTCCCGTATTTTCAAACTGAATTGTATAGGTCAGATAATCAGTAGAAGTAAAAGTAGAATGCACTATTTTACCTCCGTGACTTTCTGTTTTATCATTCGGGTCATAAGATCCAACAATGGTTTGGGTTAGGACACCATTGTTATTACTAACATTAGCATCTCCAGCAG
Source organism: Flavobacterium sp. (assembly GCA_039933895.1). GTDB lineage: Bacteria > Bacteroidota > Bacteroidia > Flavobacteriales > Flavobacteriaceae > Flavobacterium. The sequence continues at coordinate 15,315 of JBDTNG010000194.1, read as the reverse complement.
GAATATTTATAGCAATGGTATTGGTCAATAACTGACCCAATGCAACTGTTGGGATTGTCGGAACCTGCATTGTTACATAAATAACTCTTGTTTGATTGGGTGCCAAATTGGTAAAATCATACGTAAAACCATTAGGTGTTGCAGTAGTACCTACTTGTGAAATATTACTGATAGATACTACATTATTTTTTGTAAATGTTAGGGTACCCGCTGGAATGATTTGATTGCCATGATTGGTGTAACTAATAAAATTAACATAACTGAACCCTGGCCTTGGCGAAGCGCCATAAGGACTAATATAAACACCCAAATCATCATAAGGAATCACCGTAACAGGAAAATTATAAATATCTATTCCCGTAATGGGATCAAAATTGATATCAGCATAAGCGGAAGTACTTAAAGTATATTGATTCGCATAAAAAGAATCTATAGTGTAACTTAAATCGTAAGTAGACACGTTGTTTTCACTTATAAAATAGTCCCCGTATGAAGAATAGATACTATTTAGAATGCCATTGTTATTTTTCTCATAATGGAATTGTCCTAAAGTGAAATTCTGCTCACCTGAATCCTGAACATTATTATTATTTAAATCTATGAAGGCTTTCATTAAAATCCCAGTATTTCCAACATTCATTGTTACAGAAGCAGTATCACAATAACTCGAATTTGTAACCGAACATATCTGATAAGTCAAAATATAAATTCCACTAGCTGTTCCGGGTAAAACACTCACGGTACCATCTCCATTTAGCGAAAAACCAGATGGTATATTTAACGGAGTTAAAGTAACTCCTTGCGGACTGTTTGGATTAGTATTCACTGGTAACACATTATAGAAGTCATTTGACAATACTGAACTCGCTGATATTACAATAGTTGCACTTGAGCTATATACAGTGATAGTATCATCAGTTGCAACTACCGGCTGGAAGTCTTGAACAAAATAACTGGCATTAGCAACTTGACCATTGTTATCCGTAACTGTTACAGAATATACGCCCCCTTGGCCATTAATCACCAATGTTGAACTATTTACACCTGGAATAGCAACAGCATTTAACTGCCAATTATAAGTGTAAGGAGCAACTCCTCCAATTACATTGACAAACAAAGTACTCGTTGGTATATCTAAAGTAGATCCAATAGTTACATTAAAAGGGTTCGTTTGTATTGTCACCGAACTAGAAGAACCTACACAACCATGAGTGTCACTAACGGAAACAGTGTAAATTCCAGGTGTTAATGACGGAAAAACAGAACTCGCTTGGTATGTCACTCCATCTATCGAAAATAAATAAGGAGGAGCGCCACCAGTTGCTGTAGCAGTAATTGTATTGTTATTCACCAAAGCACTACAGATTATAGGTGCAGCAGGTGTGAATGTGATTGTATTACTCGTTACAGAACAATTAGTCAGTAAATCGGTCACATGAACCTCAAACGTTGCTGGACCTGTTACGATATTTGTAAAAATCCCAGTAGAATTAACCATATTAGGTAACACTCCTGATAAATCAACCAGTGTATAAGAATAATTTCCACTTCCTGATGAAGCCACCGCAGTTATGTTTGCATGATTTTGACCATTACAAGAGGTATTTTGCGTCACGATTGCCACACAATTTATTGTTGAATTACCCCCAAAAGTCGAAGGTCCTGACCATGTACTTAAATCACCAGGGCCACAAACTCCTCTGACATAAAACTCATAAGTCGTACAAGGTGTTAATCCAGTAACCACATACGGACTTGAAGTTGCTATAATCCCTAGAGAGTTAATGGTAGGAGCCGGCGAGCCAAAAGGCTGCAATATTATTTCCCAAGTTGTCGGGCCTCCAGGAGAAGTCCAAGCGATAATCGCTGACGTACCAGTAACATTAGTTGTTACTAAATTACTCGGGGCTGGGCAAGTTTGCGCTGAAACTTTAAAAAAGAAACATGTCGCCAATAAAAAAGTTAAAATGTAGTTTTTTTTCATAAATTGCTGTTTTTGAAGTAGTTTAGGTTAAGTTAAGCGTAAAAGTAGTCAAAAACATTCTTATCGTATCAATTATTTTCATGCAAAAAAACAGCTGAATTAAATTGAAAGGCATTTTTTAAAATTCCATATCTTTGAAACAAATTAAAACCAATGACGCTTTCTCCTTCCAAAAAAATATATTTTGCCAGCGACCAGCATTTGGGTGCACCAACACCAGAAGCAAGTTTCCCAAGGGAACAAAAATTTGTGGCTTGGCTGGACGAAGTAAAACACGACGCTGGAGCTATATTTTTGTTAGGTGATTTATTTGATTTTTGGTTTGAATATAAAACTGTCGTTCCAAGAGGCTTCGTGAGGGTTTTAGGAAAACTGGCTGAGATTCGAGATAGTGGTATTCCTGTTTATTTCTTTGTAGGAAACCACGATTTATGGATGGATGATTACTTTCAAACAGAACTCAATATTCCTGTGTATCATACAACTAAAGAGTTTTCTTTCAATGGAAAAGATTTTTTAATTGGTCACGGTGATGGCTTAGGTCCTGGCGACAAAGGATACAAACGCATGAAAAAAGTATTTACAAATCCGTTTTCTAAATGGCTTTTTAGATGGTTACATCCTGATGTAGGTGTAAGATTGGCCCAATATCTTTCAGTGAAAAATAAATTAATTTCAGGTGATGAAGACGTTCGCTTTTTAGGAGAAGACAACGAATGGCTGGTACAATATGCCAAACGCAAACTCGAAACCAAACATTATGACTATTTTGTCTTTGGTCACCGTCATTTACCTATGACAATTGAACTCAATGAAAAAGCAAAATACATCAACCTAGGAGACTGGATTGGCTATTTTACTTATGGCGTCTTTGATGGTACTTCCTTTGAGCTTAAAAAATATTAATTCTTTTTTATTTCGTATATTTTAGTCTAAATTTGCCCCGTCTCAAAGGGGTGCTCTAAATAACGAGCTGAGATTATACCCAACGAACCTGGGCAAGTAATGTTGCCAAGGGAGTAATGACACAAATAATGTAACCGTTATTTGCGTCATCAAGCAATCAATTATTAATTTTAAAAAGAATAATTACCCCTTTTATTTGTAAATAGTTTACGAATGAAAACTTTATTTTTTACAAAAAAAAGCAATTGGCTCACAACCTTTTGTCTAGTATCACTTACCTCTTTTGCTCAGCAAGTAGAAAAAGACACTACCAAAACCAATCAATTAGATGATGTTATTGTAACATCAACTCGAGTAAAAGACAAATCACCTTTTGCCTTTTCGACTATTAAAAAAGAACAGTTAGAATCTACAAATTTAGGTCAGGATTTACCTATTTTATTAGACCAAATGCCTTCTGTCATTACTACTTCCGATGCTGGCGCCGGAGTAGGTTACACAGGAATCCGTGTTCGTGGTAGTGATGCTACACGTGTAAACGTTACGCTAAACGGAATTCCTTATAATGATGCAGAAAGTCATGGTTCTTATTTTGTTGATTTGCCTGATTTTACTTCTTCAATAGAAGACATTCAATTACAGCGTGGTGCAGGAACCTCCACCAATGGTTCAGGCGCATTTGGTGCGAGTTTGAATTTAAAAACATTAAATCCTTCAACTGAAGGTTATGCTACAACAAGCAATAGTATTGGTTCTTTTGGCACTAGAAAACACAATTTAAGTATTGGCTCTGGGATTAAAAATGGGTTTTATGCGCAAGGACGATTGTCGAAAATTGCCAGTGATGGTTATATAGACAGGGCTTTTTCAGATTTAAAATCATATTATACCGAAGCTGGCTATATAGGACAGAAGACATCGGTTAAAGCGATGGTTTTCGGCGGACACGAAATCACATATCAATCTTGGTACGGAACTCCAGAAGCAGTTGTTAAAGGTGATTTGGCCGGAATTGAAGATTTTATCAACCGAAATTATTCTTCTCCAGAAGAAGCTCAAAACCTAAGAACTTCGGGACGAACTTACAACTACTACACCTACGCCAATCAAGTAGACGATTACGAACAAAATCACTATCAATTGCACGTTTCCCATCAGTTTACAGATAATTTAAGCGGTTCTGTTTCGGGGAATTATACGCATGGAAAAGGTTTCTATGAAGAATTAAAATTAGACCGAAAGCTTAGTGAATATTTCCCAAATGATCCAAATGGTGCTAGCCAAGGAGATGTCATCCGAAGAAAATGGTTAGACAATGATTTCTATGCTCTTGTTTATTCTTTAAATTACAAAAATGAAAAGCTAAACCTGAATTTAGGTGGTGGTTACAACAAATACATGGGGAATCATTTTGGACAAATTATCTGGAATTCTTTTTCCGTTCCTGTTGCTAAAGATGCTCAGTATTATTTAGCCGATGGTTTGAAAGAAGACTACTCTACTTTCTTAAAAGCAGAATACAATTTTACCGAAAAATTAATCGTTTTTGGCGATGTTCAAGTTAGAAAAGTAGATTATAAAGCTACAGGAACCAATTCAGATTTGATGAATTTATATGTTGACAAAACCTATAATTTCTTCAATCCAAAAGCGGGATTAACCTACGTATTTAACGACAAAAATCTTGTTTACGGTTCAGTTTCTGTGGCCAACAAAGAACCAAATCGCGATGATTTGACCAAAAACCCTAAGGAGCCAAAACCGGAACAATTGGTCGATTTCGAATTGGGTTACCGACTAAAAACTAACATTCTCTCATTAAACGCCAATGCATATTATATGAGTTATAACAACCAATTGGTCTTAACTGGAGCTTTAGATGATGTGGGTGGATCTGTAAGAGAAAATGTAAATAAAAGTTACCGTGCCGGAATTGAATTAGTGGCTGCAGCCAAAATTTCAAACCAATTAAAACTAGAAGTAAATGCAACTTACAGCCAAAACAAAATCAAAGAATTTGACAATATTGTTTTTGATACTCAATACGATCCAAATACTTATGATACTGTTTTATATGCTCCAATTGCTACAAAATACAAAGATTCGGATATTTCATTTTCACCAAACATCATTTCAAGTGGTTCTGTAACTTATTCTCCTGTAAAGAGTTTGAACTTTACCTTCCTTTCGAAATATGTAGGAAAGCAATTTTTAGACAATACTTCAACCGATTCAAGAAGTATCAGTGCGTATCAGATCAGCAACTTCAATGCTACTTTTGTCTTGAAACCAAAATGGATCAAAGAAATTGCATTTAATCTATTAGTGAATAATCTATTCGACAAAAAATACGAGTCTAACGGATATACTTATAGTTATTATTACAGACCACAAGGCTCAAATGATAATGCTATTACAGAGAATTTCTATTATCCTCAAGCGGGAATTAATTTCCTAACCGGGATTACTTTAAAATTCTAAACCAAAAAAAGGAGCCAATTGGCTCCTTTTTTTAATTATACACTCGAATTACAGCACCGTTAACTTCGGTTCGATAAGACTTAAGAGGATATTGACCATTGCCTAAACCGGTATACAAACTATATTCGTAATTCTCACAAGAACATTTAACGTTAATTCCATTAATGCTCATTAAAGAACAAGCATTTGGATATTGATTCGGACAACTGGCTTCATAAGCCCTGTAATCTCCCTCTCCTACTTTCATCACAACAATTCCTTTTATTCCAGCACCAGCATCGGTAATTAAAACAGGATTGCTTGGAAATTGAAGGTTATTGTATGAAGGCAAATTGGTATTGATGTCTTTCACAAAAGAAACATTCTGCAAGTAAGGATTACTACTTACAACGCTATCTTTGTGACACGACAACACACATAAAGCTAGTATTAAAAAAAAATATTTCTTCATTTTAAAAAAACAACTTAGAATTGCTGGAACAAATTTAATTTAATTAACTTTGTGAAGCATAGGAATAGCAAATAAATTTCAAATTGAAATAAAAAACAATATCTTTGTAGGAAGAAATCCCGTCGCTATGGGATTTTTTCTATTTTATATAAACGTCGAACTTATGAGTACAGTATCTTATTATACCGCAGAAGGATTAAAAAAATTAAAAGAAGAGTTAGAGCAACTTAAAAGTATAGAACGTCCTAAAGCATCTCAAGACATTGCTGATGCAAGAGACAAAGGTGACTTATCTGAAAATGCCGAATATGACGCTGCCAAAGAAGCACAAGGTCTTTTGGAGTTGAAAATAAAAAAAATGGAGGAAGTATATTCAAATGCACGTCTTATCGACGAGTCGCAATTGGATGTATCGAAAGCATTGGTTTTATCGCATGTAAAAATCAAAAATCAAACGAATGGTATGGAAATTTCGTATCATTTGGTTGCTGAAAGTGAAGCCGATTTAAAAAACGGAAAAATCTCAGTAACTTCGCCTATCGGTAAAGGATTATTAGGCAAATCAGTGGGTGAAATTGCTGAAATTCAAGTACCAAACGGAACTTTAAAATTTGAAATTCTTGAAATCTCAAGAGACTAAATTTTATTTATTTCTAAAAGTATAATCTTCAAACATTCTAAAAATGGCTTCTATATTCACTAAAATAGTCAATGGAGAAATTCCTTGTTACAAAATTGCCGAAGATGATAAATTCTTGGCTTTTTTAGATGTGAATCCAAATGCAAAAGGACATACCTTATGCATTCCAAAGCAGGAAATCAATAAGATTTTCGACATGGAAGACGATTTATATTTAGGATTGATGGCTTTCGCCAAAAAAATCGCGATTGCTTTAGAAAAATCAGTGCCATGCAAACGAATTGGAATGTCTGTTATCGGCCTTGAAGTGCCACATGCTCACGTGCACCTTATTCCGCTAAATGAAATGGACGAAATGCGTTTCCACAACAAAACACGTTTAACTCCTGAAGAATTTGAAGCTTTAGCCCAAAAAATTCAAAGTAACTTGTAAAGATATTTTCAAATACACACATACAAAACCTCTTCGTCATGAAGGGGTTTTTTGTTTATAAACAACTTCAAAATTAACTTTTACCCACCACTTCCTAAAACGATATTCCGTAATTTTGCGATATGTATGCTTTAGTCGATTGCAATAATTTTTACGCTTCCTGTGAACGTGTTTTCCAACCGGAATTCAACGGAAAACCTGTCGTGATTTTATCCAACAACGACGGTTGTGTAATCTCCAGAAGCAATGAAGCCAAAGAAGCCGGAATTCCTATGGGTGCACCAGAATTTAAATTCAGAGCGCTTCTAGAAGAAAAAAATATCAAAGTTTTTTCTTCTAATTATCCGCTCTATGGCGATTTGAGCAATCGAATCATGAAGATTTTAGAACAGTTTACACCCAATGTAGAAATTTATAGCATTGACGAGGCTTTCCTTAATTTTGATGGCCTAGCTATTTCCGATTATCATGATTATGGCTTGCAAATGAAAAATCGCGTGCACAAATGGGTTGGAATCCCCATCTGCGTTGGCTTCGCTCCTACCAAAGCTTTATCAAAAATCGCTAATAAAATTGCCAAGAAATTCCAAGACAGAACCAAAGGCGTCTATATTATTGACACTGATGAAAGTCGGATAAAAGCCTTGAAATGGACAAAAATCGAGGACGTTTGGGGCATTGGTTATCGCATGACTAAAAAAATGAAACTGCGAAATATCAAAACCGCCTTCGATTTTATTGCCCCTGAACATGAAAATTGGATTAAAAAAGAAATGGGCGTTGTTGGCCTTCGGTTAAAATATGAATTGGAAGGAAAATCAGTTTTAGATTTAGAACCTGTTCACGAACAAAAAAAGAGCATCGCCATTACCCGAAGTTTTCCCAAACAAATTTCAGATTTCGACTTACTCAAAGAGCGTGTTTCAACTTTTGCAACAGTTTGTGCCGAAAAATTACGCGTACAAAAATCTTGTTGCCATACGATTATTGTGATGTTAGTTGTTGACCGACACACAAATCTGGAGCAAAAATACTATTACAACCTATCAATTACTTTGCCTTTTGCGACCAATTCAAATCTGACAATTTCAAATACCGCCATCGAAATTTTAAAAAAACTATGTGATGGAAATGAAAAAGTAAGGTTTAAAAAAGCTGGGGTTATTGTTACGGAACTTATTCCTGAAGACCGCAAGCAATTTCATTTATTTGAAGATGAAAATCCAAAACACATTCATTTGATGAAAACCATCGATTCGCTCAATCATAAAATTGGGGATAAAAAAATAAAATTAGCCAGCCAGAATTTAAATCTTACTTGGGACATGAACCAGAATTATTTGTCACCAAAATACACTACCAACTTCAAACAAATCCTTGAAATAAAATGTCACTAGAGAAAAACAAAAAACTGACTTTTTTTCTTCCTGATTTGGAAAGCGATCAGAGAATTCCTTTTGTAACAGAAGGTGTTTCGGCAGGATTTCCTTCACCGGCAGCCGATTTCATGGAAACCAATATCGATTTAAACAAAGAATTAAGTCAAAATCCATTGGCCACATTTTACATCAAAGTCAACGGAAATTCGATGATTGATGCTGGAATAAACGACAAAGACGTACTCGTAGTCGATCGAAGTTTAGATCCTCAAAACAATAAAATTGCTATCTGTTTTATTGATGGTGAATTTACCGTAAAACGCATCCAACTCGAAAAAGACTGTTTGTATCTCATGCCTGAAAACAAAACGTATTCACCCATAAAAGTCACCGAAGAAAATCAATTAATCATTTGGGGCATTGTGACCTATGTGATAAAAGCGGTGTAAAGGCTGTTAAAAATAAATTAACCGAACCCAAAAAGAAATCAGAATTAGTACATTTGCCCCATGAAACATTTTTGGATGCTTTTTTCTTTATTCCTGATTGCGCTTACGGTTTTGCCGTGTAGCGACAGCATAGAATGTAAAGACACTTCCAAAATTACCGTTTCAGAAAACAGCAACCACGAAAAGCACAATCACGAGTCAGAACAATGTTCACCTTTTTGCACTTGTGCTTGCTGTGGTATTACCATTTATAAATTTCAGACGGCCTCTATTTCTTTCAAAGAGAATCTGGATTTTTATGTCCAAAAGAAAGAATTAAGTCACTATTCTTTTAATTACAACAAGAAAATAATTTTAAAAATTTGGCAACCACCTAAAATTAGTTAGTATAATTAATTGTGTTTTACACAACCCATTTACGGTATCCTTATCGTAAATACCCCTTTAATTTATTATACTAATTGATACAAAATGACAAAATACATATTGCCATTATTGATGCTTTTTAGCATTGGTTCGATGGCACAAGTCGTAACCGACACAATAAAAAAACAAGCCGAAGAATTAGAAGAAGTCACCGTTCAATCAACGAGAACAAGTCGAAGTATTCGCAATACACCCACAAGAATCGAGAGCATCGATGCAGAAGAATTGGAAGAAAAAGCCAATATGAAACCTGCCAATGTTTCGATGGTATTACACGAAAGCACCGGACTGCAAGTCCAACAAACATCAGCTACAAGTGGAAATGCCAGTATTCGCGTGCAAGGATTAGACGGTCGTTATACGCAATTATTGAAAGATGGTTATCCTAATTTCGGGAACTTTGCCAGTGGATTGAGTATTCTCGAAATTCCGCCTTTAGATTTAAAACAAGTGGAAGTTATCAAAGGCCCCGCTTCAACGCTTTTTGGTGGCGGTGCTATTGCGGGAGTAGTGAATTTTATTTCCAAAACACCCAAAGAAAAAACAGAATATACTTTTATCTTAAACCAGTCGAGCATTGGACAAACGAACTTGGGCGGCTATGCTTCTCAACGAAAAGGAAGATTTGGTTATGCTATTTTAGGATTGTTGAATCTCCAAAATGCCTACGATGTTGATGGAGATGATTTTTCTGAAGTACCAAAATCGAATAATTTTACCATCAATCCGAGGTTGTTTTATTACCCGAACGAAACCACCAGTTTTATGATTGGCAATAGTTTCACTAAAGGGACAATGAAAGGTGGAGATATGAATGTAATTGATGGAAATTCGGATATTTTTCATACTTATTTTGAAAAAAATGAAACCTTGAGAAACACGACTACTTTTGAATTTAATCAAAAATATGAAAGCAGAGACTCTTTCAAATTAAAACAAAGTTTGAGTTTTTTCGACAGAAAAATAAACATCCCTAACCATGCGTTTTCGGGCGTAAATACCAATGCTTTTACAGATGCTTCTTATCTTTGGAACAAAGAAAAACGCACTGTTATTGCGGGCTTAAATGTATTGTATGATAATTTTAAACAGAAAATAATTTCAACACTTGATGCCAGATCTTTTACTTCTGGCGCTTACGTTCAGGACACTTGGGACATCTCAGAAAGCGTAAAACTAGAAAACGGATTGAGAATTGATAACGTTACTTATTCCAATCCGAATTTCTCCAAAAATCAAACTTTCTTTTTACCAAAGATTTCGGCTTTGTTTAAATTCAATCAAAAATGGAGCTCTAGAATTGGCGGTGGATTAGGTTATAAAATTCCAACCATTTTTACAGAACAAACGGAAACAAATCAATATCGAAATGTACTGGCGCTAAATAATGTACAAGCAGAAAAAAGCATTGGCGCCACAACCGATATTAATTTCAAGACTAATATCACCGAAGATTTTGTTTTTAGTGTCAACCAATTGTTTTTTGTAACTCAAATAAACAAACCCTTGATTATACAAAATGATGGACTGAATACTTTTTTCGTCAATGCTTCAAAAGCAGTTGTCAGCAAAGGATTTGAAACCAATGCGAAATTTATTTTCAAAGAAGATTTAAAACTTTTTGTAGGTTATACGTATACCGATGCCAAAGCAAAATACTTAACGACCAATCAATTTTTGCCATTATTACCAAAAAGCAAATTGAATTTGGCGTTGATTTATGAAAAAGAAAATAATTTCAAAATGGGTTTAGAAGGGTATTTCACCGACAAACAATTTTTGTACAACGGTAATGAAACACCAACTTTCTGGGAATTTGGGTTTATGGCAGAAAAAACCTTGTGGAAAAACTATTCTTTCTTCATCAACTTTGAAAACTTTACCGATACACGACAAAGTAAGTACAAGCCAGTGGTAAATGGCTCGCACAACAATCCAACTTTTGATGATATTTGGACACACACCGAAGGATTTGCTGTAAATGGTGGTGTAAAACTGAAATTTTAAGCTTTGATAAAAACAAAAAACCTCTCATTTCTGAGAGGTTTTGTACCCGTTACAGTTGAGTTGTCGAATCTTTTCATTGAAGATTTGAAGAAATTGTCACACGCTTACAAGTTGTTAACGAGAGACAAAACTCCCTAAAACACTGCGGTCACTCTGACCAATTCAAAAAAACACACCAAACTATTTACAAATTATTACAATTGAATTATGATTGTGAATAAATATTTTATGTCCGAGGGAACTTTTCCAAATTTCAGACATATTTATATTAAAATAACATATCCAAAGGGAATTAAAGCCATTCCCTAATAGATATGATGCGTTTAATCAATAACAAAAATGCAACAAAATGAATACTTAACAGTAAAAGAAATTAGTAGTAAATACGATATGACTACTAGAAATGTTAGAAAAATAATTAGTAATCTAACAGACAATTGTAGCGAAGCTATGCTATACAAGAATAAAAAACACGAATGGCAAATACATCATTTGCTTGTGCCGAAGTTCAAACCTCAGCGAATAAGAAAGAATAAATACTATGCGTTAAGCATCGACCCATGTACAGATTATAGCAAATCTGACATCGAAGTAGTAATGAAATTTGCTTATGAACAAATGGGAGATGAGGTACTAGAAATTAATTATGTGATTGAGCAAAAGAAAAGCAATAGTCGAAATCACTTGCATTGCTACGTTAAATGCTCGAATAAGAAAAAATTACTCGATTGTTTTAAACTCGGATTTAGTAGAATAAGTTATCACGAAAGCGTGATTTTCGACTTGAATGGTTGGAAAGACTACCTAATTAAAGATGGTAGCCAAATAATAACATTAACAAAATTAAATTAATTATGATAGAAATTACAGATTTTAAGTACAATCCTATCTTACGTAGGATGTTGGTAAATTATTGCATTAGAATTTATGAAGAGAATGCGATTTTAGACGATGAGCATTTATTACAAGAGTACAATCATTTGAAAAAAAATAATGAACTCCATTTTCTTTTTGAAGAGGAGTATTTGATAAATTACCTAAAAGATGGAAACGATAACAACGGATGATAAAATAAGGCTGAAACAAATGCAAATTTCGATTGAGAATGAACCTCAGCGCAAACAAGAGCTTCAAAAACAGTTACAGAAATTACATTTGGAAAAAGAAATTGAACAAATAAGAAAAAGAATAGAGCAATTGGGGTGATACCCCTGCCAGCCCTTCCTCCCTTTTTAAAATTTCTGTTGTTCTCGTTACTTCGGCACTATTTTACCTTTGTTATAGTGGAAAAGCGGTATTCGGATATTCAAGTGAAGGAAATTTTTATTTTTTTTTTGGGAATTTTTAGGAACATTATGTTCCTATTGGTACGCAGACGTACCTATATTTACTCTGCCGTTGTTTCTTGAAATATGCGTTTTATGGCATAAAATAGCGTATTATATCCATGTGGTGCGTTCATTGTTTTATAAAAATAAGAATCCTAACAGATTATGTTAGGATTCTTATTTTTTAACTATGCGACCAATTTTTTGATTTTTTGGACTGTGCCACTGCTTTTGCCTGTTAGTTTCATGGTGTTACGAACCGATTGACCTTGCTTTAGGAATTTTACAATATCGGAATGTTCGGTAATAAGTTGTTTCGGGTCTTTCTCTGAACCTACTTTACGTCCAAGCTTGCCACCGTCACGAATGAACTTATCACGACCAGAGTTCAAACGTTCCTTAATCATAGATAATTCTAAGCTTGCGAAAGTCGATGCAATACTAAGCATAGTTTGAACCATGCCGTTAATTTCTCCCGATGTTAGAAGAGTATGGAGTTTGAAATTATCGATTATAATATTGATTTTGTTTTCATTGCATTTTTCCAAAAACAAGGCAAATGATGAAATTTTACGTGAAATTCTTGAAATTTCTATTGCTATGATGTGTTTTACTTCATTTTTAATAGCGTAATCCAAAATCTCAGCATTTACCTCATCATTTTTAGTTCCAGACTTGTAGTAAGTAAACTCTTTGACGATTTCGTACTGATTTCCATAATTAGTAATTAGTTCCTGAGACTGACGAGTTACATCTTGACGATTTTCATTAGTTGAACAACGAGATATGATAATTGCTTTTTCCATATTCCAAAAGTCCAGGTATTTCGGGACATGACAAAATAAATCAAAGATTATTTTCGATACATTTTACTGTATCATTAGAAACAGATTATAGATATATTTTGATACAGTTGAGGTTTTGATACATTTAGAAACAATTTAAGGTTTGACCAATTGGTCAAAGATTGTTTGCAAGAAACATTTAATTCTAATATTCGTTAAATCCTGTAAAAAAATCTTCTAGTGTAACATTCATTGCTTTGAGGATTTTAATAAGCGTGTTTAGTTGAATATTTGCGCCAGCTTCATATTTTCCATATTGTGGTCTACTAATATTGTTTTCATATGCAAAGTACTCGGAGTTAGTGTAACCTGCTTTTTTTCTAAAATACTTTAATCTTTCCCCAATTTTTTTTAGGTAGATTGTATCTTCGTTTTCTGTCTTTTTCTTATTGTTTTCAATGTTTTTTGAATTCATTTTTTCACTCTTTTTATAGAGCAAATCAATAAAATGTCTTTAAATTGAGTAACTCTAAATAAAGAGGTTCTTTATTTGGAGTTTTTACGTATGTTTGTAACTATTTTAAAAAAAACAATATGGAAAATATTATCTTTAAAAAAGAGCAATTTAATGAAATGCCAATAGTCTTGAAAGCTGAATTGATTGAAAAATGTATTAAAAAACTTTCTGAAAGGAATTCTGTTAAGATTGACAATGTAGATTATACAGAGCTTTCGGATTTTATTTATTGGTTAATTGATTAATTTAAAATTTAAAAAAAATGAATAAAGGTTGTATGAAAACTATAGGAATAGGCTTAGTAATACTTGTGATTCTTTTTATCTTAGCAGATTTGGGAGATACTAAATATAGAGAAAATCGTGATGAAGACATTGCTAAAGAGCATCCAAAAACTAAGAATATTGAAGAATTAAAAGCTTGGGCAAAAACATATATTGTAGATGATTATTGTAAACAATATGCAGAAGTGAAATCCATTCAAAACGAAACTAAAAAACAAAGAGAATTGAGTGATGTTGAGAACAGTAGGATGCAATTCGTTATCATAAAAATCAGAAATGTAATTGAAGATAATGACTTGCCAGACAGTTATGGGAAAGAATTATATAATTATGTTAATGACGAAATCACTAAATGTGAATAGTATTAACTCCCAAAGCAATGGATATTAAAATTTAAAACAAATTCTATGAAAAAAAATCTATTAATTGCATCGGTAGTTTTATTAACTGCATCGATTTTTATGGGGTGTTCTAGTGAGTCTAATGAGTCAGACTCAAATCCCAGTTCATCAGCAAATCCCGATTTAAAAGTACAATTTACTTTAGTTGGATATAATGATTATCAAGGTATGTACGATATATCCAATTATTTTGATACTAAAAAAGAATCAAATGGAACAACAACTTATCACTTGAATTCACTAGTTGATAGAAAAGGGGTTGACTCTGACGATAAAGCTCATGTTTCGCTTAATTTTGAAATATGGTTTAATGCTTCGGAATCTTTGAAAGCTGGGCAAATTTTTAATTTATCTAAAAATAATGTTATTGGGATTTCTGCTGATGGTTTTCCAATAAATAACAGTGACCCAATTGGTGGTCCTGGTTCTTTTTGTGGTTATTTAGGTCTAGAATTTGATAGTTCAACAGTAGGTCAAATCAAAATCACGGCTATAAATGGAAACAGAATTAGTGGAGAGTTTTATTACAATAATTTAAAAAATTATTATAATAATAGTTATTATAAAAATTGTAACCAAGTATCAATGCCCACTCAAGTAAACATTTCTAAAGGAACATTTTTTAATGTTGAAATAGAATAAGTTTAGAATAAACATTATAAAAGCCACAAATACGTGGCTTTTATTGTTTTTAAGGCATAGTTAGTTGCATTATTCGGAATAAAATCGTACATTTGTATTCAATTGCAAGAAAGCTACAAACTGACTCTTAAATCAGCACTTTTTTGGAATTTACTCAGAACCGCATGAGGGCAGTTTTTACTGTTTAGACGATAATACACAA
>JBDTNG010000193.1:0-15206 GCA_039933895.1 Flavobacterium sp. | reverse complement strand
ATTTTATACAAATACCCAAAATCGGATAAAATTTATGAGGCCAAAGTTTGGCGTGAAAAAACCAACATCCGATTGGAAAACGATGCTGTTGCCATTAAGAATTTAAAAAGATTAATAAAAAGCAACAAACTGAAACCGCAAGTTTTGGCCGATGCCAATGCTGTTTTATCTCAAGCTTATATTAATTTAGAAGAAAAAGACAGCGCCGTTGCACCTCTTAAAGAAGCCTTACAATTCACCAAATTAAAAGAAGAAAGAGCCCGTTATCATTTTATTTTAGGACAACTTTACGAAACATTAAATTACAAAGACAGTGCCTATGCAGAGTTTCAACACATCATTGAAATGAAGCGAAAATCGCCACGCCGTTATGTAATCCAGGCGCATGCTAAACAAGCAGAATTAGTAGATCCAACCCAAGACACCGTTGTTTTTCTAAAAAAATATGCAAAACTTTTGAAAGACAGGGAAAACAGACCTTTTCTTGATGTTTTAAATTTTCAAGTGGCTTCTTTTTATGATAAATTGAATAATAAAGGACAAGCAATTAACTATTACAACAAATCCCTAAGAGCCAAATCTGAAGACACTTATTTACAAGCGACAGCCTATAAAAAACTGGCTACAATTTATTTTGACAGAGCCAAATATTTAACTGCGGGACAATATTATGACAGTACTTTAACCAAATTGGTAAAGAAAGACCGTGAGTATTTTAGCATTGTAAAAAAACGTGAAAACCTAGTTGACGTTATTAAATATGAAGGGATAGTTCAGCATAATGACAGTATTCTAAAATTGGTTTCACTTTCTGAAAGCGATAGAAAAGTCTTTTTTGAAGATTATATTGCTAAAATGAAAGCCAAAGAAGAAGCCCAAAAAGCATTGGAAGAAAAGCAAAAATTAGCCAAAGAAAATGCTGGGATTCAAGATATCGACAACTCGCAAAGAGGTTCTAAATCGGATTTACCGAAAAACACATTATTGCCACCGTCAACATTGCCAAATAAGGAACTGTTTAAAGATGGAGGATTCTATTTCTATACACCAACCACGGTTGCTTATGGAAAAATTGAGTTTATAAAACGTTGGGGGAAAAGAGCGCTAAAAGAAAATTGGCGTTGGTCAGCACAATCTGAAGATTTAAAAGGAAACGACGAAAAAGCGCCAGTTGATGTGGTGAAAAAAGACTCAACTACTTTAGAAAAATATGACACTGCGTTTTATCTGAAACAATTACCAACCGATCAAATTACTATTGATAGTTTGGTTTTGGAAAGAAATCATGCCAATTACCAATTGGGTGTTATTTATAAAGAGAAATTCGTAGAATACAAACTGGCCGCTTCAAAATTTGAAACATTATTGAAAAGCAATCCAGAAGAAAGATTGATTTTACCATCTCTTTATAATTTATACAAAATCTACGAAATCATAGATAAAGACAAAGCTGAAGTTGTTAAAAATCAAATCATAACCAATTATCCGAATACGAGATATGCCCAATTGTTAAGCGGAAAAATTTCGGAAGACACTGCGATTTCTGAAAGTCCTGAAGTGATGTATAATAAAGTATACAAACAATTTGCCAATCAGGAATACCAAGCGATTATACAAACCATTGAAAGCTGTTTGCCACAATTTGCTGGAGATGATTTAGTGCCGAAATTTGAATTGCTTAAAGCCAGAGCGGTTGGAAAACTTAGAGGGGTTGGGGAATATAAGAAAGCAGTTAATTATGTCGCGCTAACATATCCAGACACTAAAGAAGGAAAAGAAGCAGATGAACTTCTTAAAACAAGTATTCCAAGTTTAGAGCTATTGGAATTAAAACAAGACACCTTGTCTAAAAACTGGAAAATTCTTTTCAAAGCAACAAAACGCGATGATGTTGAAACAGTAAAATTAATAGAGAAATTAAATAAGTATATTACCGAAAAACAATATGAAAAATTCTCAGTTTCATTTGATGTTTATACCGAAAATGAAAACTTCATCGTCTTGCATGGTGTTTCTTCTAAAGAGTTTTCACAATATTTAATAGAAGATTTAAAAGCGGCAAAAGACTATAAAATTGTTACACCAGCCACTATAATTTCAAGTGATAATTACAAAGTGATACAGGTCAAGAAAAATTACAATGAATTTCTAGAACTTAAATAACAAGAAAATGTTTGAAAAAAACACAAAATCATATACCGATTTACTCGGAAAAACAAACAGAATTGTTGAAGGAACAACCATAAAAGGAGATATCGATTCATTGGCCGATTTTAGATTAGACGGTCATTTAATTGGTAATTTTACTTCAAAAGGAAAACTTGTTGTTGGCCCAAGTGGAAGTGTAACAGGAGATATTACTTGTAAAAACGTTGATGTTGAAGGAAAAGTAAATGGCAAAATTGACGTTCAGGAAATTTTGAATATAAAATCAAAAGCAGCAATTCATGGTGAAGTAACTTGCGAAAAACTTTCGGTAGAACCTGGAGCCGATTTCAGTGCTACTTGTACTATGAAAACCGCTTCAAAACCAGCCTTGCCGCCACATACTCCTCATGGGTAATAACAATCAAAAAAAGAAAAATTACAACAAATGGCTGTCACTGATTAATATTCCAGTGCAGATGGGACTTATTATTTTTCTCTTTTATAAACTGGGTTCTTGGCTGGACGAAAATCACGCCAGTGAAAAAATATACTATTATAAATTACTCACCCTTGTTGGCGTTTTCCTCGCATTGTATAATGTATATCGTCAAGTAAGCGGAATGGACAAAAACGCCTAAAATGTTTAAAAAAAACATAAAAACACTAAGCCTTCTGCTTTCAATTATTGTCGTTTTTTATACAATACACAAATCCGTATTTGTTTTTTTAAAATACAACACTGAAAGTTTCCAATATTCGTTAGAAACACTGTATTTGTTTTTCTCTCTCTTTTCCGTTGCCATTGTTTTGGTTTTGATTAAAGTAAAACAGAAAGATCTAGACCTTGTAGGTAATGTGTTTTTATTGGCAACATTTGTAAAAATGTTGGCGTCTTTTTTTGTAGGGAGACCAATATTAAAATACGGGAGTGCAGAGAATTCCTTCGAAAAATGGAACTTCTTAACACTTTTCGGACTTTTCTTATTCGCAGAAACCTTTATTACAATTCGAATGTTGAATGAGAAAAAAGAAGATTAGTTTTTAACAAACTTACTTTGAAATTTATTGCCTTGCGAGAAAACTTGTATCAAATACAATCCATTCGAAAAGGCTGCTACATCAATTTGTGATCGATTTCCATGCTGTTCCAAAATGATTTTTCCATACAAATCAGAAACCACAACTTTGTCTATTATTGCCTCTTCTAGCTCAATATTTAGGATAGAAGAACTTGGATTAGGGAATAATTTTATTTGGTTTAAAACGGTAAATCCTTCCACCGATAAAAACGGGCAACTAACTGCGGTTGGTATGTTTCTAGCAGAATTTGAGGCATCCCCAAGTTGACCATAAAGATTGGCGCCCCAAGCCCATAAAGTACCATCGTTTTTTAAAGCAATAGTGTGCGACGTTTTGGAAGAAACAGTTAACCAGTCGGTGGCAGTGCCAGAAACTTGAGTTGGCACTGTTTTTTGAACATTGGTTCCATCACCCAATTGACCAGATGCATTTCCACCCCAAGCAAACATTGTTCCGTCATTTTTTTTCACAATGGTATATTGGTTTCCTTTAGAAATTACACTGCAAACAGACATCGAACTTATGTTGATAGGAATTATTTTATCAATAATTGTTCCGTCTCCTAATTGTCCGTTAGCATTAGAACCCCACGTCCATAACGAACCATTTGTTTTCATGCCTACACTATGAAGAAGACTCGCCATAACGGTTTGCCAATCTGTGTCGATACCAATTTGTGTGGGAACAGTTTTATCTACAATTGTATTATCACCCAGTTGTCCGGAATTATTTTTCCCCCAAGCCCAAAGGGTATTGTTGTTTTTAAGTGCTAAAGTATGGTTGGTTGCACCAGAGACCATTCGCCAATCGCTATCTAACCCAATTTGCTTTGGAAACAAACGATTTACATTAGTACCATCACCCAATTGGTCATTTAGATTATCTCCCCAAGCCCATAAAGTACCATTTGTTTTTATGGCCATGCAATATTCACTCCCAGCAGAAATAAACGCCCAATCAGTATCGGTACCTATTTGTATAGGAATATCGGAGTTAATAATACTATTATTGCCTAGTTGTCCTGAAACATTACTTCCCCATGTCCAAAGCGTTCCGTTGGTTTTTAAAGCGACATTATGACTATTCCCTGCGGAGATTACTGACCAATCTGTATCAGTGCCTATTTGCAAAGGAATATTAGAATTGGAAGGACTACCATTGCCCAATTGCCCAAGATTATTTCTTCCCCACGACCATAAGCTTCCTCCGGTTCTGATAGCCAAAGTATGAGAGCCTCCAGCAGAAACAGATTGCCAACATTGAGACGTTACACTTAGCGTATGAAAAACGATAAAAAAGAAAAGTATAGTTTTTTTCATGCTTTTTGGTGTTATTATTTACTGTAATTTAATACTAAAATAACAAAAAAAAAGTTATTAACAATTTTAAACACCATTTATCGGAAAAAAATGGCGTTTTGTCGAATAAAACGTGTGATTTTAGGTTTAAAAAGTGATTTTTTCACTCAAATTTTTTGTTGAAAAGTCGCTTAATGAGTAAGTAAAAGAAAGAAATAGGGCACACTTTTTAAGGTGTTTTTAGAGGCTCAAAATACTAATCAGAAAAAAATAAACGATATCGTTTTGAATATTAATAAAAAATGTACCTTTGCACCAAATTTACAAACGTAGAATTATAGTTTTTATATATGGTAATTTCAACGCGACCTCTTAGATTTATAATTGCAGCATTTATTGCTTGTCTTCCTTTATTTAATTTTGCAAATCCAGTTTCAGATACTACGAAAGTACAAACTGAAGTGGCTCCTGTTTTAGCGGATACAACTCACGCAATAACAGAAGCAACTCCTGTAGCTGAATCAAAACTATCAAAAGAAGAATTAGAGCAAGAAGAAAGATCAGAGTTTATTCAGCATCACTTACAAGATTCTCATGACTTTCATTTGTTTTCTTACGGAAAAGCTTCAGGTCACGAAAAGCATATTGGATTTTCACTTCCTGTAATTCTTTGGGATAATGGAATTCATTTTTTCATGTCTTCAGAATTTCACCATGGTGAAGCGGTTGCCGAATCTAACGGAAGCTATTATAAAATTAACCACTCTAATGGAATGGTTTATAAAACGGATGCGGCTGGAACAATTAATTTTGACGCTAAACACATTCCAACTAATGTAAAACCAATTGACTTATCGATTACAAAAAACGTTTTAATGATTCTTTTAACAGGATTGTTAATGTTATTGTTGTTTGGAAGTTTGGGAAGATCATACAAAAAGAACGGTGGAATTGCTTCTGGAGCTGGAAGATTTTTCGAACCTATTATTATGTACATCAGAGA
Organism: Flavobacterium sp.; assembly: GCA_039933895.1. Lineage (GTDB taxonomy): Bacteria > Bacteroidota > Bacteroidia > Flavobacteriales > Flavobacteriaceae > Flavobacterium. Next base: position 9,677 of record JBDTNG010000193.1, on the reverse strand, counting down.
CGAGATTGCTATTCCTAATATTGGAGAAAAGCATTATAAAAAATACATGAGTCATTTATTAACCATTTTCTTTTTTATCTGGTTTTTAAATATGTTCGGTTTGTCTCCATTAGGAGTTAACGTAACAGGAAACCTTGCTATTACAGCGGCTTTAGCTATCATTACTTATTTGATTACAACTTTCACTGCTAAAAAAGATTATTGGAAACACATTTTCTGGATGCCAGGAGTGCCAATGCCAATGAAAATAATTTTAGCACCTATTGAATTATTAGGAACAATCATCAAACCATTTTCATTAACCATTCGTTTGTACGCAAATATTTTAGCGGGACACGTTGTTTTAATGAGTATTATTGCTTTGATGTATACTTTCAACAACATGATTGGAAGTAGTTTATCATTTGTTTTGGCTTTTGTATTATCAATACTAGAAATATTAGTAGCATTATTGCAAGCGTATATTTTTACGATGTTGTCTGCTTTGTACTTCGGTTCAGCAGTAGAAGAACATCACCATGATGAGGCTCATCATTAATAAATTGAATGTTTAATTAAATATATATACATTATGGAAGGAACTCTTAACCTTGTAGGAGCTGGTTTAATCGTAATCGGTGCTGGTTTAGGAATTGGTAGAATTGGTGGTTCAGCAATGGACGCAATTGCTCGTCAACCAGAAGCTTCTGGAAAAATTCAAACTGCTATGCTTATTGCAGCAGCACTTATTGAAGGTATTGGTTTTGCTGCTTTATTTGCAGTAAAATAATCAAAAAAACAATTACTGTAACGGTTGGTTACAGTAATTGTTTTAATTATTTAAAAGTAAAATTCTAATTTAAGAATATATATAATGGAAGAATTATTAGGTCAATTTTCGTTAGGTTTGTTCATCATGCAAGCTTTGCTTTTCATTGGATTAATCTTTTTATTGAAAAAATTCGCTTGGAAACCAATTCTTGATTCAGTAAATGAAAGAGAAGATGGAATCAAAAATGCCTTGCTTTCTGCTGAAAACGCAAGAAAAGAAATGCAAAATTTGCAAGCTAGCAACGAGCGTATTTTGCAAGAAGCACGTTTAGAGCGTGATAGCCTGCTTAAAGATGCAAGAGAAATCAAAGAAAAAATGATTGCTGATGCAAAAGAAGAAGCGCAAACGCAAGGTCTAAGAATGATCGAGCAAGCAAAAGCTTCTATAGAAAGTGAAAAAAATGCAGCTATGGCTGAGTTAAAATCTCACGTATCTTCATTGTCATTGGATATTGCAGAAAAATTATTAAAAGACGAATTATCTAACAAAGAAGCCCAAATGAAATTGGTTGAGAAAATGTTAGGTGACGTAAAATTAAACTAATCCAATCATGTCAAGCACAAGAGCAGCAATTCGCTATGCGAAAGCAATTTTAGACATGGCCACTTCAAAAAGCGCAGCTAATGAAGTGAGTCAAGACATGACTTTGATTGCAACTACTATTAAAGGAAACTTGGAGTTGAGTACTTTTATTCAAAATCCAACCATTAAAGTTGAAGTCAAAGAAAGTGCATTGTTAGAAGTTTTTACTTCTGCAAATAATGTAACCAGAGGATTATTTCATTTATTGTTAGAAAACAAAAGATTCGAAATTTTAGAATCAATTGCTATCGAATACAACAAATTGTTTGATGAAGCGAATGGTATTGAAGTTGCCAATGTAACTACAGCTATAGCTATGACTCCAGAATTAGAAGCTAAGGTTTTAGCGAAAATCAAAGAGTTTTCAAACAAAAAAGTAACCATCGAAAACACAGTAGATGCTTCAATTATTGGAGGATTTATTATAAGAATAGGTGACAAGCAATACAATGCTTCAGTTGCTAATAGATTACAAGTTTTAAAAAGAGAATTAAGTAATTAGTTATTTATATAATTATGGCGGAAATTAAACCTGCTGAAATATCAGCAATATTAAAAAAGCAATTATCAGGTTTTGAATCTGGTGCTACGCTAGAAGAAGTAGGATCAGTACTTCAAGTTGGAGATGGTATTGCTCGTATTTACGGGTTATCAAATGTTCAATACGGTGAGCTTGTAGAATTTGACAACGGTCTAGAAGGAATCGTTTTGAATCTTGAAGAAGACAATGTAGGTGTGGTACTTTTAGGACCATCTACAGGAATCAAAGAAGGATCTACAGCAAAAAGAACACAACGTATTGCTTCTCTAAAAGTTGGAGAACAAATGGTAGGTCGTGTAGTAAATACTCTTGGTTTTCCAATTGATGGAAAAGGACCAATAGGTGGAGATTTATACGAAATGCCTTTGGAAAGAAAAGCGCCAGGAGTTATCTTCCGTCAACCAGTTACTGAGCCATTACAAACAGGTATCAAAGCAGTAGATGCAATGATTCCAGTAGGTCGTGGACAACGTGAGTTGGTTATTGGTGACCGTCAAACAGGTAAATCAACCGTTTGTATTGACACGATCTTAAATCAAAAAGAATTTTACGATGCAGGAAAACCTGTATTTTGTATATATGTTGCAATTGGGCAAAAAGCTTCAACTGTAGCAGGAATTGCTAAAATGTTAGAAGAAAAGGGTGCAATGGCTTATACAATTATTGTTGCAGCAAATGCTTCTGACCCGGCTCCAATGCAAGTTTATGCTCCTTTCGCAGGTGCTGCAATTGGAGAATATTTTAGAGATTCAGGTCGTCCAGCTTTAATTGTTTATGATGATTTATCTAAACAAGCTGTTGCTTACCGTGAGGTTTCTCTTTTATTAAGAAGACCACCGGGACGTGAGGCTTACCCTGGAGACGTTTTCTACTTACACTCTCGTTTATTGGAAAGAGCAGCAAAAGTAATTGCTGATGATGATATCGCTAAAAACATGAACGATTTACCAGACTCTTTACGTGCTATCGTAAAAGGTGGTGGTTCATTAACAGCTTTGCCAATTATCGAAACACAAGCGGGTGACGTTTCTGCATACATCCCAACCAACGTAATTTCGATTACTGACGGACAGATTTTCCTTGATGGAGATTTATTCAACTCTGGAGTTCGTCCAGCGATCAACGTAGGTATTTCTGTATCTCGTGTTGGAGGTAATGCACAAATTAAATCAATGAAAAAAGTATCAGGTACTTTAAAATTAGACCAAGCACAATTCCGTGAATTAGAAGCTTTCGCGAAATTTGGTTCTGACTTAGATGCTGTAACTTTAAACGTTATCGAAAAAGGTAGAAGAAACGTTGAAATCTTGAAACAAGGTTTGAATGATCCTTATACAGTAGAAAGCCAAGTAGCTATTATTTACGCGGGTTCTAAAAACTTATTGAGAAACGTTCCTGTAAATAAAGTAAAAGAATTCGAGAAAGATTTCTTGGAATTCTTGAACAACAAGCACAGAGATACACTTGATGCTTTAAAAGCAGGTAAATTAGATGACAACATTACTGATGTTATCGAAAAAGTAGCTAAAGAAATTTCAGCAAAATATAATTAATTAGCAAATTAGCAAATTAGCGGATGGGAACATTCGCTAATGCGCCAATTGGCATATTTTCTAATTAGAAAAAGATGGCAAATTTAAAGGAAATCCGTAATAGAATTACTTCCGTTTCATCGACGATGCAAATTACATCGGCAATGAAAATGGTTTCTGCTGCAAAGCTTAAAAAAGCACAAGATGCGATTACAGCAATGCGCCCTTATGCCGAAAAATTAACGGAATTATTACAAAACCTTTCTTCAACTCTTGAAGGTGAAATAGGTGGAGATTACACGACGCAACGTGAGATTAAAAAAGTGTTGGTAGTAGTAATTACTTCAAACAGAGGTCTTGCTGGGGCTTTTAATTCTAATGCAATTAAAGAGGTTCGTATCATTACCGAAAAATTCAAAGGAGCTCAAGTAGATGTTTTTGCCATTGGTAAAAAAGGAAACGATTCTTTAAAGAAAACGCATAATGTAATTGATAACCAAAGTTCGGTTTTTGATAATTTAACTTTTGATAATGTAGCTGCTATCGCTCAAACTTTGACTGATAAATTCATTGCTGGAGAATACGATAGAATTGAAGTGGTGTACAACCAATTCAAAAATGCTGCGACTCAAATTGTAAAATCAGAACAATTCCTACCGTTGGCGCCAATAAAATCAGACAAACCAGTAACAACTGGCGATTATATTTTTGAACCATCAAAAGAAGAAATCGTGTTAACTTTGATCCCAAAATCATTGAAAACACAATTGTATAAATCAATTAGAGATTCATTCGCTTCAGAGCACGGAGCGCGTATGACTGCGATGCACAAAGCAACAGACAACGCAACCGAGTTAAGAAACCAATTGAAATTAACATACAACAAAGCACGTCAAGCAGCAATTACCAATGAAATTTTGGAAATCGTTGGAGGAGCTGAGGCTTTGAAAGGATAATCCTTAATTTATTCAAGATATTTAAGAGCTGGCATTATTGTCAGCTCTTTTTTTATTAATTTTATAAGGCAAACAAAGGCCGAACAAATTGAAAATCAAAGAACTCACCACACTAGAAGAAATGTTGGCTCAAATCGAGACCATGAAGTATTTATACCCTAAACTTACTTTAGAAAAATACCAATCCTACCTTCAGGAAATGATTCCACACAATTACAAACAAGTAGCTATTTTTGAAGGAGGTGCTTGCGTTGCCCTTTCCGGATTTTGGTCGGGAACCAAATTGTGGTGCGGTAAATACATCGAATTGGATAATTTTATTGTCGATCCCAATCACCGTTCAAAAGGAATAGGGAAACTAATCACCGATTATATCGATGTAAAAGCCAAAGAAACTGGCTGTACCAATATTGTTTTAGATGCATATACTAATAACTTTGCAGCACATAGATTTTATTACAATCAGGGATATGGACCAAAAGGGTTTCATTTTGTAAAAATTTTGGATGAAGAGGGCTTAACGTAAAAGAAATAATTATTTTAGTTTAAAAAGTAACTTTTTAGAAACAAACACGTATAATAGAAGTAAACATTTAAAAACACCAAAAAAATGTCCAAAGCAAATTTTAATTGGAAGAGCCTTTTTATCAATGAAGAAAATGGAATCCCTTCTAATCAAGAAACTTCAAAAGCAGCACCTACTACTGATATAAATAGATTCCCTGAAAGCTCAAATTCTTTTCAGTCTACCGAAACTGTTTCAAACAATCCTTTTTTACAGGAAGTTTTCAGCGTTTACGAAAAAGGATTTGACTCATTAAATCAAACGGGTTTCGATTTTTATGAAATGTACAAATCTGTAATTTCTGTTGGAGCAACAAACCCACAGAGTTATCAAATGGCATTTACATTAGGAAAAACAATCAGTCCGGATATTTCAAAAGCATTTCTTCTAGAAAAAAGCAAATATTACACAGATGAAATTGAAAAAGTTTACTCTAAATATGATGCCACAGGAAATTCAAGAAAAAAAGAATTAAGCGATTCGATTGCCAAAGAGAAGGACGTTTTATCTAAAAACATCAAAGATTTAGAATTAAAAATCACACAGCTTCAATACGATTTAAGCAAATGTAAAGAAGAACTTGAAAAAGTTGATTTTAAAAACAAAGAACAATTTAGTGAAATCCAACTGAAAATCGAAGCTAACGATCTTGCTAAAAAGAAAATCGTAGATTCAATTAATATGGTAATAACAGGTATCAATCAATATTTATAATAAGAATGGATAAATTCGAACAAGAAAGAAGCACACTTTTAGAGTTGCCAATTTTAAAACATTTTGATGAATCAAAAGGAGAAATTGCATTAAACACCAATACTTTAAAAAAAGGAGAAAAGTCTCTTTTTTGGCTTTTGGCTTTAGGACTTTTGGGTGCTGGAGGATATTTAATCTGGACTTATATCATTCCACCATTATTTACTATGTTGGGACAAGCCATTGCATTATCGGCAACAGGCGTGTTTTTAGTATTTTTAGTAATGATGTTTCCAGTCATAATGAAATCACTTCGTTTCGCAACAAAAAACCTTCACAAAGCTTTGATTCAATCCAATCCTTTTAACGAATTGGAAGAACAGAAGCAAAAAATGGTCAAAAATCGTGAGGTTTTTAAAAACACCAAAACAAAACTAAAAGGCTTGAAAAATGAAATGGAAGTGGAAGCTACCAAATCAGAAAAAGAAGCCAAATCGTTTCAAGAAGATGTATTGAGTTTACAACGTCAATCAGAAAAACTAAAAACAGCCATGGACGAAATGGTTCGTATTAATGGAGCTTCGGCAAAAGATACTGACGAATATGTAGCATTGCAAAGTGAATTGGCTAAAAAATTAAGCGACTCACAAAGAATCGCCAACCAATACGAGCAAAGTAAAAGTTTTATTCAAAAATATGGTGTCCGAGCCAATGTTTTGGGTAAAATGGACCGAAAACTAACGCTTGCTGGAACTGCTATTGATATTAAAATTGCCGATTTTGACGCCACAGTCACCATGCTTAAAAAAGAATTCGAGTTTGCTAAAAATGCGAAGGAAGCTACAGAAAGTGCCAAAAGCGCTATGATGTTTACAAAAGACTGGGAGTTGGAATACGCACTTGAAGTGGTAACATCAACCATCGCTTTAGATATCGCTAAAACTTCTGAAAACCTTATCGATATCGACGCATTGACTTCAAAATATTCTGTGGATAACGACGAATTGTATTCAAGATTGGATTCTTTGGCTGACCAAATCAAGACTGGTGACAACACCATTCCGGACTCAACAAAATATACTAGTCCAAATTATAAAATGACCAAAGACGATAAGCTAAACGGCGGTGGTTTTGGTGAAATTTTTTAACTAATTAAATCAAACTAATTTTCAAATAAAATGGGAAAAATTTTAAAAACAGAAAAACTGACAACGTTCTCTGAACTGTTAATCGTTCTTGGTGGTGTAGGTGCAATCCTTACAGGGGTTTACTTTGTTTCTCCAGGTTTAAAAACAGCAGTTTCTAAGCAGTTAACAGGAATAGAATTAAATCATACCGATGTAAATAATGTAACCAGCGCAGAAAAAATTGCATTACCGTCAAAAGAAGTTTCAACCGAAGTTTCAAGCAAACCTTTAGTAAGAATTGCTGGATACGCATGGAATGGTGAATCTGGAATGATCGTTGCAAATGGTGGGCCAAAAACAACCAAAGGTTCTTTGATGGAAAAAAACGGAGTAAATCTTGAAATCATACGTCAGGACTGGTTGTCAGAACTTCGCAACATGCAAATGAAATTTATTGAAGAATTTGACAAAGGTGAAGCTTTCCCAAGTTCTGATAAAAGTGTCTTTGCAGTGATGATCATGGGTGATGGAGCGCCATTTTATATCAGCTCTGTCCAAAAAGGATTAGACGAAAAATACGGAAAAGACAAATACCACCTCCAGGTTATGGGAGTTGTAGGTATGAGTTATGGTGAAGACAAATTAATTGGACCACCAAGCTGGAAATCTAATCCAAAAAGCATGAAAGGTTCTGTAATCTCTGCAGTATTAGGTGATGGTGACTGGGTTACGACTGTAAACTATTGTTTTGCAAACGGATTAAAAGTGAATCCAGATCCAACAACATATGATGCTGATGCTGTAAATATTTACCCTTCAGAAAATGATGACTATATTAAATCTGCTGAAGAATTAATCAAATCTCAACAAACTGGTTGGACGGTTTCTCTTAAAGAAGTGTCTAATGGAAAATTGACTGGAAAATCAGTAAACAAAAAAATCGACGGTTGTGCTACATGGACACCAGGAGATAAAATGGTTTTTGATAAATTGTCTGGATTTGTTGACATCGTTTCTACAAAAGAATTCAACAACCAAATGCCAACTGCAATTATCGGGGTTAAAGAATGGGCAGCAAAAAACCCAGATATTGTTTCAAACATCTTGAAATCAGCGCTTACTGCCTCTAACCAAATGAAAAATTATGAGGATTGGAAAGTAAGAGCTTCTGAAGCAGTTACAGATACTTATAAAATGGAAACTCCAGAATATTGGTACAAAATGTTCAAAGGACAACAGGAAACTAAAAACGGTTTGACATACAACATGGGTGGATCAAAAGTATTAAACTATGCTGATGCAATGCAATATTTTGGTTTGTCTGATGGTGTAAACAGATATAAAGCGGTATACAATCAAGTTGGAACTTATTTAACAGAATTGAATCCTTTTGGATTTAACGAAAATGTTGGTGGTGTGGTTTCTTATGATGATGCTGTAAATTTATTTTATTTGAAAAACATCAACGATATCGAATCATCTGCTGCTGATAAAGCCGATTATTCTACACAAGCAACTGAAGTAATGGCATCTGGAGAATGGAAAATTAACTTTAACTCTGGAAGTGCCGAATTGTTAAATAACTCTTCAAAAGATTTAGAGAAAATTTACAACTTATTAATTCAAGCGGAAAATTCAAAATTAACAATTGTTGGTCATACTGATAATGCTGGAAATGCAGCAACAAACTTAGGATTGTCAAAAAACAGAGCGCAAGCAGTTGTTGATTATTTAAAACAAAAAGGTATTCCTGCCAACCGTTTTCAATTAATTGACGGAAAAGGACAAAATGAGCCAGTTGCCGATAATAACACACCAAGCGGTAAAGCACAAAACAGACGTGTTGTTGTTACATTCTTGAAATAATATTTATCAAAGGCTTTCAAAATTCAAACTTTGAAAGCCTTTATTTTTTTAAATTATGATAAAACTCTTAACGCCTTTTGAAAAAGTATCCAAAGCTAAAAAAACAATAATTTTAGTTTCTTGGGTAGTTCTTTTATTTATTGTTTGGTTCTTAGGAACTTCGGGACAAAAACATTTGTTTCCGTCACCAGCACAAGTTTTAGAGGGTTTTACATCTTTGTATAGTGAAGGTTTGGTAGTTCATATTTTCCATTCGCTACAGCTTTGTTTTTTATCGATTTTTCTAGCCACGATTATTGCGCTTTTCTTTGCGTATTCTTGGCCCATTCCATTATTAAAACCGGTTTCCGAATTTGTTACCAAATTCCGCTTCCTGCCTTTTACAGGATTGTCATTTTACATTACTTTAATCGTTCACGAAGCTAGAAACATGCAGGTTTGGATTTTGGTAATTTTCCTGACTACATTTTTAACAACATCATTAATAGCAGTAATCAAAGATATTCCACAGGAAGAATTTGACCATGCTAAAACTTTAAAATGCAATAGATTTGAAGTGCTTTGGCAAGTCATCGTTTTAGGTAGAATTGATTATGTTATTGATGCCATTCGTCAAAATTTAGCCATCACTTGGATGATGCTTGTAACAGTCGAATCTATCGTAGTAGCTTCTGGTGGATTGGGATTTTTAATTAAAAATTCAGATAAATTCATGAACCACGGACGAATTATCGCATTGCAAATTATCATTCTTTTAATCGGCTTAGGACTGGATTGGTTTATTAATTTTTTAAGAAAATCAGTATTTAGATATTCAAAAATATAACGTTATGGACTTTGAATTTAAAGAAACACTTTTATATGTTGAAAACCTTAGCGTAGCTTACGACGACGTAACTATTATTAAAGATATCAGCCTAATTGAAAAAAATGTTGTCAGATCAAAACAGGATAATACCGGACAGGTAATCGCTTTTGTAGGACGATCTGGAAGAGGGAAATCG
>JBDTNG010000192.1:0-2986 GCA_039933895.1 Flavobacterium sp. | reverse complement strand
AGAAAGGCATCGGAAAACAACTTCATGACATCATGATTAATTGGTATTTTGAACAAACAAAAAGCAATGTTTGGCTCGGAACTTCACCAAACACCAGAGCTGAAGGTTTTTATAGAAAAACAGGTTGGATAGAAATTGGCACCCACGGAAAAGGAGAAGTTAAATTTGAAATGACCTATACTAATTGGACTCAACTACAACATGTTAACATTTAATAAGCACTACTTTGGCTTTGCCATTCTAATTTTTATCATCGAAGTTTTAATTGCACTTTATGTACATGATGACTTCGTAAGACCTTATATGGGCGATGTTTTGGTGGTCATTTTAATCTATTGTTTTTTGAAATCATTTGTCAAATTGCCTATTTTAACTGCAGCAATATTGGTATTGATTTTTGCATTCACGGTAGAATTCCTTCAGTTCATGAATATTGTTGAAAAGCTACATTTGCAAAGCTCAAAACTAGCCAGAATTGTGATTGGAACTTCATTCTCCTGGATTGATTTGTTTACTTATCTTATAGGAATTGCTATCGTTATTGCTGTGGAAAAGAATGGGTTTAAAAAAGAGATTAGAAGTATAACTTAATCCGTTTTTACATCTATTTCATTAATTTGATCTTTGTACTCATTAGGAAGTAATATATTTTTGAAGACTTTATCTAGCTTTATTATTCTACTAAATTTATACATTGGAATCACAGGTGTCAGTAAAGAAAAATCGCTAAAATGCAACAATTCTTTTACGTTATTGGGAACCACTAATTTTTGACCTTCAATTAACACTTTAAAACGTACAGCACCAAGATGCTTTCTATATTGTTTGAAAAGATCCGCTGTGAATTCACTTTTTTGAAGATTTTCTTTTAAATGTTCTCCTCGAACTGGTAGCCATTTAATATAATTAAGCGGTAATTCCTTCAAACCCATCCTCACTCCTACGCGATAAAAAACATTGTAGACTTCTTCCTTCTCTTCTTCGGTTAATTTATTTTCTAGAAGTTCATAGGCAACAATCGAATAATGAATCAGCATAAATAATACATCACGGTACGCCCAATCCGGTATTACAGCGCCACGATTTTGTTCAACAGTGCTGTGTATTTGTTTTAATATATCTAGGGCTTTATTTGCATCTTCTTTTGGTGAAAAAACAATCATTCTAGCATAACGAACTGTAGAAAACAATCGACCCAAAGGATCTGAAGGTAATTTTCCCGTAAAGTAAAGCCAATCCACTGCTTTATTTAAAGCAAATTCGGCAGCAGCACCCGCAAAAATAAAAAGTACGGTGTCACTCTTGCCCCAAATTTTTCTAACTATCGAATGTTTTTCTACAAAGAATTCCATAACGTTATTCATTTTGACCAAAGTACAAATATTTTTTAAATAAAAAGTACTTTGTGTTTCAAAGTTGGTTATATTTGTAAAAGAAATCTAGAAATCAATGCTTTAAAATTTGAGGAGATGCACTACTTTGAATTTTTTAAAAAAAAAAATCATAAACAAAACAAAAAAATTAAAGTCATGGGAAACAAAAGAATCATTATTATCCTAGTTGTAGTTGGTTTTATATTGCTAGTTCCTTTTATAGCAATGCAATTTACAAATGAAGTTAACTGGACTTTGTCCGATTTTATAATTGGTGGTAGTCTCTTGCTTGGAACAGGCCTCTTATGCGAACTTGCCATCAGAAAAGTAAAAAATGCAAAGTACCGAATCGTAATTTGTGCAGCTCTTTTTGCTGTGCTCCTTCTTATTTGGGTAGAATTGGCTGTAGGCATCTTCGGAACTCCATTTGCCGGATCGTAAACAATATTTACATCACATATCAATTAAAAAACAAAAACTCCCGTCATTCAACGGGAGTTCTTCATTCAACACAACACAACTTAACTTCTTTATTCTACAATTAACTTAACTGTAAATAATTTACGAGAATGAATTTTTAAAATGTAAATACCTTTTGGTAAATCCTGAGTAATCAAGGAATACTTATTATTGTTTACGTTTTGAGTGGCATACAATAGTTTTCCTTCCAAATTGAAAATCTCTATGGCATCAATAGGATAATCCGATTGAATGAATGTTTGCTTGCTGTCTTTTGACGGATTCGGATATACTGTTAAACCATTGTCTATTTTATATTTATCCAATCCTAACGTTCCATCTACTACTTCAAAACTAACCCTGTTTGATACTTCATTGTAAGAATCATTAGTAAACATGGCAATGAAATAGGTTCCGGTTTGTGTTGGTAATTCTGGACTCACAATATTTTTCGATCCTTCTGCCAATCCTCCAAAATAAGTGTAACTCACTAACGGATTCACATTCGGATTATCTCCTTGGTGGTAAATTCCCAACCAGTCTTTTACAATTCCTGGTGCATCAGTCCATGAAGCTGAAATTTGCTCTCCTAAATCGTATGTAGGTTTGTTAATCCACAATTCAGTTACGATTTGTCCGATTTTAAAGAATACTTTTTCTCCAATTGGATTGAAACCATCTTGTAAAAAATACTCTGCATAATAATATCCTTTTGGTAATCCGGTAAATGTTTTTGACCCAGAAACGGTAGTCACATATTGCCAAGATGCAGCTGCAATACCTGTTCCGGGATTGATACCCATTTTATAAATTCCAATCCAATCGTTTGCGAGTTGTGGTCCGTTTGTGAAACTTACAACTACTGGTGATCCAACCGAATATTCTGCTTGATTAGTAGTTAATACAGGTACTGGTCCAACATAAAAATATTTTCTTGGAGCAATTTCAGTGTAACCACCATTAGAGAATATAGCTGCATAATAACGTCCTTTATTAGCTAATCCACTGGTAAAATTGATAAACCCACTCGCATTTCCATTGGTATATTGCCAAGTTTGTGAAGGTGTACTCCCACCTGGTGTTTGTCCGTCCTTATACAATCCTATCCATGTAGAAGTACTCAATGGTGCATCGGTGAAATTCACTTTTATAAC
>JBDTNG010000191.1:0-10904 GCA_039933895.1 Flavobacterium sp. | reverse complement strand
GTTTTTCCCATCATCATCATCTTCCACTTTATCAGTTATTGTGGTGCCTTTGTGCAGTGAATCCATAACTGCCTGCTCGCTTTTGGTGAGTTGTCGGATATCTTTTAATAAAATATTCGACAAATAACTATCACGATACGATTGCAATTCATCTATAGAAATGACATCAGTATATTTGAATTTGGGATGGTCATTTTTAATCAGATCAAAAATAGACTTCCCTACAGTTTTGCCCAGAATCTTATCTGCAATAGGAAATTCGACGCCAGAAATGGCACTTTTGAATGTTTTCATATCTATTTTTTAATAATTGTAAATTAAAACCATTTTTTCCATTTGAAATAAACGGCCATGACAAAAGCCAATACGACCATCACTCCTAATATGATGAAATAACCATATTCATAATTAAGTTCTGGCATATGTTGGAAATTCATTCCGTAAACACCCACAATAAAAGTCAGCGGCATGAATATCACTGAAACAACTGTCAGTGTTTTCATCACTTCATTCATTTTGTGGCTTTGCGCCGAAAAAAAGTAATTAGCAGCACTATCTAATGAAGTCAAATCGTATTCTATTTGCTCTAAGAGCTCCAAACTTTTTTGGTGTAATCTTTCGAAGAAACTGTAATTTTCGGGCGCTATCGCATTAAAAACATCATCATCTTTCATGCTTTTTATAGAGTATAAAGAATCACGCAAAGGAATAATTGAACGCTTTAGATAATTATAGTTATCTCTGTGTTTTTCAATATGTTCTAAGATGATTAGTTTGGTGCTGGTTTTGGTTTCATTAATAAGTTCTTCCACTCTGTCTTCTTCATTTTCAATAGTGATGTAGAAGTTTTCCATTATTGCATCCAGCAATAAATACAGTAAATAGTCTGCTTTTTTCTCCCTAACAATTCCGGAATGCGTGCGAATACGTTCTCTGATGTGCATAAAGAAATCACTGCGTTTTTCCTGAAAAGAAGTCAGAATCCCATTCTTTAAAAGAAAACTAACCTGTTCTACATTTATTTGCTCCGAACATTCTGAAGGCAACAACGATTTGATATTGAAAAACAGCACATCGTGATATTCTTCAATTTTAGAACGTTTCGTAGTATTTAAAATATCGCCGAGCATAAAATTATCGACACTTAAAAAATCACCAATTTCTTTGATGATAGCAGTTTCATTCAAACCATGAACATTCAGCCAATTTACTTTTGTGAAATTAATATTCGGAAGTAATTCCTGCGTTCTATCACCTGAACATTCAGTTAAATCTTTATCGTTGTAGACAAACAGTTGCATTTCGGTAGGAACATCTTTGTGAATCCCAGTATATTCTAGAATACTTGGTTGTACTTTCTTGCCTTTTTTATATCTTATTTTTCGCACTGCAAATAAATTTTCCATAAAGATAAAAGTATTTCATTTTCATTAGTAGTTTTACAAAAAAAATATTCGAATGAAAATTCTTATTACCAACATAAAAGAACTACTTCAAGTAAGAGAAAATAATATCAGCAAAGTGGCAGGTTCCGACATGGCAATACTTCCTAAAATTGATAATGCTTTTTTACTGATTGAAAACAATTTGATTGCCGATTTTGGTTTGATGGAAAACTGCCCAAAAACAGCAGTTGACCAAACCATCGACGCCACTGGAAAAACGGTTTTACCAACTTGGGTCGACAGTCACACACATATCGTTTACGCTGGAAACCGCATACAAGAATTTGCCGATAGAATTAATGGTTTGAGTTATGAAGAAATAGCCAATCGAGGCGGAGGCATTCTGAATTCGGCTAAAAAACTAAACGATACAACCGAAGAAGAAATTTACAACCAATCGAAAATGCGACTGGAAGAAGTCATGCAACAAGGAACAGGCGCAGTAGAAATCAAATCAGGATACGGATTAACCGTGGAAGGCGAATTGAAAATGCTACGTGTCATTAAAAAACTGGCAGAGAATTACCCAATAAAAATTAAGGCTACATTTCTTGGAGCCCATGCATTTCCGATGGAATACAAAGAAAACCATTCAGCTTATATTGATTTAATTATCAATGAAATGTTGCCAAAAATTGCTGAAGAAAAACTAGCAGATTATATTGATGCTTTTTTGGAAACCGGTTATTTTTCTGTGGAAGAAACGGAACGTATTATGATCGCGGGAAAACAATACGGTTTGATTCCAAAAATTCATGTCAACCAATTTACCGCCATCAACGGCATTGAAGCCTGCGTTAAACATGGCGCTTTGTCTGTTGATCACTTGGAAATTGTTACCGATGAAGACATTGAAGTATTAAAAAACAGCATTACGATGCCTGTAGCTTTACCAAGTTGCTCTTACTTTATCAGCATTCCGTATACGCCAGCTCGAAGAATGATCGCAGCAGGATTACCATTAGCTTTGGCTACAGATTTTAATCCTGGAACGACCCCTTCAGGAAATATGAATTTTGTGGTGGCTACAGCTTGCATCAAAATGAAAATGACACCAGAAGAAGCGATTAATGCCGCTACGATAAACGGTGCTTATGCTATGGGAATCTCAGAAACCCACGGAAGTATTACAAGAGGCAAGAATGCCAATCTTATTATTACTAAGCCACTTACCTCCTATTATCAATTGCCGTATGCTTTTGGAAGCAACTTGATTGATCAGGTTATTATTGAGGGGAAATTAATTTAAAAAAGAAAATAAATTGACCTACAACAATTGCCCCTTTTACAAATAAAACCATCATGGTTTAATGACATTTCCTGTATTCGCACCGAAAACACTTTTGCGGAAGCAGTATTCGAGTTGTTTCATGGTTGTTGGAATTTCTCCTGGAAAATAAGGAAAATATTGAGGTGAATTTTCAATAACGGTAGGACTTACGGCATTAATTCGGATATCATTTTGTAATTCAATTGCTGCAGCGCGAACAAATCCTTCCACCGCTCCATTAGCAGCAGAAGCATTAGCGAAATTAATTTGAGGTTCATGCGTTAAAGCACCAGTGATTAATGTAAACGAGCCTTTTGGATTAATATAATGCTGACCAATAAGCACCAAATTAATTTGCCCCATCATTTTTCCTTCGATTCCTTTTCTGAATTCTTTGTCGGTTAACGTACTCCAAGGACCAACATAAGTAGGCCCAGCAGTCGATATCAATGCATCAAACGGACTGACTTTCTTAAATAAATTCTCTATAGATTCCACTGAGGAAATATCTACTTGAAAGTCAATACTACTTGAACTAGCGCTTATAATTTCATGCTCATTTTCGAATGCACTAACCAAGTGCTTACCCATAGTGCCTGTTGCACCTACGATAATAATTTTCATTTTATATAGTATTTAAAGTTTGTAATTTATTGTTTAAAATTGCTCTAGAATCATTTTCTTACTTGCTGTAATTCCAGCAGTTGTTCCCATAGCAACAGCATTAGCGACGGTACGAATTCGTGCTGTATTATCACCACTGGCAAATATTCCCGGAA
Organism: Flavobacterium sp.; assembly: GCA_039933895.1. Taxonomy (GTDB): domain Bacteria; phylum Bacteroidota; class Bacteroidia; order Flavobacteriales; family Flavobacteriaceae; genus Flavobacterium. The sequence continues at coordinate 7,410 of JBDTNG010000191.1, read as the reverse complement.
CAGTTGTTTCTTGAAAAAGATCTACTTTAATATAACCTTCATCTGTAAATTCACAACCTAGAGATTCTGGAATAAGACAATGTTGTTCAAAAGGTTTGGGCGCATATAAGACCTTGACAGGAGATTTTGTGCCGTCTTTAAAAATGATATTTTGAAGATATCCATTGTTATGTTCCATTTTTTTAATTTCCTTTTCGACTATTGATATATGATGTATTTCTAATTTTTCTCTTTGTTCGAGAGTTAGCGTTGGAATTCCATTGGTGAATAGTGTTAAGTCATTTGTCCAATTTGAAATCAATTTTGATAATTCATAACCAAAGTCTCCATTTCCTAAAACACCAGTTTTTTGATTTCTTACTTCGTAGCCATGACAATACGGGCAGTGAAGTACAGAAATACCCCAACAAGCAGAAAACCCTTCAATAGGAGACATTATATCTTTAATTCCAGATGCAAAAACCAACTGGGAAGCATGGAATACTTCACCTGAAGCCACTTGAATTTCAAAACTGGTATCATTTTTCTTTCCATTAATTGCCAAACCATCGAAAAAAAATATAGTTTCATAACTATTCACTTGCTGTTTACCAAGAGTTGTTATTTCTTTTGGAGTTTTACCATCCTGTGTGAGGAAGTTATGCGAAAAAGGAGTTGACATATTGCACGGTTTACCACTATCGATAATTAGAACGTGTTTTAATGCCCTTCCCAAAGCCATTGCGGCTGAAAGTCCTGAATAACTACCACCAATAATGATTACATCAAATTGTTTATTAGCACTTAGATATGCCGTTAATTCCTTTTTAATTTTCATGCAATTCCCTTTTTGACTATTTATTCAGCAAAGGTATTTCAAGATGTAATCTACAGGATAGGACAAAAACGGGTTTAAATAGGACTTATTTGGAATTGTGTCGGAATACTTCAGGAGAAGAGCCAGTATGCTTTTTGAAAAACCGGATAAAATAGGAAACATCTTCATAACCGAGATAATATGCTATTTGGTTTACCTGATTTGAAGTAGCCAACAATTGTCTCTTCGCTTCTAAAATAATAAATTCATTAATAAGCTCCGAAGTGGTCTTATTTAGCGTCGTTTTAGTAATTGTATTGAGTTGGTAGGTAGAAAGATGCAACAAATCAGCATAATGAGACACTTGCTTGTATTTCGTAACATTAGTTTCTAGAAGTTCTAAAAATTCCTCCAATTGCTCTTGAGTGTAAGAACTGGTATCATTTGAAGAAATGCTCTTATTTTGACGATATCTAACGAGTTCAATAAAGAAAATATTCAAGCTTGATTTGATGGCTTCTTGGTATCCTTCCTGTTTGTTATTGTATTCTTCCAAAATAAAAGCCATGATTAAATCCAGTTTTTTGAATTTATTCAAATCCAATTGACAAAAATTCTTGTGACTTACTTTACGCAAAAATTCTTGTGATAATGTGTTTTGAGAATAAAAAAAATCGGTTTCAAATTGTAACAAATAGCCTTTGGTTTCGGCTTTCAAAGTAAGTTGATGCACTTGTCCAGGACGCATTAAAAACACTGAATGATCACAAACTTCAAAAGGGACAAAATCAATTTCATGACGGCCTGTTCCTTTTTTTAAAAGTAATATAGAATAGAAATCATGTCGGTGGTGATCCTGAACCAAATCTTTCCCATTGAGCAACTCCTGAATGTTTCTTACACTAAAGTTTCCAAACAAGTCTGGTTCTTTTGAAGTTTTTTGAATATGCCTGATTGGAATTTTTTCCATTTTACTTAATGATTTTTCTGAGAAAGTTAATCAGTTTTACAAAGGACGTTAAACTGTTTTTAATTTGCAAGACTACTTAGACATCATATGAGTATAAAGATATTTGTGGTGTAAAAAAGAAACAACCTAATCGAAGCCTTTAAGTTGTTATTTTATAATAAAAAGAATAAATTATATAATTAAAAATAGCCTCTATACGTTGAAATTTGTATTAGACCTCATTAATACAATCTAAAGATGAAAATTTTAAAAACCCAAGTACTTCGTGGACCAAATGTTTGGAGTAATACCCAAACCAAGCTGATACAGTTAAGATTTGATTTGGAAGAAATAGAGCATTATTCAAAAGATAAAACAGACGGATTTTTAGAGGAATTTAAAAGTGTTTTTCCAAAAATGAAAATCTTTGAATGTCCAACAGATAATCTCTTTGTGCAAGTTAAATATGGAACTTCAATTGCTTTCATAATGGAATATGTGGCAAATGAAATTCAGTTGATGGCTGGAATGCATTGCACCTACGGATGTACAAAAGAAACCAATTCTAAAGGCATTTATAACATCGCCTTCACTTACACCATCGAAGAGGCTGGTCTTTATGCTGCTGAGGCTGCATTGCGAATTGTGGAGTCTATCGTAAAAGGGGAAACTTATGATTACAATCCCGATATTATCGAACTAAAAGCCTTAGCCAACCGATATGGACTCGGACCAAGTACTAAAAGTATTGTTGAAGAAGCACAACGGAGAAATATTCCTTGGATAAGACTGGGGAAAAATTCAAAGATACAACTAGGTTATGGTGCCGCACAAAAACAATTTCAAGCCACAATTACTTGTAATACTTCTGAGTTAGCTGTTAGATTAGCGGGGAATAAAGATGCTACAAAAAAAATTCTTGCTCGCCAATCTATTCCAGTAGCAGCTGGTGAAAGTTGTGAGACTGAAGAGGAATTACAAAATATTATAACTGATATAGGCTTTCCTCTCGTTATCAAACCACTTGATGGTAATCAAGGAAAAGGAGCAACAATTAATATACTTGATGCTGAAGCCGCATTAATTGCATTTCGTTATGCGAAACAATTTAGTGATGATGTAATTATCGAAAAATATATCACTGGCTCAGATTATCGTCTGTTAGTTATCGACGGAAAGTTTGTAGCTGCTGCAAAACGCATACCTGCTTTGGTAAAAGGAGATGGAATTAATTCGATTGAAAACCTTATTATTTCATTAAATAATGGATCAGAACGTGGAAATGGACACGAAGCTTCATTAACGAAAATTATTATCGATCACGATACTTTTATCCAACTTGAAAAGCAAGGGTATACTACCAGTTCAGTTCCAAAAGATGGAGAAACAATCTACCTTAAATCGACCGCAAATCTTAGTACTGGTGGTTCTGCTATTGATATAACAGATGAGATTCATCCGGAAAATAAATTCCTAGCTGAGCGTATTGCAAAAATCATCGGACTGGATATTTGTGGTATCGACATTATGGCACCATCAATTGAAGAGCCTTTACAAAATAACGGCGGTGTTGTACTTGAAGTAAACGCAGCACCAGGTTTTAGAATGCATTTAAATCCATCTGTTGGAAAACCCAGAAACGTTGCTTCCGCTGTAGTAGATATGCTCTATCCTGAAGGTAGCACGCCTACTATACCTTTATTTGCAGTTACTGGAACCAATGGGAAAACTACCACTACCCGCTTGTTAGCACATATTGCAAAAACAGCAGGATATACTCCCGGTTACACCACAACAGACGGAATTTATATTAATGGTTATAAAATTAAAGAAGGTGATACCACTGGACCTTTGAGTGGCAGCATTATACTTCGGGATCCTACAGTAAATTTTGCCGTGCTGGAAACCGCACGTGGTGGGCTTTTGAGAAGCGGTTTGTGTTTTGACCATTGTGATGTTGGTATTATCACGAATATTCAAGAAGATCATTTGGGATTGGAAGATATTCATACCCTTGAAGACCTTGCGAATGTAAAAGGAGTACTTGCTAGAAGTGTTAAGAAAGATGGTTGGGCTATTTTGAATGCTGAAGATGAAAACTGTCTTAAAATCGCCGAAACATTAGAGTGCAACATTGCTTATTTTGCTATGGATATTAATAATGAAATAATTCTGGAATGTATTATGAATAATATACCTGTTTGTGTTCCTGAAGCAAATCATATTACTATCATTCAAGGAACTGAAAAATACCAAATTGAGAATATAGTAAACATACCACTTACCAATAATGGAACAGCTGGATTTATGGTATCTAATATTTTGGCGGCTTCAGTAGCGGCTTATGCCTGGGGATTTTCAACCAAACAAATTAAAGAAGCCCTTATGAGTTTTATTCCTGGGTATGAAATGACGCCTGGCCGTATGAACCTCTTCAAATTTAAAAACTACAATGTATTAGTTGATTATGCCCACAATCCTCATGGCTTTCTAGCTTTGAAGGACTATTTGAAAAACTTTAACTTCAAACGAAAAATTGGTATCATTGCGGGAATTGGTGATCGACGAGACGAAGATACTATCACATTAGCAAAAATTGCTACTTCAATGTTTGACCACATCATCGTTAGACAAGAACATAGTTTGAGAGGAAAAACCCTTGATGAAATAAATGATTTAATTATAAAAGGCATCAATTCTGGAATTAGAAAGGTTACTTATGATCTTGTTCCTGAAGAAACTGAGGCTATTATTCGTGCGTTTGATATCGTAAAACCTGGAGACTTGATAGTGGCTCTAAGTGATCAATACGACAAAGTGATTAAAGTAATACTTCAAGAATTAGAAAAAGAGTCGGCCCTTTCCTTATCTGAAATAGAAACCATTTTCAATAAGTGAATTCAAATTGGAATCCACAATCAAAAAAGAAAGTAATTTGTTTTAACTTTCAAAAAGACTAATCATTTTTATTTCTTCTTATGATAAGTCTTAATGTAGGATCATTTGTCAAGAAACTCCATATCCAGTTGAATGCGAGTTTGAGTTTATTCCCAAAACCTACGAGTGGTAAAATGTGAATAAACAACCATGCCATCCACGCTAAAAAACCTTTGAAAAAACCCCTTGGTAAATCGACAACCGCTCTGTATTTTGATATGATGGCCATACTTCCTTTGTTATAATAAGAAAACGCCTCTGTTGGTTTTTGTTTCGCCAGTCTGTTTAAGTTGGCTGCTAATGAATTTCCTTGTTGCATGGCCACTTGTGCTAATTGTGGATGACCTTCAGTATAATTTTCATCAGCCGTTTGAAAACATTGGTCTCCAATCGCAAAAATGTTACTACAATCCTTAACTCGATTTATTTCATCTACTATAATTCTGCGTCCTTTTGTAAATGTTTCTTTGGGCAAACCATTTACTTCTCTAGCAAGAACTCCCGATGCCCATATAACTGTGGCAGTATTGATTTTCTTTCCATTTGAAAGTAAAACTTCCTCATTTACGAAATCATTCACCATTGTATTTAATATTATTTTAACCCCTAACTTTTTTAAAACTGTGTAGGCTTCGTGTTGCGCTTTTGTACTCATTTGTCCCAACAAAGACGAACCTCCATCAATTAAATAAATATGCCCAAACTTAGAAGTAACTTCTGGGTAATCTTTTGTGCCAATATTACTCGCCATTTCTGCCAGCATACCACTCATTTCAACACCTGTTGGCCCTCCACCTGCTATGACAATATTTGCCAGTCTGACTTTATCTGATGTTGACTTTGCACGTACAGCTTTCTCCAAACACAATAAGATATGATTTCGAATTTTCAAAGCATCGTCAATAGACTTCATTGGCAATGCATTGCTGATAATATTTTTATTACCAAAGAAATTGGTTTCAGTACCCATTGCTAAAACTAAATAATCAAAAGTGAGATTACCTGTGTCTATTTCTATTGTTTGATTTTCTTTATCAATTTTTATAAGGCTACCCATATGAAATCTAACATTATCTCTTCCTTGGAATAATTTCCGAAAAGGATAACTGATATTAGATGGCTCTATAAAAGCTGTAGAAACTTGGTATAATAATGGTGGAAAAAAGTGGTAATTATTTACATCTACTAAGGTTACTTCAAAATACTTGTTATCAGTAAGTTTTTTTACCAGATTGAGACCTGCAAAACCACCTCCAACGACAACAACTTTACTTTTTGTTATTTTATTTTTCATGTTTTATAATCTAACTTAAAAGTTTAATTAAAATACAACAATTCAAACATTTATAGCATTTTATAAAACTTAGTACTACTTAGACTTTTGTGTTATTTTTATGATCAAGACTTTCTAAAATAATACCAGGCAAGTCATTAATATCAACGAGAGTAGTTGGCTTTGTAAGGAATTTAATGTATGGATTGTGGAGGAGTTTATCCTGCTCAACAATGTTTATCGTATTAGATATAATAAATATACTCATCTCTGGCGCAACTGCACTATACTCCAATTTCATGACTACATCAGTTCCTGACATTAAGGGCATATACATATCCATGAGTAAGATGTCGGGGATATTTTTCTTAGTAATAATTTCCTCGATAACATCCTCTCCTGAATCAAAACATCCAATGAGTTCAAATTTTTCGTTCTGATTGAATAAAAATTTAAGGAGTTCTCTATCCTCATAATCGTCATCCACAATAATAATCGTTAAAGGCCTGTTAGATTCCATAAACCAATCGTTTTAAATTTGAGCCTTAAATTAGTGAAAATTTTCGGATAGAATGTTATAGAAAGATCAATTTTAGTTATATAATTCCACTAGTTATCCATTAGAAGAGTTTTTTTATAATACTTTCAATATCTGCTCTTTTCCCTAATACTGATTGCCATAAATCTCCTTTTTTCTCGAACCTTTTCAATACATTTTTGATGGTAAATTCTGAAGGTGATAATTTTGAATTCACCTCACTCCATTCTAAAGGTGTTGATACCGTTGCGTCTAACATTGGACGTACGGAATATGGCGCAGCAACTGTTTGACCTTTTGCATTTTGAAGGTAATCAATATAAATTTTGTGGTCTCTTTTATTGACTCTTCGCTCGAGTGTAGTTGTGTAAGGCAATTTTGAATGTACTTCATGTGCTATGAGTTCAGCAAATATTTTCACTAAATCATAATGATAATACCCTGCTAATGGAATGTAAATATGAAGCCCAGAAGCACCAGAAGTCTTACAATAGCATTCGGTTTCAAAACCATCCAATACTTCCTTAACAGTAAGTGCCGTTTTTATTACACTTGCAAAATCCTTCTTTTCGGGATCAATATCAATAACTACCCAATCTGGGTGATCGAGATGTTTTATAGTCGAATTCCACGGATTGAAATCTATACAACCCAGATTGGCCATGTACAGCAAGGTTGCTTTATCGTTACAAATGAGATAGTCGATTTCGGTATTAGTAGATTCTGAAAAAATCTTTTCGGTTTTAAGCCATGACGGGATTATATTGACATCAACATCTTTTTGGTAAAAGCCTGATTCATTAATACCATTAGGAAAACGATGCATAGATTCTGGGCGATTTTTCAAATAAGGTAAAATCAAATCAGCTATCTCGTTGTAATAATTCACAATTTCTCCTTTGGTAATTCCATTCTCT